>CALAEK010000096.1 GCA_937890925.1 uncultured Riemerella sp.
AAAAAGTAAAACAAGTAGCGGTATCATTAGGAAAGAACGGCGTTTTTAAAAAACATAAAACTTCTACGCCTGCTTCTTTGGTTGTTTTAAAAGGAGAAATCAAGTTTATTATAAACGAACAAGAGATTATTTTAAGACCGAATGACTACTATGATATTCCAGTAGATGTGGAGCACGAATTGGTAGGTTTGTCCAAAGAAAATCTATTCGTAGTGACTAAACAAAAATAAATTTATTAGACTAAAATATAAAACGCCGAGCAATTTTGCTCGGCGTTTTTCGGTTATTTATTTGGAATATTTTTTAGAATATCTTTCAAGAAATCCCAGAATTTCTGTGTAGAAGAAATGCTTGCTCTTTCATCAGGAGAATGTGCGCCTTTGATTGTAGGCCCGAAACTTACCATTTCCATTTTAGGATAGTGAGCCCCGATGATTCCGCATTCTAACCCCGCATGACAAGCCACCACATTTGGTTTTGAACCAAATTTATCCGTGTAGAGTTTTTCCATTATTCGGAGAATTTCTGAATTTGGGTTTGGCTTCCAGCCAGGGTAGGAGCCACTAAACTCTACATTCAGCCCACCTAGTTCAAAAACAGCTTTTAGTTGGTTAGCCACATTGAATTTAGAAGACTCCACAGATGAACGGGTAAGGTTTAGGATTTTCAAATCACCATCTTTTAGTTCCACTCTGGCGATGTTGTTGGATGCTTCCACTAGGTCAGCCACATCAGGAGACATTCTGTATACGCCGTTGTGAGCGGATTTCAGCACGCGGATGATTTGGGCTGAATTTTCTTTGGAAAGACCATTTTCAGAGCTTTCAGTTTTTTCAATATTGATAACCAAATCCTTTTCAATGCTGGCAAATTCCTGTAAAATTTCAGCCTTTAATTCATTAGCTTCTGCTATGAATTCATCAGCATTTTTCACTGAAAAAACAGCAACAGCCTCTCTTGGAATCGCGTTTCTCAGTCCGCCGCCATCGATGGAAATTAGCTCTATTTCTTGACTTTCGATGCTGTTATAGAGCAGTCTTCCAAGGAGTACATTTGCATTCCCAAAACCCTTGTGGATGTCCATTCCAGAGTGTCCGCCTTGTAGTCCTTTGATTTCTATTTTTACTAAATTTCCTTTCGTAGGAGCAGTTTTGTAGGTTTGTGTAGCTGTTACATCCACACCACCAGCACAGCCTATATCTATTTCATCATCTTCTTCTGTGTCTAGGTTTAGGAGGATTTCGCCTTTTAGAACATTGGATTTTAGGTTAAAAGCTCCTGTCATTCCAGTTTCTTCATCTATCGTGAAAAGGGCTTCTAATGCAGGATGAGCGATATCACTGCTCTCCAAAATACTCATAATAGCCGCCACACCAAGCCCATTGTCTGCTCCAAGTGTCGTTCCTTTTGCTTTTACCCAGTCGTCATCTACGAACATTTGAATTCCTTGATTTTCAAAGTCAAAATCCACATCATTGTTTTTTTGACAAACCATATCAAGGTGAGACTGCAGAACGACAGTTTTACGGTTTTCCATTCCTGCTGTTGCAGGTTTTCGGATGATTACATTTCCTATTTCATCCACTTGAGTATCAAGGTTTAGGCTTTCTCCAAAATTCTTGATAAACTCTATTACTTTTGCTTCTTTTTTGGAAGGTCTTGGAACTGCATTTAGTTTAGAAAAGTTTTTCCAAATAATCTGCGGTTCTATGTTTGATAAACTCATAAAATTTTTATTTAAAGTTAATATTTATCCTCTCATTCTTTCTAAAAGCACCATCATAAGGTAGGAGAGAACGATAAGCGTTTCATCATTATCGCTGTCTGTTAGTTTATTCAGTTGAAATTTTCTGCCCAGCAGCGAAGGCATTTTCTTCAGTATAAAAAGTGTTTTTCCTGAAGAGTCTTTCAGGCTGTAGGTGGGATTTAGGAAATATCCTGTAAACCAGCCTATTATAGGTAGTTCTCCTACGAGACCATCCCAAAACTTCACCCACGCATTATCTTCTCTTATGGCGTATTTATGCTGGTTGTTTTCATTATAGACTTCGTAGGTAGATTTCCATATAGAGCGCATTCCTTTTCGGGTAAGCTTTCCATAATTAGTGCCGTCAGCTCCTGTGATGCTGTAGCTGGCATTGAAATCCAGCCATCTATCGGCTTTTATTCTGAAAAGTTCTGCACTTTTCTCTTCATCACTGAAGACCACCACATCTTCTTTTAGTTTAAACATTTTCTGTCTTACATAGGCGATGTGTTTTCCGTTTCTGTCTGTAATGTTAAAATCACTAGCTAAAGTGGTAATTTTAAATTTAAAATCTAAAGGGTAGTTTAGGTTTTTCATAATTTACTTTAAGTAAAAAAGTAATAAAAAATTTTTCCCAAAGATAAGAAGATATTTTGAATATAAGGATGTTGGTAGTTTCCAAAAATTATTAAATTTGTCCTTAATAATCATCAAAAATAGATAGAAATGATAAGAATTCTTTTATTAAGTTTGGTTCTGCTCGGAACTAGCGTAGAGGCTCAGAAGAAAATAGGAAAAGAGGATGTTGTCCTCATCAAATCAGGAAAAAGCACCGAACCGATGAGGGTTTTACAAATCACCAATCCCAAAGATTTGAAAATACTAAAAGATGTTTCCCGCCCAGTGGATGCCAAAGACCCGAATTTGAGGCTGTTAGCAGAGAGAATGCTCGCTACCGTGAAAGATGAACAGGGAGTGGGCATCGCAGCGCCGCAGGTAGGACTGAATATAAAGGCGATTTGGGTGCAGAGATTTGACAAGGAAGGAAAACCTTTTGAGTTCTTTGTAAATCCAGAAATCAAATGGATGTCTTCGGCGCTAAGACTTGGTGCGGAAGGCTGTCTTTCCATTCCAAATGAAAGAGGAGAGGTCTATCGCAGCCTTGTGATAGATTTAACTTACGAAACTTTGGACGGAGAGAAAAAACGAGAGCTGGTAGAAGGTTTCACAGCGGTGATTTTCCAGCATGAGTATGACCACCTTATGGGAAGGCTCTTCACAGAAAGGATAAAGGAGCAGAAACTGGGAACTTTCATCAAAGCGGATGAAGTGAATAAGATTTATTACCAAAAGTAAATTTTAGGGAGAATTTCTTATTTTTGCCGAATGGAATACCCAAGTAAAGTATTATCCAGAGCAGTGGAGGAGATTTCTGGACTGCCAGGGATAGGTAAAAAATCGGCTCTTCGGCTGGCGCTGCATCTTCTCAGACAGCCTAAATCTCAGGGAATGGCGCTTTCGCAAGCTTTGGAAAGTCTGGTAACGAATATAAAATACTGCCAAGAGTGTCATAATTTTTCGGATTTTGATATTTGTGAAATCTGTGCTGATGAAAAGCGAAACGCCGAAACGCTCTGCATTGTAGAAGATGTAAGGGATGTTCTAGCGATAGAAAATACTTCTAAATATAATGGAAAATATTTGGTTTTAGGAGGAAAAATTTCTCCAATGGAGGGCATAGGGCCGCACCAGCTGAATATTTCCAGCATTGAAAAAAAACTCAATGGAGAAAGCCTAAAAGAAGTGATTTTTGCGCTGAGTGCAACGATGGAGGGCGATACCACGGCTTATTATATTTATAAGAAATTCAAGCATTTTAATGTAAAATTTTCCAGTATAGCAAGGGGAATTTCGGTGGGGGATGAGTTGGAATATGCAGAT
Organism: uncultured Riemerella sp.; assembly: GCA_937890925.1. Classification (GTDB taxonomy): domain Bacteria; phylum Bacteroidota; class Bacteroidia; order Flavobacteriales; family Weeksellaceae; genus JABCPE02. The sequence continues at coordinate 3,689 of CALAEK010000096.1, forward strand.
GAGGTTTCTCTCGGAAGGTCTATTATCAACAGGCTTCCGTACGATGAAGCAAAATAAAACTTACCAATACAAAAAAAATAAATCGCCTTTTTAGGCGATTTATTTTTATAATTTCTCTACTTCTTGTGCGATTTCGATGATAACTTCTGTGGCTTTTTCCATAGATTCTAATGGAACATATTCATAAGGCCCGTGGAAGTTAAGCCCTCCCGCGAAGATATTAGGGCAAGGAAGTCCCATGTAAGACAGCTGTGCGCCATCGGTTCCGCCTCGGATAGCCTTCACTTCTGGGGTGATTCCAAGGTTTTTCATGGCTCTTTCTGCCACTTCTATGATGTGCATTTTGCCTTCGAATTGTTTTTTCATGTTGAGATATTGTTCTTTTATCTCTATTTCAAAGACATTTTCGCCATATTTTTGGTTGAATTCCGCTACTTTTTCTGCGATGAATTTTTTGCGGTTTTCAAATTTCTGTTCATCGTGATCACGGATGATGTATTGTAGCTTTGCTTCGGAAACATCTGCTTTTAGGTCTAAAAGATGATAAAAACCTTCAAAACCTCTTGTAGTGGAAGGAGTTTCGCCAGCAGGGAGCGACTGGATAAACTCAGCAGCGAGAAGCCCAGCATTTATCATTTTTCCGTAAGCGTAGCCAGGGTGTACGCTCAGTCCATGGATTTTGATAACCGCTCCAGCCGCATTAAAGTTCTCATATTCTATCTCGCCCACATCACTACCGTCCATGGTGTAAGCCCATTCAGCACCGAATTTTTCTACATTGAACTTGTGCGCTCCTTTCCCGATTTCTTCATCAGGGTTGAATCCCACAGCTATTCGCCCGTGTTTTATCTCAGGATGCTGGATAAGGTATTCTGCAGCAGTCATGATTTCTGCTACTCCCGCCTTGTCATCAGCTCCGAGAAGGCTCGTTCCGTCCGTAGTGATTAGAGTTTGTCCCTTGTATTGTTTCAGATTTTCAAACTTGTTAGGAGAGAGGGTGAAGCTTGTTTTTGGGTTAAGAAGCAGGTCGCCTCCATCGTAATTTTCCCAAATTTGTGGATTTACATCTTTACCATTGAAATCAGGCGAAGTGTCAAAATGGGCGATAAATCCCACAGTAGGCACTTTTTTCTCTATATTGGACGGGATAAATCCGTATACATAGGCGTTTTCATCGATAGAGACATCTTCCAGACCGATGGCTTTCATTTCCTCAAAAAGATATTTCGCGATGTCCCACTGCTGCGGAGAACTCGGCGTTTCCTCACATTCAGGGTCGCTGGTGGAATATATTTTTACATAAGTTAAAAAGCGCTGAAGGAGTTTTTCTCTCCATTCTTTGTTTAATTTTATTTGTTCCATTGTATTAAATTTATTGATAAATAAAAAATAAGGGTAAAAATAAGAAATATTTGTCGAAAATTGACAAAAAAACACTCCCTTTTGTGGAGAGTGTTTTAGTAAAAATTATCCTTTGTTGTATCTTTCCATTACTTTTGTGGAAACTCCTGTGTTGCTGAATCCACCATCGTGGAAGAGATTCTGCATTGTTACTTTTCTCGTAAGGTCAGAGAAAAGGGAAATACAGTAGTCTGCACATTCTGCAGCAGTAGCGTTTCCTAGTGGAGACATATCTTCTGCAAATTTGATAAACCCATCAAAACCTTTTACCCCTTGTCCTGCCGTAGTCATTGTAGGCGACTGGGAAATGGTATTGACACGCACTTTTCTTTCGCCCCAGTAATACCCGAAAGATCTAGCGATGCTTTCAAGGTAAGACTTGTTGTCCGCCATATCGTTATAATCAGGGAAAGTTCTCTGAGCCGCGATGTAAGAAAGCGCAAGGATACTGCCCCACTCATTCATACAGTCTTTTTCCCAAGCGAGTTTCATCACTTTGTGGAAAGATACCGCAGACACATCCCAGCCTTTTTCCAGCCAGTCGTAGTTGAGCTCTGTGTAGTGTTTTCCTTTTCTTACATTTACAGACATCCCGATAGAGTGTAGAATAAAGTCTATTTTCCCAAATTTTGCGATAGCGTGGTCAAATAATTTTTCTAAATCTTCCATAGAAGTCGCATCAGCAGGAACGATATCCGCACCTGTTTTCTCTGCTAAATTATTGATTTCTCCCATTCTCATAGCGATAGGAGCGTTTGTTAGTACAAATTCAGCACCTTCTTCGTGGCATCTTTCTGCAACTTTCCAAGCGATAGAGTTTTCATCCAAAGCTCCGAAGATAATTCCTTTTTTTCCTTTTAAAAGTCCGTATGACATAATATTTAGAATAAATTGGTTAAATAAAAAATAAAAAAACGAAAACACGAGAATCAAGATTTAGCCTCCCGACTCCCGTGTTTCAGAAATATTTTGTTAGTCTTTTCTGCTCATTAAAATTCTCAAAACATACCAGAATAGAAGCATCACAGAAGAGAATAGCTGTAATGAAGCTCCTACATACTGTTCTGTTGTATAGACATTTTTGAGCTGGTTAGTTTGGTAGAGAATACTTGCTCCTGCTAGGAAAACCATTCCAACAGAGAACCAAAGTCCAAGATTGAACCCAAAAAGCATCCCTGCAACGATTAGCCCAAGAGAAATAAACCCTCCAATAACGATAAAACTTCTTAAGAAAGAAAAATCTCTTTTAGAAGTAAGAGCCACACCTGTAAGCCCTAAAAATAGCATGAAAGTAATCAATCCTGCTTGTAAAATAACTTTGCCACCTGTATAAGCAACAGCTATATAAATCAATGGCAAGAAAATAATTGCTTCCAAAAGCACATAAAAACCTAATCCTGCATACTGCATAGAACGGCTGCTCGCCATAGTCCATTTTTCAGCCAGCATAGAAGCCAGCCAAAATCCACCGATGATTAGTAGCCATACATACTTCTGAGAAACCATTCCTATGATAAGTTCAGCAGGAACTACCATTAGTAAAGCAGTTTCTACAAAGATGAAAGCCAAAATAGCCAACGCCACATGCATATAAGTTTTTCTATAAAAAGAAGCTTTTTGCTCCTCAGTAGACATTGCTACTAGTTGATTTGTAAATTCCATAAAATTTTTTGTTTTTAAATTTAATTCTACAAATATAAATATTTTTTTGGAAAAGCAATTTTACAGATTACTTAAAAACGCCATCGTATCTACATTATCTGCATAAGTGTCTAGTTCAGGGTGCTGCGCCTCTCCAAAGCCGATAGCCGCAGGGATTTCAAGTGTAGAATTTGCTACAACGCACTGAATGTTTTCCTCGTTTTCCGAAAGGAAATTCTGGACATCGTTTATCGTTTCATATCGGCTGAAATTGATGACGGACAGCGGACTGAAGAGTTTTTCATCTTCTTTGAGCATTACGAAATTATTGTCCCAAAACTGCTCTTGGTTCAGTAGGTAAATGGCTCTGTTGTAGTCGTAATTATTGGCGTATTGGTTATGATTGATGATTTCTTTAAAATTGATGAAATTCTCAAACAATCTGTCCAAAGGCATTTCGGAAGGAATGAAAAGTCGGGTAACATTTCGGCAGCCCAGCCCAAAATATCGGAAAATATCCTCCGCAAGAGCTTGGATTTCCTCATTGGTTTCATCACCTTTTAGGACTCCGATGGAAGTTCTGTTTTTTCTGATGATATTCGGCACATCTTTGAAATAATATTCCAAATATCTAGCCGTATTATTGCTTCCCGTAGCGATGACAGCATCATAATTTTCTAATTTTTCCACAAAATGAAACTTCAAAATTTCGCCGCTCAGCTCGTTCCATTTGTTCAGTAAAAAAGGTAAAATCAGCCTGTCTTTCGAGGAAAGTTTTATCAAAGGAATGTTTCCGCTTAGCAAAACACAAATAATATCGTGAAAGCCTACCAAAGGAATGTTCCCAGCGAGAATCAGCCCAGTTTTTTTTGGAGTGGAAGAAAAATGATATTGACCTGTCCAAGCAGATATTTTCTCTTCGGTAAGGTTTTTCGCCCAGCTTTTTAGGCAAAATCTTACGCTTTCTTCTGTGAACCAAGAATTTTCTATTTCAGATTTTTTTATCAAGGAAGCGAATTTGCTTTCTTCTTCATTGAAATTCTCTGGTTTAGCAGAGAGAAATTGGTTTAAAAAATCGCCCAGCTGCGATAAAGAGGAAACTATTTTATCATTTTTCATAAATATTGTTTTTATATAAATAAAGTTTTTAACTTTGTGCAAAATTAAAAAATATAATACTAATGGCTATCAAAATAACGGACGAATGTATCAACTGTGGAGCATGTGAGCCTGAATGTCCCAACAATGCCATTTATGAAAGTGCAGTGGATTGGAGGGCTTCAGATGGGACTATATTATCAGGAATGATAACTTTTCCCTCGGGACTTACTTTGGATGCGGATGAGGCGCAGCCGCCAGTGAGCGATGATACATATTTTATAGTAACGGATAAATGTACGGAATGTATAGGCTTTCATAATGAGCCGCAGTGCGCCGCAGTGTGCCCTGTGGACTGCTGTGTGCCAGATGAAGACCATGTGGAGACAGAGGAGCAGCTTCTCACGAAGAAGGCGTTCATGCATGGAGAATAATTTTCCTGATTCTTTTGGAAGAATGCAGAAAAATAATTACCTTTAAACCCAAGTTTAGTTTAATAAAAATTTTAAAAGTCGTATATAAAAATTAAAACAATGAAAAAGCACAATTTCAGCGCAGGACCGTGTATTTTGCCACAAGAAGTTTTCCAGAAATCAGCAGAAGCTATTTTGGATTTTAATGGTATCGGATTGTCATTACTTGAGATATCTCACAGAAGTAAAGATTTCATCGAAGTAATGGACGAGGCTAGAGCCATCGTAAAAAGACTAATGAAATTAGGAGATGATTATGATGTACTTTATCTAGGAGGAGGAGCGTCTTTACAGTTTGTAATGGTTCCTTTTAACTTGTTGAAAGTAGGAGGGAAGGCAGCTTACACAGATACGGGAACTTGGGCAGCAGGTGCAATTAAGGAAGCTAAACGACTTGGACAGGTGGATATCATAGGTTCTTCTAAAGAAGAAAACTATTCCTTCATCCCAAAAGACTATACTGTGGGTGCAGAGTATGACTATTTCCACTGTACTTCTAACAATACTATCTTTGGTACACAGATGAAATCTTTCCCAAAAGTGGAAACATCTCTAGTGTGCGATATGTCTTCGGATATTTTCAGTAGAGAAATAGATTTCTCTCAGTTTGACCTTATCTACGCTGGTGCTCAGAAGAATATGGGACCTGCTGGAGCTACTTTGGTAGTAGTGAAAAAGGATATTTTAGGAAAAACAGGAAGAGACATTCCTTCTTATTTAGATTATCAGGTTCACATCAGCAAAGATGCGATGTTTAATACACCTCCTGTATTCCCTATTTATGCGAGTTTGCTTACATTACAGCACCTTGAAAAAAATGGTGGAATAGCAGCAGCAGAGCAGAGGAATAATGCGAAAGCAAAACTTCTTTATGATGAAATAGACAGAAACCCATTATTTGAGAGTTTCTGCCGTCCAGAAGACCGTTCTAATATGAATGTTTCTTTCAAACTATTAGATGAATCTAAAAAAGAAGCGTTTGACAAAGCTTGGAAAGAAGCAGGAATCAATGGTCTAAATGGACATAGAAACTTGGGAGGATACAGAGCAAGTATGTACAATGCCTTACCGATAGAAAGTGTACAGGTATTGGTAGATGTGATGAGATCCATTTAAAATCATTATTAAAGCATAAAAAACAAGATTTATGCCCGTATTCAAGCCATTTCGTGGGATAACGCCCTATGGGGAATATATAAAAAGTTTTCCTACACGCCCATTGAGTAATTATACTCAGGAAGAAATTGCAAAGAAAGCCGAGAGAGAGTTTTCTTATGTGAGAATGGTGGAACCGTATTTGTCTGGTGAACCTCAGAATTTGGAGCAGAATTTGGGTAGAGTGAGGGCGAATTATGAGGAGTTGCTGAGAAATCACAACTTACATCAGGAGGAGGAATCAGGATATTATTTGTATTGTCAAATATTGCCTGATGGCAGTGTTTTCAGAGGGCTTTTAGGATTGGTTTCTGTAGAAGATTATAATTCGGGAAAGATTAAAAAGCACGAAGAAACACTCACACACAGAAAAGAAAAACTGTCTAAGTATCTGGAAGGTGTGAATCTCCAAGCGGAACCAGTGCTTTTGACCTATTCTTCAAATGCTGAATTAGAGGCTCTTATGAGTGAGGAAGAAAGAAAAAATCCTGTTTTGGAATATGCAGACAGCAAGGGGACTAAACATCGTGTTTGGAAAATTCAAGATGAAGAAACCTTGAAAAAATATGAACAAATTTTAGCAAAAGTAGAGGCTTTCTACATTGCTGATGGACATCATAGAATGGGTTCTACAGCGCTCTATTCTGAGCAGAGAAAGGATAAAAATCCTAATCATATAGGAAATGAGCCGTATAACTTTGTTTATAGTTTCATAGTTTCTGACCAATCTATTAAAATTAATGATTTTAATAAGGTTGTCAAGGATTTGAATGGTCTGACAGTAGAGCAGTTTTTGCATCAGTTGGAGGATAAATTTATCATTGAGAATAAAGGGGAAAACCCATATTATCCAGAGCAAAAACACTTTATAAGTCTTTATTTAGATGGACAGTTTTATAAACTTACACTAAAGGAAGAATGCTGTTGTGAAGAGTGTTTGGGGATTATAGACCATTATCTTTTGGACAAATATATACTGAGTCCGATTTTAGGAATAGATGATTTGAAAACCACCAAGCGAGTGGATTACCTACGGGGAAGCTCTTGCGTGGAGGGAATCACAAAACTAAAAGAAAAGGTTGATAATGAGGGATATAGAGTGGCATTCGGGGTGCATCCTGTGAGTTTTTCTGATTTAGTAGAAATCGCAGATAAAAACCTGAAAATGCCTCCAAAATGTACTTACATAGAACCCAAACTCGTGACTGCGTTAGTCATGTATGATATGAAATAATAAAAAATGCAGCTCTTTTAGGGCTGCATTTTTATTTTATGAAAAAATTATTTCTTTGTTAAAAGAGCAATGTTTTCCACATGGTGTGTCTGTGGGAACATATCCACAGGAAGGATTTTTACTACATTGTAGTGCTCCTTCATCAGGGCTAAATCTCTCGCCTGCGTCGCCGAATTACAGCTTACATAGACGATTCTTTCTGGTGAAAGTTTTAGAATCTGCTCTATTACTTTCGGGTGCATTCCATCTCGTGGAGGGTCGGTAATTAGGACATCTGCTTTCGGATGCTGCGCCAAAAACTCTTCAGTGAAGACTTCTTTCATGTCTCCGCAGTAGAAAGTACAGTTATTCAGTCCGTTAAGCTCAGCGTTTTCTATCGCGGCATCTATCGCTTCCTGAACGGCCTCTATCCCAATCACTTTTTTGGCGTGTCTTGCCATATATTGGGCTATTGTACCTGTCCCTGTATAAAGGTCATACACTACATGATTTTCCTGAATATCAGCAAATTCCAGAGTTTTTCTGTAAAGATTTAAGGCTTGTTTGTAATTGGTTTGGAAGAAAGATTTTGGTCCAATTTTAAATTTTAATCCATCCATTTCTTCAAAGATAAACCCTTCACCAAAGTAAATCTGAATATCCAAATCATACACGCTGTCGTTTCCTTTGGAGTTAATAGCGTAGAGTAAAGTCTTGATTTGAGGGAATTTATCCAAAATAAAGTTTAATAAATTTTCTCTGTTTTCCTTCTCTTCTCGAAAAAACTGAATGAGAATCATGAATTCTCCTTTGGAATTTTGGCGAAGCATCAGCGTTCGTAGAAATCCTTCTTGATTCCTTAAATCAAAAAAATCAAGGTTGTTTTTTATTGCATAATCTCTGATTGCCAGACGAATTTCGTTGGACGGAGCTTCCTGCAGGTAGCATTCTTTTAGGTCTAAAATCTTGCTCCACTGCCCTGGGATATGGAAGCCCAGAGCGTTTTTGTTGTCTATTTCTGTGTCAGATTTTATCTCTTCCGAAGTCAGCCAGCGAGCATTAGAAAACGAAAATTCCATTTTATTTCGGTAGAAATAGTGTTCCTCTCCTCCAAGAATAGGGATGCACTCAAAATCTTCGATACCGCCTATTCTTTTAATATTGTTAAGAACCTCATTTTGTTTGAATTCCAGCTGCTTTTCATAGCTCATATTCTGCCACTTACATCCTCCACACACCCCGAAATGGATACATTCTGGCTCTACCCGAAACGGAGAAGGCTCTAAAATTTCTACCATTTCTGCTTCGTAATATTTGCTTTTTGCCTTTTTTACACGAGCATTCACGGTGTCTCCAGGGATTGCTCCAGAGACAAGTACGGTTTTGCCATCTTCGGTTTTTCCAACAGAAACTCCTTTCGCGCCAGCGGAAGTTAATTTGATGTTTTCTAAAATTAGATTTTTATTTTTTTTCATTCGGTATTTTTATAGGAATCGAATATACTTAAATTTATTTATTTTTTTCTATATCCGTATAAATTTGGATGGTTTGTAGGGCAGAGAAAGCCTTCATTTTATTTAGCATGAATTGAGCATGTGGATTTTGAATATTATCTAAACTCAATTTTCTTTTATTTTTATCTTTCCAAGTGTAGTAAGCAGGGCTTCCGTTTTCGTAAGAAATCACCCCTATGGAATCGGCTATGAAATTATATTCATTGATTGCAAAGCGGTAGTTTGGCGATTTTTTAAACAAATTATCTCCAGAATAGATATATTTTTGGTTGGATAAACTCAAATTAAATATAGTAGGGAAGATGTCCTTGTGAGAAGCCATCACAGAGGAATCGAAAAAGGCAGGCTTGTATTTTTCTGGAATGTAGAAAAGTATTGGAACACTGCGTTTTAGGAAGGAGTTTTCATCATCATATTCGAATACCTGTCGGATATTATGGTCGCCTGTTGCTACGATAATGGTGTTTTCTCCCAAAGGAGAATTTTTGATGTCTTTTATAAATTTAGCCAGTTGAGAGGCTGAATATTGGTGGGAATAAAAATTGGCATAAGCCATTTTTTCATCCACTCGAAGAAGTTTTTTTATGGCATCTATTTTAATAGGGTGTGGCTTGTAATGAGTAGGAATCTCATATGGAGTATGATTGCTCACAGTGAGGGAAAAGACCATTTTGGGCTTTGCAGGAGACTGCTGAAGCTGGTCTTTTATATAATCAAATAAATAGCCATCATGAGTTCCCCAAGCAAAGTCCTCGGCGTTAGGAAATTTTTGTTTGATGTGAGAACTTCCTTTGATAATATCAAAACCTTGTTTTTTTATGAATTTGTCCGTGTTTCTCCATGAAAGATGCGCACCTGTTATAAAATAAGTCTCGTAGCCTTGTTCTTTGAAAGGCTTTGAAATGGATGAACTGAATGGGGTGTCAAAATAAGGCGATTGTGAGATGATACCTTTCGGAGTGTTTACCAGAAGGTTTTCTAATGAATATATGGTTCCGTTGAAAGATGATAAACCATTTTTAAAATAGTATAATTCAGGTAGAATTTCATTCAAATCACCTAAAAGATTAAGCTCTTTAGAATGGAGTTCAAAGTAATGATTACTCATACTTTCCATAAGGATAAATACGATGTTTGGCGGATTTTTCTCTAAAAACTCATTATGAGCCGTTGTGGAATACAAGTTTTTGTCAAAATCATTAATAATATTTTCACGATAAACTTCTTTTACCTGCTCAAATGAGTTAAATCCACTCATCTTTAATTCTTGGGCAATGTCAGGAGTGATAAGATTGTCGTTTAATTCTGTTTTTGCGAATTTTAGGGCATAAATAGGATTGTAGCAAAGAGCGTTGATAAACTCATTTGTACCTATATTGGTGTGTTCCCTGCGGAGTGTGAATTCGCCTAAACTTCCTCTCATTCCTGCGATGAATAGAGGGAAAACAGCTAAGAGAAACAAAGTTTTCTTTGATGCAGGGAAAGTATTTATGCTAAAGTTTTTCTTAATTTTCTTGTGTAAAAATAGAAAACTAACGATGCAGAGAGCGTAAATAATAAATATTTTAAATACAGGATAGTCTGTCCATACGGATTTTAGGACAGCTTTCGTATCATCGTTAAATATTCCAAAGAATAAGATATTAATATGTGATTGGAAAAATTGATAATAAAAAAAATCTATGATGAAAAGAGAAACATAAACAACTAAAACAAAGAGGAGATAAAAACAACTGAAATAAAGATAGATTTTTTGAAAATTTGTAGTAAATCTTTTAGGAATAAATAGCGAGAACAGCCAAAAAACAGCCAAAGGCAGAAAAGCATAACATATGGCGGATATATCAAAACGAGACCCTACAATGAAAAAGGCATAGAAAATATCGGAAAGATACTCTCCAAGTTGAGACCATTTTCCATAAACTGAAAAAAATATAAAACGATTGATAAAGAATAAACAGATAAAATAAAAAAAATACTTAAGTCCGTTTAGTGTAACTTTTTTAAATAAGTATAAATTTATCATGTAACATAAATGATTTATAAAAATAAATAGAATCCAAATAAATGGACTCTATTTATTCCTTAAACTTTTTAATTAGTGTCCGTGTCCATCGTGTTCGTTATGTTCTTCTTCTGTTTCAGAAGCCTCAGGAACAGGAGCGGACATACCTGTTTGTTTGTTTAGAATATCGATAAGTTCTGTCAGCTGGATATTAGAAAGCCCAAGAATAGTCTTACTTCCTACTTTTCCATCTTTATCTAAAATCATAAAGCTAGGAAGCTTAAACCCATAGATATGGAGTTGTTGTGCTGCTTCAGATTTTAGCCCTCCTTTTGCGTATAGATTAACTCCTGTAAAGCCACCGAATAATGATTTAGAAGTCTTTTGGAACTGCTTAGCATCATCATCCATATTAACATAGGCTACATTTAGTTTTGATTTATAAAACTCAGTAATCTCTTTTAATGCAGCAGCAGATTGTACAATATTTGGTGCAAAAGAACTATAGAAAATTAGCAAAGTAGGTTTTCCTTTAAGTTCGCTTATTTTATAAGCTTTTCCATCCTGTTTTGTAAAATTTACTTCTGGTAATACAGAACCTACTTTTGGTCCTATAATCGCAGTATAAACTCTTTCTAAGTCTTTTTTAATGTTTTCCGATTTTACCTTTTCAGTGAGCGCCTTTAGAACTTGTTCAATTTTATCATTTTGAGGATGAAGGTCAAATTGAGTAGCAATATATGCAGCCAAGTAGTCTTTTTGCTCTTGTGAAAATTCCTTTCTAGTTTCTAAAAACTTCAAGAAAACCTCTGTTTGTGTAGTTTTAGTATCATTAAGGAAAGGAGTAGCAAATTTTCTGAAATCAGGTTCTAGTTTTCCTAAAAGATACTGTCTATAGGCAGGAAATTCTTTGATCAATGATTCTTTTTCAAATTTTTTCTGACTTTCTTTGAACTTTGCAGATACTTTAAAATCAGGGTTTTGAGTCATCTGTCCGTGCATCATTTCATATTGAGAACTTATCATCAGAAGATTCACCATCAGGTCGCTCTTTTTCCATTCTATTACATCCTTGTCAGCATTTTTAGATTTAGCAATTTCATCTAATTTCTTATTGATATCAGTAGAGTATTTTTCTATCTCTTTGATGAAATCATTTTCGTTTTTTGTTAAAACAGCTTGGTTTAATTTAGAAAAGTATGAAGTAATGAATTTTTGACTTTCAATCAAGAATTCATTGTTTCCTTGTCCTTTTCCACTGATTTTCAGGTCTTCAGGGAAAGTAGAGCCATTTCCTTCTAGATTTAGATTTTCACCATTTTTTAAATATAAGAAATTTACTTTTCCTTGGTATACCAGAGCGTAGATTCCATCTTTTTTTACACTGATAGTATCAGAAAAATTTCCTTTTTCATCTATGCCGATATTCGCAATAGGAAGCGTGGCAACGGATGAAACATCTATAAGTTCTATTCTGCTCAGCGGTGCAGGATTATTGATTTTTCCTGTAAAAACTAAATCTTTTTTGGAACAAGATATAGCAAAGACAGCGAATAAAATAAGCAAAAAATATTTTTTCATAATATGCTGGTTTTAAACTATTTGTAGTCCTCATCTTCATCTACTCCCTCATCATAGTAGTCATTAGAGAAATCGTCTTCCTCATCATAGCCGTCTTCAAATTCAGAGCTGAAATCTTCTTCTTCTAATAAATCAAAGTCATCCACAGCAATGTTTGATTGTTGTTTCTTTGTAGTGGCAGAGCTACCGTTTTTACTTGGAGCTTTCAGAGGAACATTCCCGAAACGGAATACCGTAATAGGATAATTTACAGAGTTTTTCTCATCTGTAATTTCCAAAAGTTCACAAAAAAATTCCCAAAGGTCTAAAAGCCCGTATTTAAAATGCATTTTACTTCCAATTTCTGGAAATGCCTCACTCATGTACACATCAGACATCGTGTCTCCATCTCCATCATCAGACATATCTTCTAAAGGAATTGCTGCTCCCTCAGACCAGCTGTCATCAGAATAATAAAAAGAAGAAAGCTCCTCACCCTGAAGGCTGAAAGCACTCTTAATTCCTAAATGCAGATTCCAAAGAGTTTGTTTTTCTCTAATCTCAATGTCCCTAAAAATCTGCTCCTTTGCATCTAAAATAACTCGTACTTTGTAAATCATAAATTCTTTTGTTCTTCTGTTTTTTATTTAAAATTTAAGATGCAAATATAATATAAATCATATGCTAAGAAAAATTATTTTTAAAAAAAATGAAATTTTATGTAATTCATTTTAAATCAATTTATTAAAAATAAAAAAGCAGTGAAATCCCCACTGCTTTTTTCTGTTATTTCCCTAAATAGGATTTTAAAATTTTACTTCTGCTGTTGTGTTTCAGTCTTTTAATGGCTTTTTCTTTAATTTGTCGAACTCTTTCTCTCGTTAAATCAAAAGTTTCGCCTATTTCCTCCAAAGTCATAGGGTGCTTCCCATTTAACCCAAAATAAAGCCTTACTAAATCAGCTTCTCTTGACGTGAGGGTCTGCAATGCTCTCTCTATTTCTATTTGTAGAGATTCCAGCATCAGTTCTTTATCAGGACTTGGAGACTCGCCAGAGCGCAATACATCATATAGGTTAGAATCTTCACCTTCTACTAGCGGAGCGTCCATGGATAGGTGTCTTCCAGAGTTTTTCATAGATTCCTTGATGTCCTCCTCGCTCATGTCTAATACTTCGGCTAGCTCCTCTGGGGATGGCGGTCTTTCATTGATTTGTTCCAGTTCTGCATAGGCTTTGTTGATTTTATTGATAGAGCCTATTTTGTTTAAAGGAAGTCTTACGATTCTAGACTGCTCAGCCAAGGCTTGAAGAATAGATTGTCTAATCCACCATACAGCATAAGAAATGAATTTAAACCCTCTGGTTTCATCATATCTTTTAGCGGCTTTCATTAGTCCTAAATTTCCTTCATTTATTAAATCTGGAAGAGAAAGTCCTTGGTTTTGATATTGTTTAGAAACAGAAACCACGAAACGAAGATTGGCTTTGATGAGTTTTTCCAAAGCTACCTTGTCTCCAGACCTGATTTTTTGGGCTAAAATAACCTCTTCATCAGCAGTGATAAGCTCTACTTTACCGATTTCTTGTAAGTATTTGTCCAAAGAAGCGGTCTCTCTGTTGGTTACCTGTTTGGTGATTTTTAATTGTCTCATTTGATAAATAGTATTTTGTAATTCACTAATTACATATACGACAGGATTATCATAAAGGTTACACCTAAAAATATTTTTTCTGCAAAATGTATTGTTTTCTTTTGTGAATTCCCTGATTTTTTACTATCTTTGGCGTTTAGCAAAAATTTTATTCGATGAAAAAAACCGTATTATTAGTTGTGGTTACATTTTCTTTGTGGTCATGTGGAGCATCTCAGCCAGCTAGAGTTTATGGAAATAAAAATATTTCTAATAACAATTCTTATTCATATAATACAAATAATGAAAAGCCTTCAAAACCAAAAAATAAAAAATCTTCAAAAGAGGGACCTAATGCCAAAGCAGCAAACATCCTTTCTGATGCAGAGAAATACCTTGGTGCTCCGTATAGAGCGGGAGGGATGACTTATTCTGGATTTGACTGTTCTGGATTTGTGAATACTGTTTTTGCAGAGAATGATATTAAACTTACCAGACGCTCTGCTGACCAAGCGAAAGAAGGCGTAGGAATCAATATAGAGAATGTGAAACATGGTGATTTATTGTTCTTTGCTACGGCTGGTGGGAAAAGGGTTTCTCATGTGGGGATAGTTCATACGATAACAGATGATGGAGAAATTAAATTTATCCATGCATCTACGAGTAAAGGTGTGATTATTTCTTCACTGGAAGAGGCTTATTGGGATAAGGCGTTTCTTTTCGCGAGAAGGGTTCTTTAAAATGTGATTTTTTTTGAATTTATAAAATTTAATAGTAATAAAAAAAATGAGTTTACAACAAAAAATAGAAGAGGCTTGGGAAAATAGAGAATTACTAAAACAAGCTGATTATCAGGAGGCTGTTCGTTCTGTAATCCGTGAATTAGATTTAGGAAAAATAAGAGTAGCAGAGCCTGTTTCTGATGGATGGCAGGTGAATGAATGGGTGAAAAAAGCGGTGGTGATGTATTTCCCTATCCAGCAGATGAAAACGATAGAGGTGGGGCCTTTTGAGTTTCATGATAAAATTCCATTAAAGAAAAACTATGCAGAGAAGGGGGTTCGTGTTGTTCCTCATGCAGTGGCGAGAGAGGGTGCTTTTATTGCTTCTGGGGCTATTCTGATGCCTTCTTATGTGAATATCGGGGCATATGTAGACAGCGGAACTATGGTGGATACATGGGCTACGGTGGGTAGCTGTGCTCAGATTGGTAAAAATGTGCATCTAAGCGGAGGAGTAGGTATTGGTGGGGTTTTAGAGCCGTTACAGGCTGCTCCTGTGATTATAGAAGATGATGTTTTTGTGGGGTCTAGATGTATAGTAGTAGAGGGAGTTCGTGTGGAAAAAGAAGCGGTTTTGGGAGCAAATGTAGTTCTTACAGCATCTACTAAGATTATAGATGTGACAGGAAATGAACCTGTGGAGCTAAAAGGCAGAGTTCCAGCTCGTTCGGTAGTGATACCAGGGAGCTACACTAAGAAATTCCCAGCAGGGGAATATCAGGTGCCATGTGCTCTAATTATCGGTAAGAGAAAGGAATCTACAGATAAGAAAACTTCTCTGAATGATGCCCTTAGAGAAAATAATGTTTCTGTATAATATATATAAAGCGCTCTAATTAGGGCGCTTTTTTGTTAAAAATAGGGAAAACATGGAAGAGCTGAAAAATTGGATAAAAGAAAATCCTTTAGCATTTGGGGGAGTGCTTTCGCTTATGTCTTTTGTCTTTGGGGTTTGTTTGGTTTTGGGAGCAGTGAAGGACTGGGACTGGCTGTACGAACCTGATGAACATTATCAAAACAACTGGACTATGGGGCAGATAAGCCGCTATATGGGGAGGGATGTTGCTCGTTTTATAGGTTTTTTAGGCGGAGTGTTTTTTATGGGAATAGGGCTGTATTTTATGTATCAAATTTACAGTGAATGGAAGTGAAAATTTAATCAATTTTAAAGTTAAAATGTATAGAATAAAGTATTTACAATTTAATGAGCTAAAGCAAGAAGTGATGTCTGAAGAAGATACATTACAAAACATCATAGATATTTGGCTTAATTGCAAACCTAACAAAGAACAAAAAAATATCTTACAAATGCAGAAGAATGGGCTAAATATGCCTTTGAAAACAATGAACACTATGTAATGACTATTTTTAAGGACGAGGGAATATTTGCCTTTATACAGGTTTATCCTCGAACTATAAGTATTAATTTCATTGATCAATATCAAGGCAAATACATCTTTCCTTTATCCTTGCGATATGATCGTATTGATGGATATGAATATTTTAAAACAAATATTTGTACTTATAAGGTATGAAGTATCAGCATTAGGTATTAGGCTTATAAACTTATGTTAATTGTCAATTCCATATTGCCAGTATGCCAGAGAGATATTATAATGGAAATATTGTGTTGCGATTTTTCAAAAGAGATATCGCCATTTTTATGTAGGACATATTGCTTTTATGAAAGGGAAAGATATGAAATATGATGTAATGATAATAGGAGCAGGACCGGGAGGAATCTTTTCTGCTTATGAACTCATAAATCAGGACAGCTCACTAAAGATTGCAGTCTTTGAGTACGGTAATCCTCTTGAGAAGAGACATTGCCCGATAGACGGTGATAAAATAAAGTCCTGTATCAATTGTAAGAGTTGTGGGATCATGAACGGTTTTGGCGGTGCAGGTGCATTCTCTGACGGAAAGTATAATATCACAAATGAGTTTGGCGGTACTTTGCATGAATATATCGGAAAGAAAAAAGCTATTGAGCTTATGAACTATGTGGACGGAATAAATGTAAAGTATGGCGGCAGTAAAACCAAGTTATATTCTACAACCAACTCTGATATAAAGAGGCTTTGCCTTCAAAACAATTTGCATCTGCTTGATGCAAGTGTTCGTCATCTCGGAACAGATATAAATTATGAGGTACTTGAAAATATCTATGCCTACCTTAAGGATAAGGTGGAATTTCATTTTGCAACACCTATAAAGAAAATAGAAAAGCTTGAGAAAGGGTATAAACTCTACTCAAAGGATGATGAGTTTTGTGGAGATAAATGTATAGTATCTGTAGGCAGAAGCGGAAGTAAATGGATGGAGGAGATCTGTAAGGATCTTAAGATTCCTACCAAGTCAAACCGTGTGGATATCGGTGTAAGAGTTGAGCTTCCTGCCGAGATTTTCAGACATCTTACAGATGAGCTTTATGAGAGTAAGATTGTATACAGAACTGAGAAATATCAGGATCTTGTAAGAACATTTTGTATGAATCCTAAGGGTGCCGTAGTAAATGAAAATACAAACGGAATTGTTACTGTAAACGGACACAGTTATGAGGATCCGGCTCTTCAGACTGAGAATACCAATTTTGCTCTGCTTGTTTCAAAGCATTTTACAGAGCCTTTTAAGGACAGTAACGGTTACGGTGAGAGTATTGCCAGACTTTCAAATATGCTTGGCGGCGGTGTAATGGTTCAAAGGTTCGGAGATCTTATAAGAGGTCAAAGAAGTAGTGCAGGCAGACTTAACAAGTCATTTATGACGCCTACTCTTAGTGCCACTCCGGGAGATTTGTCTTTGGTTATTCCAAAGAGAATTCTTGACGATATTATCGAGATGATATATGCGCTTGATAAGATTGCACCGGGTACTGCAGGTGATGAGACATTGCTTTACGGTGTTGAAGTTAAGTTCTACAATATGGAGGTGGAGCTTGATAATAATCTTGAAACTATTCACAAGGATTTATATGTTATAGGTGACGGTAGCGGAGTTACTCATTCACTTTCACATGCCTCAGCAAGCGGTGTATTTGTAGCAAGGCATATATTGGGAAGATAAATATATAGCAAAGATATATTTAAAAATTCCATAACATTATCGATAAAACAAATAAATCACAACAATTAATACGAAAA
>CALAEK010000097.1 GCA_937890925.1 uncultured Riemerella sp.
AGATGTGTATAAGAGACAGCCTCTTCATTAAACTTACATCTTTATTTTCTTAAATTATTAAAATTTAGCATCTTTTAGAAATTTCTTCCATTGTTCTATTCCCTGTTTTTTAAGAATTAATGTAGAAAAATAATGTACACTTTCAACATTTTTAATATCTGTAATAATTTCTTCATTTTCTTTTCCACAGTTTGAAACAATAACTATATTTTCTTTATTTCCTGTTTCAATAATCGCTTTTCTTATTCTCTCAAAATCTCGGCTAATTTTCATTAACACTAGATTTTCGTTATTTTCAATTTCTTTATGAACATCAGTTTTTCTGCTAACAGACACTATTTTTAAATCTTCATCTCCAACCATAAGCGGTATATTAAGCCTTGCTGCAATGCTGTTAAACGAAGTTATTCCAGCGATAGTTTCAATTTCCACATCATCTGAAATATGTTCCAATACATAAGTATAAGTACTATAAGTCATTGGGTCACCTATTGTTAAAAATGCTATATTTTTACCTTTTTCCAATTCAGCACTTATTACATCCGCATTATTTTTTCTAAAAACTTTTCTCGCTTCCACGTCCTTTATCATAGGAAACTCCAGAAATAATTGCTCTACTTCTGGTTTTACATATTCTTTTACAATATTAAAGGCTGTACTTCCTTCTCCGCTTTTTGCCTCAGGCAGTACTATCACATCTACTTCATGCAGTCTTTTTGCTGCTTTAACTGTTATGTTTTCAGGATCCCCTACTCCTACTCCTATTCCATAGAATTTACCTAATTTACTAGCCATTTTTTCTCCTCTAATTTTTATTCATTCCAAATTTTTTAGTTTCAAAAACATTTTTCCAATAGTTTTCTCTTTCTAATATATAGTCTTGTTTTGTCTTAGCATCAAAAATTTCAAGTATAGAGTATTTAAAATTATTTTCAATATAATTCTCTCTATTTTCTTTTACAAGTATTTCAAACTCTTTATTCCCACCAGTTAAATCTTTAAAATCAGCATAACATTCCCATCTTTATTTAATTTTTATAGTTACTAACTAATTTATTTTCTCAATACTATAAAAATACTCTAACATCTTTTCAGTTTCTTTCTCTGAAATTGAATAAAAATTAGCTATTAATAAATTTTCTTTTAATATTATAAAATAAGAAATAGCATATAATTTACTCCCATTTTCATCAAAAGAATATTCATAGGCTTCCACTTTTGTATTTTTTATTTTAATTTTATTTAAGTCTAGTTTTTTCTTTTTTATATTTGAGTTAGGATATTTTTTCTTCAAATCTTCTAATAAATCTATATTTTGATTTTCTGCAATATCATAACTATATATTTTAATCATAGAATAAAAAGGAATATTAGGATGGAAAGAATAATATTGCTGATAAGGACTTCTATCTTCCATTTGCCAATCTTCTGGTAAAGGGATAGTCCACTCATTATCAATATTAAAAACTTCTGTTTTCTCCATTGAATAAGTTGTAATTGATAATACAAAAGCTAAAATCAATGTAAATAAAAAATATTTTTTAAATTTCATATTTTCACCTATTCTCCCAACAGCCATTCCAAAGCATTTATTACTTTTATTCCATTATAATCAGTATTTGGCAACACATCGTCTAATGTTATTAAATACTTAGGGTAGTTATCTTTTATATTTTTAAATGCATCTAACTCTCTTTTTAAAGTGTTTTCATCTAAGATAGTTAAAGCAACTTGATAATATTCAACTTCATTTGAATTGATAACAACAAAGTCAATTTCATTTTTATCAAACTGTCCAACATAAACATTGGCTTTTCTTCTAAGCAATTCAAGATAGATTATATTTTCTAAAATATGTCCCATATCTATATTTCTATTACCTAAAATCATTTGTCTAAGACCTAAGTCTGAAACATAGTATTTTGATAATGTTGATAAAAACTCTTTACCTTTTATATTATATCTATTAACTTCATATATAAGTAGTCCATCAACAAGTCCTTTTACATATTTTTCAACAGTTTTAGTATCAATTTTTCTTCCCATTGAAGTTAGAGTATTTGCAATCTTTAATATTGAAGTCAAATTACCAATATTATCAAATATATATTTAACAACACTTTCAAGTCTCATAACATCTGCAATTTTTAATCTTGCTACTATATCTTTTAAAAGAACAGAGTTATATATTCCATTTAAATATTCATATATATTTTTTAAATTATTGTTTAATTGTAAAGTATAAGGAAAAGAACTATTTACTATATATTCATTGTAATATTGCATAAGAGTTTTTAATATCTTATTTTCTTCTCCATCTAAATTTTCATAATCTAATCTGGCTTGATAATATTCTTTAAAAGATAAAGGGAGCATTTTTAATTCTATATAACGTCCACTTAAAAGAGTCGCAAGTTCGCTTGACATAAAATAAGCATTAGAACCTGTTATATATAAATCAACATTATTTTTTATAAAAAGACTATCTACAACTTTTTCAAATTTATCTACATGTTGAATTTCATCTAAGAAGATATAATTTTTTTTATCCTCAAGCATTTTAGAATTTATATATTCATAGAGTTTTTTATAATCGGTGAGTTCTCCATAATCCATATCTTCAAAATTGATAGATATTATTTGCTTTTTCTCAACTCCATTTTTAATTAAATAATCTTTATATATTTCAAAAAGAGTAGATTTTCCACATCTTCTTACACCAGACACAACCTTTATTATTTGTCTGTCTTTTGATTTTACTAAAAAATCTAAATATTCTTTTCTATCTATTCTTATCATTTTAACACCTCGTTTCCTTTTAAATTATACCCCTTTTTTATTCAAAAATCAATTTTGTGAGGTGTCTTTTATCAAAGATACGAAATAAATTTGATTTGCAAAAAATGTTAAACAATTTTTATTCTTAGTTTTTGACCACTAAAAAGTTATCTTTATAGCTTAAATCTACTCTTTTCCTTCCTCTTCTTTTCTATAAATCAAGCAGTCATGAGGAAATTTTTCAATTATAAGAGTATTATCTGAAACATACTTTTTTAAATCTATTGTATATTCTCCTCTTTTGAAATAAACTCGTTTAACTCCCATAATAGGATGGTCTGGTATGGGTTCTATGTAAATTTTCATGGTATCTTTTTTATAAACTAAGATATTCATCCCTTGTGATAGTCCATGATTTTCTCTTTCCTTTTTATCAGAAAAGTATTTTATACCATTTTCAATTTTTTGTAGATAGATTTCTTTATTTTCCCTATAGAATTTACCCACACTTAAACCTTCCCAAAGAGGCTGAGCATTTACATAACTATAACTGCATAAGAGAATAATTGATAACAATTTCATGCCTATTACACCTATTATTTCATTGGGTAAATAATTGCTAATAAAGTTTTTATTCTTCATCTTTTCTATAAATTAAACAATCACTCGGGAAACTTTTTATATGATAATCACTATCAAATCTACAATTTTTAAAGTTTATTGAAAATTTTCCTTTCTGAAAATGTAGATTTTGAATAAAAATTTGTTTTCTTTCTTCTAAATTTATGTAAATATCCATAGTATCTTTTTTATAAACAAAAACATTTCTGCTCTTATTTGTTATTGCTATAGGTATCGTTTTTTTCATAGACGAAGACAAAAAATAAATAGTTTCCATATTATTTGTCTTTATCTTTTTCACAGAAAGAGGTTTCTTTGAAACAGAGATACTATCAACAATAATTATTGTAGGCAAGGGTTGTGCATTTAAATGGAAAAACACGAATGATAAGAAAACAATTAAATATCTCATAGTTATTGTATCATATGTTTTATTCCCATGATTATTTTTAGAAAAAAATTATTATTTTTGAACGGAAATGTAAAAGTAATAAAATTTTACCAAATTGAACTCAATAGATTTAATCCAAATAGCAAAAAATACCATCTCTGCAGAAATAGAAGAGTTGGAAGCCTTGAAAAATCGTATCGATGACAACTTTAATAAGGCTGTAAATACCATTCATAAAGCCAAAGGAAAACTGATTGTAGTAGGCATTGGGAAGAGCGCCCACATCGGGAATAAGATAGTAGCAACGCTGAATTCTACAGGGACGCCATCACAATTCCTACACGCTGCTGAGGCTATTCATGGAGATTTAGGAGTTATTCAGAAAGATGATGTGGTACTGTGCATCTCCAATTCAGGAAATTCGCCTGAAATCGTAAATCTTCTGCCGTTTTTGAAGAAATATTCTTCGGCGCTCATTGGGATGACAGGAAACATAAAAAGCAAACTCGCCGAGTTTTCGGAAATCACCTTAAACACCCATGTTTCCAAGGAAGCCTGTCCTAATCAGCTGGCTCCTACCACTTCCACTACGGTTCAGCTGGCTCTGGGCGATGCTCTGGCTGTGTGTCTGATGGAACTTAACCAATTCAAAAAAGAGGATTTCGCTAAATTCCACCCTGGTGGAGCTTTGGGCAAACAAACCGCGAAAGTAGAGCAGTTTCTCTCTCAAAACAAGCCAAAAGTAGACATCAATGCCACTATAAAAGAAGTCATTATCTCCATCAGCAGCTCTAAACACGGCATCACCGTAATCACCGAAAACGAAGAAATAAAAGGTGTAATCACCGATGGCGACCTGCGAAGAATGCTCTCCGAAAGAGACTCTATTTCAGGGATTTTTGCAAGAGACATTATGAGCAAAAACCCTAAAACCATAGAGAAAAGCGCCCTCGCAAAGGAAGCTATGCAGATACTGAAACAGAACAACATCGGACAGCTGGTCGTGACAGACCAAGGGAAATACTTCGGAATTATAGACCTACACCGCCTTTTGGATGAGGGCATAAACTAAAAAACAGAATGAGCGACCAAAAAGAAATGTCTTTTTTAGACCATTTGGGAGAACTGCGCGGACACCTTATAAGGTCTGTGATAGCCATAATCATCGCTGCGGTTTTCATCGGAATCAATACCAATTGGGTAGTGGATAATATCCTCTTCTACCCTACCAAACCTGATTTTCCTACTTTTAGATACATCAATTATTTTACCCAAGAATATTTGGGCGAAGAAAGCATTTCGCTTCCTGAGACGTTTCCTATACAAGTGCGAAAACTGTATGAGCAGTTTAATGTAATGATGTCTATTTCTATTTTTGGAGGGATTCTTCTGGCGTTTCCTTATATTATTTGGGAGCTGTGGAGATTTATCAGCCCTGCTCTGCTGCCGAATGAAAGAAAATATTCCCTTATCATCATCCATGGTACTTGGATTTTGTTTTTCTTTGGTGCGCTGTGCGGGTATTTCATCATTTTGCCATTCGCTATCAATTTTGGGTATTTCTTTAGAATTTCAGATGAAATAAGGCTGAGTTATGACCTGTCCGATTATCTTTCCATATTCCTGCAAGTAGTTTTTGGAATGGCGATTATCTTCCTGTTTCCGATGATAGTCTATGTTTTGACTTCCTTAGGAATACTTACTCCTCAGCTGATGAAAACTTACCGAAGACACGCCATTGTCATCATTATGATTATCGCTGCCATCATCACACCTGCCGATGTAGTCAGTATGTTTATCGCAGCTATTCCGCTATTGTTACTCTATGAAATGAGTGTCGCAATGGCTCAAATCATTCACAAAAGACTATTAAAAGAACATAATTTAGATTAAATCAAAAAAGGTCAGAACGAAAATTCCGACCTTTTAATTTTATAATTTTTATTTATTTCTTTTTCTCCAAAACTTCATCTACCATTCCCATTTCTTTCGCTTCAGTGGAAGTCATCCAGTAGTCTCTGTCTGACGCTTTTTCTACCCATTCGTAAGACTGCCCAGAATGCTCGGAAATAATGTCATAAAGTTCTTTTTTCAATTTAAGCATTTCTCTCAAATTGATTTCCATATCGCTCGCAACTCCCTGTGCGCCGCCACTCGGCTGGTGAATCATCACTCTGGAATGCTTCAGAGCAGAACGCTTTCCTTTTTCACCTGCAACCAAAAGCACCGCTCCCATAGAAGCTGCCATACCTGTACAAATCGTAGCTACATCTGGTTTAATAATCTGCATCGTGTCATAAATTCCCAATCCTGCGTAAACACTTCCACCAGGCGAATTGATATAAATCTGAATATCCTTGCTTGGGTCAGCACTTTCCAAAAACAACAGCTGTGCCGTCACGATATTCGCCACTTGGTCATCGATTCCTGTTCCCAAAAAGATGATTCTATCCATCATCAGTCTTGAGAAAACATCCATCTGCGCTACATTCAGCCTTCTTTCTTCGGTGATGTATGGTGTAAGGTTGGTAGGATTGAACATTCCCATGTATTGGTCCGTTACCAGCCCATTATTTCCTAAATGTTTTACAGAAAAATCTCTAAATTCTTTCTTTATGTCCATATATAAATCTTTTTAAGTTTAATTATTTACAAAATAAACAAATTTTTCATTAAATCTAATGATACTATTTATCTCCTTTTTCTCAAAAATTATTCCAATTCCCAAAGGTAACCAATCTGTCACAAAATCCGAAAAAGTTTTTGGTCTATTTTACTTTTCAGCTGGTTTAGTCTGACGATTTGTTCATAAATTTCCGCTTTTTCCTCCGTTTCATCCAGACTTTTTTTCAAATCTTCTATCAGTTTCAGCACATATTCTCTTTTGTGGCGAAGGATAACATCCCTCACGACTTTATCCAGCACTTCATCCTCCGTTCGGAAATAAATATTAAATTTTCTCCAATCGCTGATTTCGTAGTTTTCTACCAAAGCATCGGCTATTTTCCCTAAAATATCTTCATCCATCAGCCCAAAAAAGAAATTCCCTGAGCGGATTTCGTTCTGCTCCAAGCCCTGCCGAACTTCATCTATAATTTTTCTATTGGTTTCCGTGAGGATTTCGCAGTCATCTTCCTGAAAATGATGGATAATTTCCTCTATCACAGTGGTCTGATAAGAATTGTTTTCTGAGTCTCTTCGGGTCAAAATCCTGTCACCATATTTCAGCATCAGCTCCACTAATTTTTCTTCCAAAACCAATAATCCCGCCGTTTTATCAGAATCTGCAAAAGGTTTTCCCTCGGTTTTTGGGACAATTTCCAGTTTTGGTTTTGGCTGTGATTGTGGCTGCCCTTTCAAAATCTGTTTTTGAACCTGAAGTTCATCAAAAAGATTTCTTTCCGTGAGCCCAAACTGCGTCGCTATCTGTTTGAGGTAAATTTCCTGTTTCAGCCCATTATCCACATGCGCCACAGATTTCACAATATCTTTGATGGCTTCGGCCTTTTTTATTGGGTCGTTTTCAGCTTCTTTAAGGAGAATTTCGGCTTTAAAATCGATGAAATCTTTTGAATTTTCTTTAATGAAATTTTTAACAAACTCCATCGAATTTTCCCTCGCAAAACTGTCTGGGTCGTGCCCCTCTGGAAACAGCAGAATACGGATATTCATACTTTCTGCAAGGAGCATGTCTATACTTCGGAAACTCGCCTTTATTCCTGCTGCATCGCCATCGAAAAGAATGGTAACATTCTCGGTCAGCCTTTTTATCAGCTTTATCTGCTCCGTGGTCAGGGAAGTTCCAGAGCTTGCCACCACATTTTCTATTCCAGACTGATGCAGGGCGACCACATCCATGTAGCCCTCCACCAAGAGACACATATTTTCGCGCGAAACCGCTTGTTTAGACTGAAACAAGCCATACAGCACATTGGATTTATGATAAATCTCCGTTTCGGGAGAGTTTAGGTATTTTGCGGTTTTTGTATTTGATTTTAAAATTCTGCCGCCAAATCCCAGCACACGCCCTGAAAACCCATGGATAGGGAAAATCACCCTTTCGCGGAAACGGTCTATTCCTTCGGTAGATTTTTCCGAAAAGATGGAAAGTCCAGATTTTTCTAAAATTTCTTTGGAATAGCCCTTACTTACGGCATATTGTGTAAAGGCATTTTTGAGCTCTGGAGAATATCCGAGCTGAAATTTCTTGATGGTTTCTGGCTTCAGTTCACGCTCTTTGAAATAGGAAAGCCCTATATTCCGCCCTTCTTCAGTTTCATAAAGTTGGTTCTGAAAAAAATCATTCGCTACTTCGTGGATTTTGTATAACAAATCCTTGTCGGTCTGCGCCTTTTTTTCTTCTTCAGTGAGGTCTTTTTTGAGCTCCTCTATTTCTATTCCATACTTTTTAGCAGCATAACGGAGGGCTTCTGGATAGGAAAACCCTTCGATTTCCATCAAAAAAGAAATCGCCGTTCCACCTTTTCCAGAAGAGAAATCTTTCCAAATCTGTTTACTGGGAGAAACTATAAAACTCGGCGTTTTCTCATCTACAAAAGGGCTGAGACCTTTATAGTTAGAGCCTGCTCTTTTCAGCTGGACATATTCGCCGACGATTTCCTCCACACGAATGGCAGAAAAAATCTTGTCTATGGTTTCTTTTGTAATCATGGGCGTAAAATTATGAATTTTATTTAAAACCTAAATCTTTTATAATTGTGTATAAGTGTTTATAAAATAAAATTTTATTGTTCGCATTTTTTTTGCATTTTTGCATATCATTTTTAACTCAAAATTTATACCTACAAAAAATGAAAATAAAATATTCTGAGCTAATAGACCAGACCTTATATTTCCCACAGGAAGAGTTCAACTATGACAGCGAAAGTCTGCACTTTCACGGAATCAATCTGATGAATGTGGTGGAGCAGTTCGGGACGCCGCTGAAAGTAAGTTACCTTCCAAAAATTTCACAAAACATACAAAGAGCCAAAAAATGGTTCGCGGAAGCCATCGATAAAAACAACTACAAAAACGGCTACAGATACTGCTACTGCACGAAATCCAGCCATTTTTCTTTCGTCTTGGAAGAAGCTCTGAAAAATGATATCAGCGTGGAGACTTCCTCTGCATTTGACATCGATATCGTGAAAAAACTCTTTGAAAAAGGGAAAGTAAGCCGAGATATAGAGGTTATCTGTAACGGTTTTAAAACAGATGATTATCTTGAAAAAATTTCAAACTTAATCAATGATGGTTTTGAGAATGTAATGCCGATAATTGACAATTATCGTGAGCTGGACAAACTGACCGAAAGCATCGACAGAACCTTTGATATCGGTATCCGTATCGCATCAGAGGAAGAACCGAAATTTGAATTTTATACATCAAGACTGGGAATTGGATACAAGGACATTATCCCTTATTACAGCCAAAAAATCGCAGAGCATCCAAATGCAAGGCTGAAAATGCTCCACTTCTTCATCAATACAGGAATAAAAGACACCGCATATTACTGGAACGAATTGTTCAAATGTCTGCGTGTTTATGCGCGTTTAAAGAAGATTGCGCCAGAAGTGGATTCCCTAAACATAGGTGGAGGGCTGCCTATAAAAACTTCTCTTAATTTTGATTATGATTATGAGTATATGATTAACGAAATTGTATCTCAAATCAAGAAATTCTGCGAAGAAGAAGGCGTAGAAGAACCGAATATTTATACTGAGTTTGGGTCTTTTACAGTTGGAGAAAGCGGTGCTAATCTCTACAAAATCATCAGCCAAAAACGCCAAAATGATAGAGAAAAATGGGATATGATAGACAGCAGTTTCATGACTACCCTACCTGATACTTGGGCTATTTCCCGCCATTTCATCATGCTTCCGCTAAACCGCTGGGAAGATTCATATGAAAGGGTTTTCTTGGGTGGATTAACCTGTGATTCAGATGATTACTACAATTCTGAACAACACACCAATGCCATCTACCTGCCTGTATTTAGCGATACTAAACCTCTTTATATCGGATTTTTCAATACGGGAGCTTACCAAGAAACTATCAGTGGTTTCGGAGGAGTTCACCATTGTTTAATTCCACAGCCGAAACATATTCTCATCAACAGAAATGATGACGGAGAACTTGAATATGAGGTATTTAGCGAAGAGCAAAGACCTGAAGATGTCCTAAAATTATTAGGTTACTAAAAAACAAAAAACCTCCAAAATTTTGGAGGTTTTTCTTTTGATATTTAAAAGATTTAATCTAACTCTATCAAAGTAATCTCTGGATAAATCCCAACTCTTCCATGAAAACCAATAACTCCAAAACCTCTATTCACATAGAGATATTTTCCCATACTTTCGTATAAATCTATCCATTTTTTATAGCGATACTGCACTGGCGACCATTTCACATTTTTCAAATCAAGACCAAACTGCATTCCGTGCGTATGCCCAGACAGAGTAAGCTGAATATCAGAGGGATGAGTCTTTACCACTGCATCAAAATGCGTAGGGTCGTGCGACATCAATATTTTCACGGCATCCGTAGGAACGCCTTTTACAGCCTTATCCAAGTCACCAAACTGAGGAAAGGGCGGCTCTCCCCAGTTTTCCACCCCTAAAAGATAGATTTTTTCGCCATTTCTTTCGAAAACTCTATGCTCATTTCGGAGCATTTCAAAACCTGCTTGTTTTTGATAATCAATTAGTTTTGGAACATTTTGTTTTTGTTCATCACTCGTATTCCATTGCCCATAAAATCCATAATCGTGATTTCCCAAAACAGAAAACTTCCCATCTTTAGCCTTAATTTGAGAAAACAAAGATATAAAAGGCTTAAATTCATCCGCATAATTATTCACCATATCTCCTGTAAATAACACTAAATCAGGTTTTTGTTCATTGATTAAATCTATAGCGTGCTGCAGCTTGGAAGGGTCAGAGAAACTCCCACTATGAACATCAGAAATTTGGACAATTCTATAACCTTTGAAACTTTTAGGAAGGTTTTTAAATTTTAATTTTACTTTTCTTAAAATATGGCGATATTTCCCGAAAATAATACCATCTATCACAGCAAGAGAAAGCAGTAAAGTACCACCCAAAGCCATCAAACCAAGGAACTTTCTCCTCTCTGGATAGTGATTTTCTTTGGCAGAAAAAGTCTGAACCAAATACTTCCCAAACCGAAAAATATCGTCCACCAAAAGAAAAAGAACCATGACCAGTTTTGGGACAATGAATATCATCACAATATTCATCATAAAAGGAACTTTGGAGGAATCTGGCCTGATAACAGCCAAATAGAAAATAGTTACATAAATCAGGGCATTAACCGCCACATATCCTCCTCTGATAAAAGGATTTTGAGTCAAGTTCTTAACTCCTTGATAAACATACACTTCTAAGACTACAAAAATCCCGAAGAGAAGTAAAAATTGTTTCTGCATAGGTTGAAAAAAAAATTATATGTATTTATTCAAAAGAACACACCAGCATAGATTTATGCTGATGTGGTTTTTATAGTTTTTGTTATGAAAAAAGTATTAATTATTAAGGCATTTTATAAACGAATGCATTGATATTCATCCCTGCACCCACAGAACACATCACTATATAATCTCCTTTTTTCATGCTGTGTCCCTGCATTTTACCTTTGGTAATGAGGTCATACATCGTAGGAATACTCGCCACAGAAGTATTTCCCATTTCTTGGATAATCATAGGAGAGATGTTGTGGTCATATTCATTCTTGCCATAGAGTTTATAGAGCCTTTGGATAATTGCGTGGTCCATCTTGGCATTAGCTTGATGAATTAGGATTTTTCCCACATCATCTATGCTAATTCCCGCAGTATCAATAGTTTCCTTAATTGCAGGAGGGACATTAGTCAAAGCATACTCATAAATTTTCCTTCCTGCCATTCTAACATATATTTTCTTAGGATCATGGTCTTTGTTAAGAGAACAAGCCATATCCAAATAGGTAATTTCTTCCTGATTATCACAAATAGTTGCCGAAGAAATCATTCCTACAGTTTTATCATCTGTTGCTTTTACGACCACAGCTCCTGCACCATCTGCGAAAATCATTCTATTTCTGTCATATGGATCTAATGCTCGGCTTAGTGTTTCAGAACCCACGACAAGGATTGTTTTAGCTTTTCCTGCTTTTATGAGAGTGTCTGCCAAAATCATAGATTCTACCCAGCCAGGACAACCAAAAATCATATCATAATTTACACATTTTCTGTTTTTTATGCCAAGTTTATGTTTTATCCTTGCGGACATAGAAGGCATAAAACTACTTATTCCATCTACATTGATTTCCCCGAAATTACTCGCGCAGATAATATAATCTATAGTTTCTTGGTCTATTCCAGCATCTTGGATAGCACTTTCAGAAGCTTTTGTTGCAATATCAGAATTATTTTCATTATCATTTATATATCTACGGCGCTCAATTTCAGTAATTTCCGCAAATTTTCTAATAGTTTCCTCATTAGGTTTGTCAATAGTTTTTCCATTTTCATCATAGAAAACAACATCTGAAAAGTGGGTATTATCAATAATTCTTTCTGGAATATAAGACCCTGAACCTATGATTATAGTATTTGGCATAATTGTGATTTTTTTAGTTTATTGTAAAATTCCTAAAGGATAGAACTACTACCCTACTCATATAAATAAGGATTTATAAATTTTATAGTACAAAAATTATAAAAAATAAATAGCCTTACTTAAAATTGTTAGCAAATATACAATAATAAATTAAATAATTATTGATTTCTCAGAGAGAAAAAATACATTTGATATAATATATTTTTTATTAGAGAATTAATTTCATTTATAAAC
>CALAEK010000098.1 GCA_937890925.1 uncultured Riemerella sp.
CAGTTTGACAAAATAAATTTTGAGAAAAAAATAACATTGAAAAAACTATATACTTTATCATATTCATTATTATAAAAAAGGGACTTTTTAGTCCCTTAATTTTCTTCTGGCGTTTCTACAAATTCAGCTGTAAATTGCCTTTTAATTACATTTTACCTCATAAAAACGAGTTTATTCTCCGTGGAAAGCTCATCATTTAGCAGATATCCCTCTTCGCCAAAGGCTTTCAGCTCTTCCAAGGAACGAACATTGTTTTCTGCACAAAAGCGCACCACCAGACCTCTGGCGTGTTTCGTATAAACCACTATAGTTTTGGGCTTCCCTGTTTTCATTTCATAAAAGTCAAAATCAATCACTTGAGCATGGAGTTTTTTACGATTTACTACTTTAAAATATTCATTACTTGCCAGATTGAGCAGAAGTTCGCCTTCATTTAGCTCAGAATTAAGCTGTTCCGTAATCTTATCCGACCAAAATTCGTATAGATTTTTATACTTATCAAACTGAAATTTTCGCCCCATTTCCAGTCGATACAGCATAATACGGTCAGAAGGTTTCAGCAGTCCATATAGCCCCGAAAGCATCCTGTAATGCTCCTGCAAATAATCAATTGCCTTTTTATCCAAACTCTGGGCATCCAACCCACGATAAACCTCGCCTGTAAAAGCCAACAAGGCTGGTGCGGACTCATTTTCGGCTGGATTTTTCTTCCAATTTTGGTTTCTTTCCCAGTTTTCATCGGCTAATTTTGGTGAAAGCTCCATAAGTTCCGCCAAGAAATTGGGCGTTTTTTCCTTTAAATAAGACTGAATAAAAGCCGAATCCTCTATAAACTGAGGCTCTGTAGGCTTGATAAATTCAGAAGAAACCCCAACTTTCATCAGTTTAGCTGGAGAAGTAAGTATTTTCATATTGATTTTTTCGTTAGATTTTTTCAAAACGGAAATTCTCTCCAAGATAAGCCTGTCTTACCTGTGGGTCATTCGCCAAATCTTCTGGAATGCCCTCTTTCAAGATTTTCCCTTCAAACATGATGTATGTTTTATTAGTAATAGCAAGGGTCTGCTGGACATTGTGGTCGGTAATAAGCACCCCTATATCTTTCTTTACAAGGGAACGGATGATTTTCTGAATATCCTCCACCGCGATAGGGTCTACCCCCGCAAAAGGCTCATCCAAAAGGATAAAATCCGGATCTGTTGCCAGACATCGGGCGATTTCCGTTCTTCTTCTCTCCCCACCAGAGAGCAGGTCTCCCCTATTTCTGCGCACATGCTGCAAGGAAAACTCATCCAAAAGCTCTTCCAGTCTATTTTTTTGCTCACTTGCTGATTTATTGGTCAATTGTAAAACCGATAAAATATTATCTTCTACTGACAATTTTCTAAAAATAGAAGCCTCCTGCGCCAGATATCCCACGCCTTTCTGCGCCCTTTTATACATCGCATCCTGTGTGATGTCCTTTCCATCCAGAGTTATCTCGCCAGAAGTAGGCTTTACCAGTCCTACTATCATGTAGAAAGTGGTAGTTTTCCCAGCTCCATTCGGACCTAGAAGCCCTACTATTTCGCCTTTTTTCACTTCTAAACTTACCCCTTTTACTACTTTTTTAGGGCCGTATTCTTTTATCAAATTGTCTCCTCGTAAAATCATGAAACAAAAGTAATATTTTTAATTTAATACATCTTATTTTTGGAATGGTTTTTGTAAATTTATACTTGAAATTTATTTTTAATTATTTTTTGTTTTTAGTATTTTTTGATTATTTTTGTAGGAATAAAAAATTGATTTTGGAAGTATGAGGAAATTTTTATTTTTGTTTTTTTTCAGTATTATAGGTTTTGGGCAGATGGAGGCTCAGAGTTTTCAAACAGGAAAATCATCACAAACGGCAAATGATAAGGAACTTATCGCTTATCCGAACCCTGCAAAGGATTTTTTATACCTAAAAACTTCTGACCCTAATGTAAAAATAAAATCTGCTACATTTTATTCCATTTTGGGAAATGTAGTTGCAGATGTCCAAATCAACGCTAACTACTCAGAAATAAGAGTAGACAGGCTGAAACAAGGGAAATACCTAATGAGGTATGTGCTGAGTAACAACACACAGAAAATAATTCAAGTAATTAAACAATAAAACAAAAACTTCTCTTTAAAAGGAGAAGTTTTTGTTTTATATCAATTTACTTAAACTTTTTGCTGTTTCT
The DNA here is from genome assembly GCA_937890925.1 of uncultured Riemerella sp. Lineage (GTDB taxonomy): Bacteria > Bacteroidota > Bacteroidia > Flavobacteriales > Weeksellaceae > JABCPE02. The sequence continues at coordinate 2,211 of CALAEK010000098.1, forward strand.
CTCTGCTGGAAATTATCCAATCTTTTTTTAATCTGCATAATGATGATAGGAGTCAGGACAGCTACCCCTAGTCCTATCAATGTTTTTTTCATGGAAGGTCTTACCCTTTTTAAGAGTGCATTGGTAAGTAGCTTAGCAGAGCCTGCCTCCAAAGAGGGAAGCAAAAATTTATTCGCCAAAAAAGAAGCATTTTGGGCTAATCCAGAATCCATCATTCCGCCTAAATATTTCTCCGTAACTCCATTGGTAATCACCCCTAAAGTTTTTCTTGGGTTTTCAAAACTCAGCACAGATTCTATTTCTTTGATTTCTGTTTTGAGTTCTTCTTTTTGATTTTTTAAATCTTGAAAATTCTTTATTTTTCCCATCTTATTCTTCATTGTAAATAATGTTCACCAAACGCTCTTTCATATTTTCTATGATATTTTTCTTCTGAGAAAAAACCACCAACAAACCTACCAAAAATATGCTCGCCATGATAAGCATCCCATAAGCATAATTTCCCAGCAAACTACCAATCACAAGTCCCAGCCCCAGACAGAAAAACGCAAAGAAACAAATCCCCAAAGTGACCATCAGCAGAATATATACCGCCATACTAAGCACCTTGACAGAAGTTTCTGTCGTTTCTAGTTTTAAGAGACTGATTCTTTTTTCTATATAATTTTTAAACAAGCCTATCATTTTCCTTTCTCTTTTGAAAACTAAAAGGGGACTTTTTTATAAATCCCCTCTTTTAAATCATCTTACTATTAAATTTCTGTGTCTTTTGGATACTAACTATTTTTTTTATAGTCTTCGTAGCTTTCTTTCACATCAGCTACTACTTTCTCTGCTCCTTGTTTTACTTTTCCAGAAATCTTCTCATAGTGCTCTAGAGCCTCATCTCTAAGGTGTTCATAATGATCCAAAGCCTCATCTCTCAAATCTTCAGCTTTTCTTCTTAATTTTCTTCTAGTCTCTACTCCTTTTTCTGGAGCGAATAATACACCTAGTAATGAACCTATTGCAGCACCTGCTAATATACCTAGCACAATACCTGAATTTCTTTCTCTTGACATTTTAGTAAATTTTTTAATGTTAATATTTATCTCTGAATAGCCCTTTGCTATTATTTCGATAAAATTACAATAAATATACCAAACAAACAATTTTTTTCTGTTAATTATTTCTTAATGTATGACAAAATCAATTCTATGGTTTCTTCTTTATTTAGGTTTGTATTGTCTATAAGTATCGCATCCTCAGCCTGTTTCAGTGGAGAAATTTCTCTTTCGCTGTCTATTCGGTCTCTTTCTATCAGATTTTGTTTCACTTCTTCTATAGTAGTCTCTATACCAAGGCTTTGCAGCTCCAAAAATCTTCTCCTTGCGCGCTCATCTGCACTTGCCGTAAGGAAAAATTTATAATCTGCATTGGGCAGAACCACCGTTCCTATGTCCCTGCCATCCATAATCACGCCTTGTTTTTCTGCAATATTCCTTTGTAAAACCACCAAACGCTCCCTTACTTCGGGCTGTTTTGCTATAAAACTAACATTATCAGAGACTTCTGTAGTACGGATTTCCTTACTTACATTTTCTCCATTTAGATAAATTTCTAATTTCCTGCTATTTTCTCTAAATTCTAATGAAATTTCATTCAGATTCTGAAGCAGTTTCGGCAAATCTATCTCTTGTTTTTCGTTCTTGAAATTTCTCAGCCCAAAAAGCGTAATCGCCCTATACATGGCACCTGTATCGATATGGATAAGTCCCAAAGTATCTGCTACTACTTTAGAAATAGAACTTTTTCCTGTGGATGAAAATCCATCAATGGCTATAACTAAACCTTTCTTATTCATAAAGCCAAAATTAAATTTTATTATCTCATAATCCAAAATATTCTATTATTTTCTTTCTGATTTGTTTATATTTGCATGAATTTTTGGATGCTTTAAAGACTAAAACTTTATCAACCATAAAAATTAAAACATTATAAGACAATGAAATACAAACGAATTCTACTAAAATTAAGCGGAGAAGCCCTTATGGGAGACAAACAATATGGTATTGATACTGAGAAGCTTAATGAATATTCCCAAGAAATCAAAAAAGTAGTGGACAAAGGCTGCGAAGTTGCCATAGTAATCGGCGGCGGAAACATCTTCCGAGGAGTTTCTGGAGCGGCTAAGGGAATGGATAGAGTTCAGGGCGACTACATGGGAATGCTCGCTACGATAATCAATGGAATGGCTCTACAAGGTGCTTTGGAGGACATCGGTCTGAAAACCAGACTTCAGACAGCCATAGAAATGGATAAAATAGCAGAGCCTTTCATCAAAAGAAGAGCCGTAAGACACTTGGAAAAAGGAAGAGTTGTCATCTTCGGAGCAGGAACAGGAAACCCTTATTTCACTACGGATACAGCCGCTACGCTCAGAGCCATAGAAATAGGCGCTGATGTGATTCTAAAAGGAACCCGAGTAGATGGCATCTACGACAGCGACCCAGAGAAAAACGACAATGCTATGAAATTCAATAGCTTATCATTCAATGAAGTTATTGAGAAAAACCTTAAAGTAATGGACATGACTGCCTTTACTCTAAGCCAAGAGAATAATCTCCCTATCATTGTCTTTGATATGAATAAAGAGAATAATCTCCTGAAAATAGTAGAAGGAGAAGATATAGGAACTATCGTAAACTAAATGTGTAATTTATCAAATTTTCAATATACAATGGAAGAATTAGAACTTATCATAGCATCTGCTAAACAAGAAATGGATGCAGCGATAAAACATTTGGATCACGCTTTCCAAAAAATCAGAGCTGGTAGAGCTTCTACAGCTATGGTGCAAGATGTAATGGTGGAATATTATGGAGCAATGACACCGCTTTCGCAGGTTGCCAATGTCTCTATTCCTGATGCCATGACCATCTCTATCCAGCCTTGGGACAAAAACGCCATAGGAGCGATAGAAAAAGCAATTATCGTTTCTAACCTTGGTTTTGCGCCTTCTAATAACGGCGAAAATATCATTCTAAATGTACCGCCTCTAACGGAAGAAAGAAGAAAAGAATTAGCAAAACAAGCCAAAGCAGAAGCGGAACAAACGAAAGTAACCATCCGTAACGCAAGACAAGAAGCGATGAAAGACCTTAAAAAATTAGAAGGAGTTTCAGAGGATGTTATCAAAGATACAGAAAGTAAAATTCAGGAATTGACTGATAAATATGTCAAAAGTTCTGATGAACACTTGAAAGTAAAAGAAGCAGACATTATGAAAATATAATGCAAAATCGGTCTCCAAAAAGACCGATTTTTATTTTATAACAATAGTAGATTGATATCATTAAATTTAAGTCCAAATTTATCACAAACCAGCTGTTTGGTATGGCGGCCTTTGTACATATAAAATCCCTGTCTGCAGTCGTTTCCTAATTTTAATACATTTTCTAAACCGCCTTCTTCATTGATTTTTAGAAGATAACTCAAAAAGAAATTACTAATGGCTTTGCTGGTGGTTCTTGGAATTTTAGAAGTCAAATTCGGTAGTCCAGAATGTAAGATTCCATGTTTTTCTATATAAGGCTTCTCAAAATCAGTAACTTCCGTAGTTTCCACACATTTCCCTGTATCTATGGTCAAATCTACGATGACGCTTCCCTGTTTCATCAGTGCCACCATTTTTTCTGTCACGATAGGCGGCATATTTATTCTCGGAATAGTTCCTATCAGCACATCGGCTCTTCGGAGACTTTTGGTCAGTTCCTTTGGGTCTATCATCGAAGTTGATATTCGGCTGCCTATGGAATTTTGGATATTTCTAAGTTTGGATAGAGAATTATCAAAAACCCTCACTGTGGCACCCAGCCCTATCGCTGCTCTTACTGCATATTCTCCCACGATATCCGCTCCCAAAACCACCACTTCCACAGGGCGCACTCCTGTAATTCCGCCCAGCATAAGCCCTTTCGAAACGGCAAGCATCTCCGATGCACAAAGCACCGACATTCCGCCTGCTATCTCACCTATCAGCTTTACCAGCATCTGCTCTTTATTTTCATCTTCTATGAACTCATAGGCTATGGCATTGATTTTCTTTTCAGAAAGTTTTTTGAAATACTCTTTTTCTCTAAGATTAATCTGTAATGCACTGATTATATATGAATTAGGTTTCAACAATTCTATTTCCTCCAAAGAAGGAGCGCTTACTTTCAGTACCAAATCCTGCTCAAAAGCCTTAGCTTTATCCACGATAAAAGCTCCTGCTTCAGAATACTCCAAATCACTGAAAAATGCCTTTTTACCTGCATCAGATTCTATCATGAGTTTATACCCACATTGTGTCAAAACCTGCACAGCATCAGGAGTTATCGGCACTCTATTTTCATTCAGAGAGGACTCTTTCGGAACGCCTATGGTCATGATTCCGCCTTTCTTTATCACTTCCAGTCTTTCCTCTTGCGGCACCAGTTCTTTTTCAGTAAAAGGAGTAAAAACACTACTGTTCATGGGATATTTTTAAAACTATTTATTGCTGTCAATCATTTTTTGATAAAAAAGAAATCTTCCTTGTGCTTCCTGTATTTTCTATTTTCATCTCGTGATATGGGATGTCATAGAGTTCCTCTTCATAAATCTCTGGCCACTCTATAATGGACAAAAATCCGTTGTCTATATACTCCTCTATCCCGATGTCTTGGATTTCTTCCACGCTTTTCATTCTATAAAGGTCAAAATGAAACACCTTTCCTTTTGGAGTATTATATTCATTCACAATGGAATAAGTGGGAGAATCCACACCATCTGCACTTCCCATTTCCTCCAAAAGGTATTTGGTAAAAGTGGTTTTCCCTGCGCCCAAATTGCCTTTTAACAGCAAAATATTATGCTTCAAGTGTGGAAAAATGCTTTTTATAACTTCTTTCCAGCCATCCAAATTATCAATCTCAAAATCCATTACATAAAACTTATTTTCAAAGATAAATATTTTTCTATCAAGAATCGAATAAATTTAGGTCAGACTTTAAATTTATCTTCATAAATAACAGCTACTATCTGTTATGAAAATATCCTACTCAAATGACATATCAGACAAAACATAATATGTCTCACGAACTTCCTTATAAAAAGGATGATAGAAATTTTCATAAAAAACAAGAGTATCGCCTTTTATTTCTCCCTGTTCTCTAAAATAAGTTCCTTGCTGGGAGCATACAAAATACTCTATTTTTATCTTATTCCCCTCTGTCCTCCAATAGCCGATGTTCCTTGCATTTTCCCATTTCTTATTTTCAACATCAGACTCTTTCAGCGTGTATCCATCTCTGGAATAGAAATACATTAATCTCCCATCAGGGTAAAAACCTATACCAAACCCCACCAAATATTGGTTAATATAAATTCTATTATAAGTCAGTTTATCCGTTTCTTTAAATTGAGTTTTGAGCAATTTAAACTTCGGATGCTTTGGTCTGCACATTCCATCCGCTATACGCCCTTGTTGTATCAAAAAACAAGAGTTACACAATAACGCCCCAATAAATAATAATACCAATTTTTTCATACTTTAATTCACTTTGGATTATAGACAAATTTCCCTCCTCCTAAGCATCCATATAAAAATCTTTCACTTTTTGAAATTAATTGAAAAAAAGAAATTTTATTTATACTTTTCATCTAATCTATTCTCTAACATTGTATAAAATTCGTATACCGCCTCTCCTGTTTCCTCTTTTCTTGCTAATCTATTAGCTGTTATATAAAGTGACCATATACTGTTAAGTACGCCCTTTCCAAAACCTTTTATTACCATATGCCCTTTATCCATATGATATTTACTACGAGTAAGATATTATTCCCATTTTAAACCTTTGTGGT
>CALAEK010000099.1 GCA_937890925.1 uncultured Riemerella sp.
CAATATCAAAGAAAATATCCGAAGTCACAATAGTAGAACCGATGAACTCACTTCCAGTGATTTTCCCTGCTTTTTTCCATTGGTCAAGGATGTAATAAGTCAGGATAGTATTGGTCTGGTTTCCATTAAGCAGCTGGATTTTCCCTTCAAGGTTTCTAACCGCAATACCAAGTCTGTCGCCATCTGGGTCACAGCCGATAACAATATCTGCATTGGTAATTTCTGCCAAGTCCGTAGCCATCGTAAGCGCCGCTGGTTCTTCTGGATTAGGGCTTTCCACTGTTGGGAAATTTCCACTTGGAATCATTTGCTCTCTCACTAAATCCACCTTTGCAAATCCAGCCTTTTTAAGGGCTTTAGGGATTGTAGTGTAAGTTGTCCCATGGATAGAAGTGAAAACAATGTTCAGATTATCTCTCATAACATTCTGATAAAGAGAGTTTTGCATACAAACATCTATATAAACATCATCCTGCTCCTCGCCTATCCATTCTATCAAATCATCATTTCCATTAAACTTAATATCCTCAAATCTAACGGAATACACCTCTTTGATAATCGCCTCATCATTCGGCGGGACAATCTGTGCTCCATCATTCCAATAAACCTTATAACCATTGTATTCAGGCGGATTATGCGATGCTGTAAGTACTATTCCTGCATTACATTTTTTATTTCTCACCGTGAAAGAAAGCTCTGGCGTAGGGCGGTGTTCCTTGAAAAGCAAAACATTAATTCCATTAGCCGTAAGCACATCTGCCACTATTTTCCCAAATTCTTTGGAATTATTTCTCACATCATAGGCGATAGCTACTTTGATAGTTTCGCCTTTAAACTGCTGGTGTAGGTAGTTTGCCAGTCCCTGAGTAGCCTGTCCAAGCGTATATTTATTGAGCCTGTTGGTTCCCACGCCCATCACTCCGCGCATTCCTCCTGTCCCAAATTCTAACTCTTTATAAAAAGAATCTTCCAGCTCTGCTCCATTTTCATCTATAAACTGCTGAACTTTAGCTCTTGTTTCTTCATCAAAAGACTCTGAAAGCCAAAGCCTTGCTTTTTCTATTGTTGTCATACTTTTAACTTTTATAGTTTATTTTTTTATTACTAACGCTTTATCCTCCTCCAAAACTTTCTTTACAGGATTGCCTTTATAGCTTAGTTTTGCGTTATTTTTTAGTTTTCCTTCTAATTTTTCTTCAATCGAAATTTCTGCCAAAGCATCATCTTCAGCCTTGATTTTCAAGTTATTTACAAACCAATACGGCGACACCATCACAGCAGAATCCCTCATCACCACTTCTGCTTCCAGTGTTTTCCCAAACATCTCCAGCCGAGCATTATCATAGAGATTTATCTCAGCTTTATTGGATAAAATAGCTCCCGTAAATTTCGTTTTATCTTCCATTTTCAGGCTAAAATCATCCATCATCATTTGGCTGGAAATATTAAATTCCGCTGAATTCTGCATTTTCATTTTAGAAATTTTCCCAGAAGAATACAAAATGATGTTATACACTTCCACTCCTTCGGTTTTTCTTTTCTCGCTGATAGTCAATTCTTTATCCTTAACTTTGATTTTTAAATTTTCAAAAATATTAGGATAAGTCTCCACTGTCAGTTTATTTTCAGTGCTTTGTATATAGGACACTTTGAAATTCCCATCCAAATGCAAAGCGCTAAACTCCTCTATCTTCACCTCTTGCGTCTTTATTTCATTGCCTTCGGGCTGAATTTTCCCACAAGAAACCAGCACCAAAACAACTATTATGTAGAGGAGGTTTTTCATCTATTATTCATCAAAAATTTTATAATCTGCTCTGCTTCATCTTGGCTAAAACCATCTATTTTACGCTTTTTGTCTCCGTAATGAATCACTATCGAAGCCCATCGGTTTTTTCTCACCACTACTTCCTTTATTTTAGATTTTTCAATCTTACTTTCGGTGTTAATTAGCCAAAATTGAAGAGCAAAAATCACCAGCCAAAGCACCGCCGAAATGGTCTTAAAATGAGAAACCTTACCAAAGTCAAAATCATTCTGATACAAGTCAAACAAATAGATAGCTATAAACACAAAAGAAGCCGATAAATAAAGCAATTTATTCGTTTTCTTGTTATCTGCAATCTCGAAATATTCTGGATAACTCGTTATGGTGGTTTTCCCAAATGATATGCTGTTCATCTTAAATTTGTTCTTCTATATTATAATTTTTGTGTTCTCTATTGGTTCTGATAATCATCTCTCCAAGAAATCCTCCTATAAAAAGCAAAGTTCCCAAAATCATCATCGTCAGTGAGATGAAAAACCACGGATTATCAGCGATTAGATGTCCGTATTGTTTGTGAACATAGACAGCTATCAGTTTGGAAACTCCAAGCCAAAATGCCGAAAGGAAACCGATGATAAACATCAATGTACCGACCGCACCGAAAAAATGCATCGGGCGCCCGCCGAAACGGCTGATAAACCAAAGTGTAACCAAATCCAAAAAGCCACGGATAAAGCGCTCTGTCCCAAATTTAGAACTTCCGTAAGGTCTTGCCTGATGCTTCACTTCTTTCTCTGTAATACGCTTAAAACCAGCATTCGCCGCCAAAACAGGAATATATCGGTGCATATCGCCATAAACATCTATGGACTTTACAACTTGTTTTTTATAGGCTTTCAGACCGCAATTAAAATCGTGCAGGTGCACTCCAGAAACCTTTCTCGCTGCTGCATTGAAGAGCTTGGATGGCAGGTTTTTGGTCATCACATTATCAAATCTTTTCTTTTTCCAGCCAGACACGATGTCATAATTTCCATTGACTACCATATCGTACAGCTCTGGAATTTCCTCTGGAAAGTCCTGCAAATCAGCATCCATTGTAATCACCACATCTCCAGACACTTTCTCAAATGCCGCATGCAGCGCCTGTGATTTCCCATAATTTCTAGAAAACTTTATTCCATGGATATGGTCATTTTCCCTGCAAAATCCTTCTATAATTTCCCAAGATTTATCCGTACTACCATCATCTACAAACCAAATTTCATACGAAAGCTGGTGCTCTACACACACCTTATCAATCCTAGAAAAAAGCTCTTTCAGGGATTCCTCCTCATTCAACAAAGGGATAACTATAGATAAATTCATTTCTAAAAATCAAATACAATCCACAAATTTACGCAAAAAGAAAATAACTTCAAGAGTAAATTATTTAATCACTATAAATCAAATAGTTATATATTTTCTATGATTTTTAAAATTTCCATTCTTGGAATTAATAAATAATTCACTATATTTGCCACGGCAAGTCCTACACAACCAGCTCCTGAAAATCCTCCAGGGTGGGAACGCAGCAAAGGTAATCGGTTGTAGCGGTGTGATGTAGGTAGCTTGCCTTTTTTATTGGATAAATTTTGTTTCATATTTGTTAATTTTTAAGGCTTCCCATTTTGGGAAGCCTTATTTATTATGTGATTAGATTATTTTACGATTTTCATTTCATCGATAAGCCATTTAGAATCAGCAAATTTATCAATGATGAAAAGAATATATTTAGCATCCACCATGATATTTCGGCTGAAACGAGGGTCATAGTTGATATCACTCATCGTACCCTCCCACTGGCGGTCAAAATTAAGCCCAATCAAATTCCCACGAGCATCCAGCGCTGGACTTCCTGAGTTTCCTCCTGTAGTGTGGTTTGTCGCTGTAAAAGCTAATGGAACTTTCCCTTCTTTGTTTTTGTAGATTCCATAGTCTTTTCTGTTGTAGAGGTCTATCAGTTTTTTAGGAACATCGAACTCGTAGTCGTTCGGGATATATTTCTCCATCACGCCATCTAGTGTAGTCTGATAATGGTATCTGACAGCATCAGCTGGTTCAGAGCCTTTTACCTTACCGTAAGTCACCCTTAGAGTAGAATTCGCATCTGGGAAGAATTTTCTCTCTTTGTCCGTATTCATCTGAGCCGCCATGTATCTCTTCTGTAGAGCTTCTATTTCAGCCTGATACTGAGTGTATTTAGGTTCTACTTTTTGAAGATAAGTATCTCTGATTTCTTTATACAAACTGATTATCGGGTCGTTTTTCAATGCTTTGATAAGCTCCGCTGGATTGTCCAGAACCTTCTCTATATCGGAAGAAATATTCAATCCATTAAGGTTTTTTCTACCTGTCAGAACAGAATTTTTAGACCAATTCTCTACCAATTCTAAATTTTGATTCACATTTTTGTATTTATCAAAACCAGAAGGCAGGTACGCCGCTGGAACTTTCTCTGTATAAAGAGCCAAAAGTTTAGCTGTCACCTTTGCATCTATCTCGCCATCATAGTTTTTATAAAAACCTGCCAGTGCAGACGAAAACTTCTTGATGCCTGCTGGCGTGGTTTTTCCCTGCTCATAATGTTCCATAAATGCCAAAAATCTATTTGCAAGATTCAGTGTTTCTGCATTTCTGAGAAGTTCTGTAAAGTAAGCATCGCTAAGGGCAAATGGAGCCTGAGCGTTATACAAATGTTCAAATTCTGAAATCATTTTAGCAATTTCAGGATTTTTCTTCGCTAAAAAGGCTTCATAGTCTTTCTTCTTCTGAACAGCGTTAGACTTTTTCAGTCCTGTAGTTTCGCCTATCCATTTTTTCCAATAATTGGCCACAGATGCGTATTTAGATGCATATTTTATCCTTGTAGCATCATCTACACGCATTTTTTCGTCTAATGTTTTCAGCGCTACATCTCTCACTGCTATTTTAGCTGGATTGGTATCGTTGATGATTTTTTCCACCGCTATAGATGGAAGATATTCATTGGTTCTACCAGGGAAACCAAACACAAAAGTAAAGTCATTTTCCTTGATATCTTTGATGGAAATCGGCAGGAAATGTTTCGGTGTGTAAGGCACATTATCCTTGCTGTATTCGGCAGGTTTATTATTCTTGTCTGCATAAACTCTAAACAAAGCAAAATCTCCTGTGTGACGAGGCCAAACCCAGTTGTCCGTATCAGAACCAAACTTACCGATGGACTGCGGCGGAGCGCCTACCAATCGCACATCTTTATATGTTTCTATGATGTAGGCATAGTATTTATTCCCTGCAAACATCGGTTTTATGGTAACTTTTTGGTAAGGTTCTATCTTGAACTGCTTAGTTACTTCTGCTATATTTTTAGCGATAACTGCCTCTGCTTCTTTATCTGTAAGCCCTTTAGTGCCGTTTAGGACTTGGTCTGTAACTTCCTTAATATCAACGATAAAATCCGCCGTAGCACCTAGATTAGGAAGCTCTTCACTCATATTTTTAGCCCAGAAACCATTAGTCAAAAGATCGTTCCCTACTGATGAATGGCTTTGGATATTATTATATCCACAGTGGTGATTAGTCAGAAGCAGTCCTTTCGGCGATATCACCTCGCTGGTACATCCTCCATTGAACTGAGCCACAGCATCTTTGATACTTGGTTTATTCGGATTAAAAATATCTTTTGCAGAGATTTTCATTCCTAATTTTTTCATTTCAGCCTCGTTTAGTTCCGTAGGCATCCACATTCCTCCATACTGCTGGGAAAAAGCCATCACAGCAGGTAGCAAAGAAGCTATCAATAATATTTTTTTCATTTTAAAAATAAAGTTTATAATTTCTCTGGGTAAAAATACACTTTTTCTCATTAAAAACGAGAAAAGCACGAATAAATCGTGCTTTTTATTTTTATTTTCCTAAAAACTGCTGGCTGTTTTCCTTTTCATAATCTTGAATAATGTAGAAAAGCCCTGTCACCATCTGCTCCGTAGCGTACTGACTCAGGGAATTACTGGTCGTACCGCTGCCTTCATTACCAAGGAGTGAGCCGAGCATAGAGTTCGCACTCGTTACATTATTGATGGCTCTCACTATCCCAAATTCATTCAGTTTTTCATCTACTTTCGGTGTAAATGCAGAGACTAACTTATTATAAGTCTTTTCTCTCAAAATCTACGTTGCCGTTCCAGCTTCTCCCTGCATGATACGAGCCACATCATCACTAGTAAGGCTATTCACAGCATCTACTAAAATAGGTTCGGCTATTGTAGCCGTAAAAGAGGCTGTTTCTGCGATATATTCTTTTTCTTTTTTAACCAAATCTGGAGAAATTTTTCCCAAAACACTATTCATTTTTTTCAAACCAGAGGGCATAGCACTATCAATCAATGGACTCTGAAGAAATTCGTTTTTATTCTTCAAAACCTTCACGCCTTTGGAAACTCCGCCTAATAAAACTTTTTTGATCACTGCTACTCCTACTGCTGATGTAGCTATCGCTGTACAAGACTGTACCACAGCCACACCTACTGCTACCGCTGCCACCAAAGAGATTATTATTGTTCTTACTTTCATAAAATTATATTTTAAATATTAAAAAGACAAAATTCTTGCCAAAAATTTATTTTTTCAAAAAAAAAAACCTTGCCACAAAATTATGGCAAGGTAAGTAAATTATTGAAATAATATCAGATTATTTTTTCTTACTTTTCAAAGTTTTAATCTCAGCTTCCAGCTTCTCTACTTTTTGAGAAAGCTCTTTCACAGCATTGATAAGCATAAAAGTGTATTCGTTACCATCTACGGACTTGATACCCTCTACACCGTTTATCTTCTCATTCGTAGTATTTACCATAGTAGGCACTACTTTTTCTAATTCTTGAGCGATTACCCCAGCGTAGGTTTTATCTCCTTTATCAGCCTCTTTTTTATAATTAAAGTTCACTGGTCTGATTTGTAGAATTTCTTTGAGACCTTTGGTATAAGGTTTTACATTTTCTTTTATACGGGCATCTGAGAATACTGTCCAGACATTACTTCCGTGCTTGTAAGCCTGCCCATCCGCTGCGAATTTAAACTTCTCTGAATAAACATTAGCAATATTTTCCACATTTCCCCTTACATATCCATTATGAGCTCCCGAATGTGGTCTTACCCCTATTGAGAAAGCATCTCCACTTCCCTCATTATCACCTATCAATAATCTAAGTTCTGAATGGTCTATAGAATAATCATAACGATAAAATGCAAGTACATCTGAATTTGGGAACATTCCATCTGACCAAGGAGATGTTCCCTCAAAGGAAAGATAATTTCCTACTCCAGGATAGGTAGTCCCTGGCTGTTTATGTCCCAGTGCTATATTTCCTGCTATATGTAACTTTTCTTCTGGTTTATAAGTTCCCAACCCTATATTAGGGCTGTTTGCTTGGTTATGTCCCAATAGAATTACATTTTCATTGGCTGTATGTGTATTAAGATTTCCTTGATCTATTCCATTTCCTATAGCTACCACATTATCTAGTTCAGAAGTTACATTTTGGATATACGCACTTCCTAGATGGATATTACCATTTCCTTTTATCCAATTACCAGATTCATTACCAAATGCTATATTTCCATGTCCTGTAGTACTCTGACGCAATGCTAAATTTCCCTGTGCAATATTATGCTGTCCTGTAGTGTTATTAGACAATGCATAAGTTCCTAACCCTATATTATAATTCCCTGCAGTGTTATTTCTCATTGCTCCACTTCCTAATGCCATATTGTATTCTCCAGTCCTATTATCATGAAGAGCAGCTCTACCAACACCTATATTTTCCTTACCTGAAATATTTAGGTGTATACTATAAACACCTATGGCTATATTCCCTGTTCCTACAGTATTTTTATGGAGAGCATAGTTTCCAAAACCTATATTTTCGCTTCCTGTGGTATTATTATAAAGTATAGACATCCCCATACCTATATTGGCTTTTCCTGTTGTATTTTCATGGAGAAAACCATTTCCCATTCCCATATTTTCATCCCCTGTAGTATTATTATAAAGCGCATAGTGTCCTACAACTACATTATTTCTACCTGTAGTATTAGCATTTAATGCGCCAGTACCAATCGCAGTATTGATTTCACCCGTGGTATTATTTGTAAGAGTGTTTGCTCCTATAGCTATATTTGCCGCTCCTGTTGTATTACGATGAAGGGAGTTATTCCCTATACCTATGTTAATATATCCTGTAGTGTTATTATAAAGAGTATTTATTCCTATACCTATATTATTATATCCTGTAGTATTGCTAAGGAGTGTATTATTCCCCATACCTATATTACTATATCCTGTGGTATTATTAAAAAGTGTACTAGATCCTAATGCGATATTATTTGAACTTGTAGTACTGGAACTAAGTGCATTTGACCCTATAGCGATATTAGAAACCCCTGTAGTATTACTAGAAAGAGCATTGGTACCTATACCTATATTTCCATATGCTATAGTATTAGACTTTAATGCAGCAGCTCCTAGGGCTATATTGCTTGTTCCTATTGTATTAGCTTTCATAGCTTCTGGTCCTAGTGCCATATTATTATTCCCTGTGGTGTTATCATACAACGCATGATACCCAAATGCTAAATTACTATTCCCTGTGGTATTGCTATACAAAGCACCAAATCCATTAGCCACATTACTTGCTCCTGTAGTATTATTATATAAGGCAGTATAACCAACCGCTGTGTTATTTGCTCCTGATGTATTTCTATAAAGAACATCTGTTCCTACTCCTACATTTCCATTTCCAGAAGTAGTGTGATACAAAGCATTCTCTCCTACAGCTACATTATAAGCCCCTCCTATATTAGAATAAAGTGAATTTGCACCAATCCCTACATTTCCTCTTCCTTGTACATTAGAACGCAAAGATCCTATACCCAATGCCACATTATTAATCCCTGTAGTATTAGAACGCAAAGCATCTAATCCTACAGCTATGTTATGAGAACCACTTGTATTGGAAAATAGAGCATCTTTTCCTATACCTATATTATGTGGACCTGTTCCTACTCCACTACCATTTCCTCCCACACCAGCATCTTGTGTAATGTGACTGTTAACTCCCACTAATCTAAGGTCTTGCTCTTGTATAGAGCCCTCTGCCATCTTCACCCACTTATTCGCAGTAGCACTATAATAATAGAACCCTTTTGAAGTAACATCTACTGTAGATGAACTAGATGTGGCTGTAACATCATTTACATATACTAATGTAGATTCTTTCAAATTAGCAGCAGCGATTGAATTCAATCTCGCTTTGCTTAATCTAGGAACAAGCATCCCTTCATTAGTAGTTGCTCCTACTGCTGAATTAGCTAAATTTGGTTTTATATCTAAAGTTGCTTCAGGATTATTTGTGTTTATCCCTACTTTCCCCGTTTGGGAATATGCTAACCCCATTGTTAACATTCCTAATAGAATAAAGTGTTTCTTCATATATTGAGTTTTAAATTATTTTTACTTTAAAAAGAGTATCGTTTGTTGTAAGTTATTGGTAAGCAGTTTTCTATTATGACAAACTTTTAGAAAAACCAATAAACTGCCATGAACCAATAACTACCAACTAAACATACGCAAATGTAGTATTTTTACGCCAAAATATCAAGAAAAATGTAAAAAATCTCATTTCCTTTTATGTTTATTTCTTACCTTTGGAGGCTAATTTGGTTTTATGTTTATTAAGAATTTAACTCTTCAGAATTTCAAAAATCATTCATCACGATTCATAGAATTTTCTTCCCAAATCAACTGTCTGGTGGGAGATAACGGCGTTGGAAAAACCAACATTCTGGACGCTCTGCATTATCTCTCTGTTGGGAAAAGTTTTTTAGGAAATTCTGACTTAAATAACATTACCGAAAATGAAGATTTTTTCTCGATAGAAGCGCTTATTTTCAATGAAAATAAAGAAGACTTTGTCAAAATAATTCAAAATAAAGAGAGCAGAAAAACCATCAAAAAAAATGATAAAAACTACTCCAAAATAGCCGACCACATAGGGTATTTGCCTTCTGTAATGATTTCTCCATATGACCAAAATCTCATTTCGGACAGTTCAGAAAGCAGAAGAAAATTTATGGACACCATGATTTCTCAGACTGACCGCGAATATCTTTTCAGCCTTATTCATTATCAAAAAACGCTTCAGCAGAGAAATGCTCTTCTCAAAAATTTCCACAAAACACGAACTTTCGATGCAGACAGCTTGGAAATCTATGATGAACCTTTATTGAAATTTGGACAGATTATTTTTGAAAAAAGAAAAAAATTCATCCATGAAATCATTCCTATTTTACAGGAATATTATGCTATAATTTCTAACCAAAAAGAAGAAGTTCTTATTTCATACCAGTCTGATTTAGAGCAAGATTTTAGAATTTTACTTGCAGAAAATTTGGAAAAAGACAGAGTTCTGACTTACACTTCCAAAGGCATTCACAAAGATGACTTGCTATTTGAAATGAATGGACAACTAATAAAGAAAATAGGATCACAAGGGCAGCAAAAATCTTTTTTAATAGCCCTAAAACTATCTCAGATGAATTTACTGAAAAAACTCACTGGGAAAACTCCTGTTTTGCTCCTTGATGATATTTTTGACAAATTAGATGACTCTAGGGTTCATCAACTCGTAAAACTTGTAAACAAAGAACATTTCGGGCAAATTTTCATCACAGACACTCACAAGGAACGCACCGAAAATGTAGTAAAAAACATCACAGAAGAAAGTAAAATTTTTGAAATTTAAATTTCAAAAATTTAGACCTTAAAAACTTTTTTATACAATTTACCCAAAGGTTTTTCCAAATAATTGTAACTAAACAATCCAAAAAGAATAACAACTATCATCACAAGAAAAGGCCATATATAACTGTCCGCTACATTTTCTTTTAAATATTTAACCGCAACCATACCTAAATAAAAGTGTATCAAATACATAGAATATGATGCTACTCCTATCTTACAGAGTAATGGCTGCGCTATAAATTCTATCTTTTGAGGAGCATAGATAAACACCATCAAAAACGCAAAAGTAATCAATGAAAATATAATCAATGAAAAATAAAATTTATCTTTTATTATATTGATTAAAAACAAAAAGACAATATAATAAATATATTTTTTCTTGGTTTTGTCCTTATACAAAAGATATAGAAAAATCCCTATTAAAAACCAAAAACAATTCTCAAAAAACACAAATGCCCTCCCATAAATTTTAAATAAATGCGCCTGCTCATCCGTTATTGAAAATAATGTTTGTAAAATATGCTGCCCAATAGATGTATAAAACAACATGAAAATAGGAGTTAATACAAAACATATAATTACATAATAATTTATAAATTTTTTCTTATTTATAAAGTATAATAATCCTA
>CALAEK010000100.1 GCA_937890925.1 uncultured Riemerella sp.
TAATAAACCTGTTAAAAATCTATTTTCTAAGTTTTTTCGATAATATATATCAAACTTGAAAATTCGCCCGTTTTTGATGCTTTAAAATTAGAAATCGCTCCGTGAATCGCTCCAAAAAACCAAAAAAGAGGATTTTTCTTATATTTTTCACTTAGTATAGAGATATAATAAGAATCGAGCAGGAGAGGTTTTATTTTTCTGATTTTCCAATTTTCATTATTCATCAATTTTTCCATTCCTGATTTTGAAAAATGCCAAATGTGTCTCGGCACATCATAGGCAGCCCAAAATTCTTTATATTTTTTTCCGTCGTAGGAAGTGTGGTTCGGAACGGCGATGATGAGAAGTCCATTTGGTTTTAATTTCTCATGAAAAATTTTCAGGTATTTTTCCCTTTCCTCTATATGCTCGAAAACATGCCATAGGGTGATAGCATCCAGACTTTCGTTTTCTATTTCCGCGAGTTCT
Source organism: uncultured Riemerella sp. (assembly GCA_937890925.1). GTDB lineage: Bacteria > Bacteroidota > Bacteroidia > Flavobacteriales > Weeksellaceae > JABCPE02. Next base: position 469 of record CALAEK010000100.1, read on the forward strand.
GGATTGGAAATGAAAATTGTTTTTTCGGATTTTTGTTTTGCAAAATTTCTTGCATTTTCATTTGGTTCAAATCCGAAAGTGGTGTATTCGTTTTCTATAAATTTCACAAATTCTCCTGCGCCGCATCCGTAGTCTAATATTTTCAGATGAGTTCCTATTTCATTCTTGATTATATTTTTTTTATAATTAAGATTAAACTTCTGTAAAAATTTATATACTTTTTCTTTCAAACTTCCCGAATCCTGATGATGCGAAATGTAATCTTTACTTTCATAATATTTACCTAAATCATTGAGTAGGGGAGAAGTTTTATAAATTCCTTGGATTTCTGTTTCTATAATTTCAAATTCTTCCTGTGAGAGAAAGTGGTCTTTTATTTTCATTTTAATTTTTTATAAAACAATCACAATGTTTCATGTGAAACATTGTGATTTTATTTTCCTAAATAAATTAATAAAACATTAATATCCGCTGGTGACACTCCTGATATTCTAGAAGCCTGTGCGATATTTTTTGGACGAATATTATTCATCTTTTGTAGAGCTTCCGAAGAAAGTGAAGCTACCTTGCTAAAATCAAAATCATCAGGAATTTTTATATTTTCCATTCTTTGGAGTTTTGCTACATTTTCTTTTTCTTTTTCTATGTAGCCTTTGTATTTTATATTGATTTCTGCTTGCTCTTGTATCTCTTCAGAATATTCTCTCGCTTTATTTCCTATAATTTCTATTTTAGAAAGTTTTTCTAAATTTATATTAGGACGAGTTAATATTTGAGATGCTCTGTATGCTTGGTCTACAGGATTGCTTTCGCTTTCTTCAAGAATAGGATTTATAACATTTGGTTTTAATGATAATTCTTTAAGGAATTCTTCCAGTTCTCCAGACTTTTTGATTTTTTCTTCTACTTTTCTGAGTCTTTCTTCTGATGCTAAACCTATGTTGTAAGATTTTTCAGTCAGACGAATATCGGCATTATCTTGTCTTAGGAGTAGTCTGTATTCTGCTCTTGATGTGAACATACGGTACGGCTCTTCTGTTCCTTTCGTAATGAGGTCGTCTATCAGTACACCTATATAGGCTTCATCTCTGCTGAGGGTAAATTCATCTTTGCTGTGAACTTTATTATGTGCATTGATTCCTGCAATAAGGCCTTGTCCTGCTGCTTCTTCGTAGCCAGTAGTTCCGTTGATTTGTCCAGCGAAAAATAAATTTTCAATCGGTTTGGTTTCCAAAGTATGTTTCAGCTGAGTAGGAGGGAAGTAGTCGTACTCTATGGCATAACCTGGGCGAAATATTTTAGCGTTTTCAAAACCTGGGACATGTCTTAGCGCTTTGGCTTGAATATCTTCTGGAAGCGAAGAGCTGAAACCATTTACATAGATTTCAATAGTTTTCCAGCCTTCTGGTTCTACGAAAAGCTGGTGTCTGTTTCGTTCAGCGAAACGATTGATTTTATCCTCTATACTTGGGCAGTATCTTGGTCCTATACTTTGTATAGTTCCGTTGAACATAGGACTTCTATCAAACCCAGAACGAAGAATATCATGTACAGTTTCGTTTGTGTAAGTGATATAGCAGCTTCTTTGTTCTTTGAGTTTAGGAGTATCAAGATAAGAGAATTTTTGTGGATTTTCATCACCTTTTTGTTCTTCCATTTTGGAAAAATCTAGACTTCTTCCATCTATTCTTACAGGCGTTCCTGTTTTCATTCTTCCTGCTTCAAAACCTAAACTTATTAATTGCTCAGTAATTCCAAAGGCTTTTGGCTCGCCCATTCTTCCGCCACCGAATTGTTTTTCTCCGATATGTATCAGTCCATTTAGGAAAGTTCCATTGGTAAGAACTACTGCTTTTCCACGGATTTCTACACCGATGTTGGTAATTACTCCTGCTGCTTTACCATTTTCTATAATGATATTTTTCACCATATCTTGGAAAAAATCAAGATTAGGAGTATTTTCTAAAGCTAATCTCCATTCTTCTGCAAAAAGCATTCTGTCGTTTTGAGTTCGTGGCGACCACATAGCAGGTCCTTTTGAGAGGTTAAGCATCTTAAACTGGATAGCAGATTTATCTGCTATAATTCCAGAATACCCGCCAAGCGCATCTATTTCACGAACGATTTGTCCTTTTGCTATTCCGCCCATTGCAGGGTTACAGCTCATCTGCCCGATGGTCTGCATGTTCATAGTAACCAGCATAGTTTTAGAGCCGAGATTGGCGGCTGCTGCTGCTGCTTCACAGCCTGCGTGTCCTCCACCTACTACGATTACATCGTATATTTCGTTTATCATATATTGTAAATAAGTTTATAAATAATAAAAATGTTTCACGGGAAACATTAAAATAAATTGATATAAAAATCTTCTTTCGCTCTCATTTCTTTTTGTTCTTCATCGGATTTATCTTTGTATCCGCAAAGATGAAGAACACCATGAGCCAGAACCCTTAGTAATTCCTTTTCAAAACTACTGGATAGGGTAGAGGCGTTTTCCGAAATGCGCGGCAAAGATATAAAAATATCTCCGTTTATGGTTTTGCCTTTTACATAATCAAAAGTGATGATGTCTGTATAATAATCATGATTAAGAAAATCCTGATTTACTTTTAGCAGGTATTCATCATCACAGAAAATATAATTGATATTTCCTACTTTTTTCTCTTCATTTAAAATAAGTTTTTCAATCCATTCCGAACAATTTTCAGGAAGGGTAATTTCCTCTACATTTTCAAAAAAATACTGTATCATTCTGCTTTATTTATCTCTAAAAAATTAGAACCAATGTCCTAAAATTACACTAAAAATTCCTTTTCCTTTATTCACAGCCTTGCTGTAATTTAGTTTTATCTGCCCAAAAGGAGATTTGTATCCAGCAGTAATTCCACCAGAAACATCGCCTACTTTTAGAATATGATTTATTTTATGCTCATCAAAGGTATTCATAAAATTAACATGTCCTGTGATGAAATAGTTTTTCTTAATCCTAAACTGAAAATCATTCCCAGCAACGATAAGATTATCCGTGGCAAAATTCCCAAACTGGTAGCCTTGGAAACTTACAAAATTGACTAAATTCTGCTCAAAAATTCCACCTGGGTAGAAATGATAATAGTATGGAACATCTTTCCCAAAAGTTAATCCTCCGAAAAGATTCAGCCTATAAGTTACACGGCTGGAAATAGGAAAACTCATTCGGATATCAGCTTTGGTTTGGAAAATCTGTTTTTCAATTTTTTTATTAAAAATATCCAATAATTTTCCTTCTATATTAAGGTAGAAACCTCTTGATGAAAAATCCTTGTCATTTCTCGTATCACTTTTAATGAAAACATAAGGATTGAGAAAGTTTTTTTCATTATCATAGCGGGAAGTTCCTATTTTAGACTCAAAATAATCATGGCTCATACCTCCTCCTATGGCGTATCTATCTTTCCAAATAGACTGAAGATAAATCTCATTTCTGAACCATTTCCATTTTCCTATTTCATTTCTATTATCATCATTAAGCTGTAGACTCATCCCAGAAGAATAAATCCCAAACCCAGGGAAGTAGCCATTATCCACGAAATAATTAAAATAATATCTCGGTTTATTTCCTCCTACGATGCCATCAAGGGAGAGAATAGAGTTTTGGAATAAAAACCTTTTGATGGTTGTATTGATGAGCAGTCCCGTTTTGAAAACTTCATCATAATGCAGCCCAAATTTTAGTAAAAACCGAGCGTTATCTTCTTCTAATTCTAGCTTTAGAATGTTTTTCCCTTTGTCTTGTATCAGGTCATAATTGATAAGTTTATAATTATTGGTAGCATATAATTTATCAATCATTTGGTTAATTTCAGCATAAGTCTGTAGAGAAGGAATTTTAAGGTTCATTTTCCCTTTTACATAAGATTCATTGAAAATCTTACTATTTACCAGAACAAGACTGTCTACTTTATAAATATTAGAATAGATAGGTTTATTCATTACTCTCGGTAGAGAGTCTCTTTTTGGTAATTTATTGAGTATATCGATGTATTTTTTAGCTTCTTCATATCCTAAATTTAGGATTTTTTCTTTGTCGCCATAGCTTGTGGAAGAATATCCTTTTAGATTAGGATGAATTCTTATATCTGTATTTTTATATTGGGTTTTATTTTCGTTTTGTATAGTGAAATCTATCACTTGGTCTAAAATCTTTATAGCCGAATTAAGCTCATCTTTATTCGCCAGAGGAAGTGTCAAGTCCACTCCGATGACAATGTCCATTCCTTTCTCTTTAAGAGGTTTTGATGGAAAATTCACTGTCATTGCGCCATCTATGTACAGACTGTCATTTATTTTCACGGGATTTATCAGTGAAGGATAGGCGGAACTCGCCATGATAGAATTCACCAAATCTCCTTTTTCAAAAATTTTTACTTTTCCATTTTCCAGATTGGTTGCCACGCACATGAAAGGAATATTCAGCTTTGAAAAATCTGTAACATTAGAAACATTGTTAAACAAATCTTTCAAAAGGAAAAGATTTTTTTGTCCTTGTGAAATGGCTTTTGGCAGGACATTGAATTTACCTTTTTCAAAAGGAATATTCAGTAGGTATTTGTCATTATTTTTATCAAAAAACGAAGTTTCTTTTCGGTCTTTTTCATTGGCAAGAATTTCGTAAAAATCAGTTTCTTTAATGATTTTTTCAATTTCTTTTGCCGAGTATCCCGATGCATAAAGCCCTCCAACTATCGCTCCCATGCTGGTTCCAGAGATGTAGTCTATTTTTACTCCCAGTGAGTCTATCACCTTCAACACGCCAACATGAGCAAAGCCTTTTGCGCCGCCGCCCGCCAGAGAAAGCCCTACTTTTGGGTTTTTCGGAATTTTTATGTTTTCTTTTACCTGAGCTTTATACAAAGTCAAAGAAAACATTATTATAAATATTTGAAGTAACTTTTTCATAATCAATCTTTTACATAAATTCTTTTGACTCTTCGTGAGATGGAAGTAAGAACCTCGTAAGGAATGGTCTGGCAGTATTCTGCAAACTCTTCCAAAGTCTTGCAGGAATTAAATATAATAACCTCATCACCTTCCTTTGCAGGAATTTCGCCTAAATCTGCCATCAGCATATCCATACACACATTTCCCACGATAGGAACTTTCTGTCCTTTGATGATTATAAATCCCTTTTTGTTTCCTATCAGCCGAGGAATTCCGTCTGCATAGCCTATCGGAATGGTGGCGATTATGGTATCTTTCTCAGCAATGTATTTTCTGCTGTATCCTATGGAATCTCCTTTTTCTACTTTGGAAATCTGAGAAATCACCGTTTTAAATGTAGCTACATTTTGGAGCTGTTTTTCTATTTCAGGAACGCAGGAAATACCCATCATCCCAATGCCTATTCTTACCATATCATATTGATAATCAGTAAAATTGATAATTCCAGCTGTATTGAGAATATGTCTAATAGGTTTATAATCAATATTTTGGATAATTTTACTTGAAACTCGCTCAAAGGTTTCCAGCTGCTGCAGTGTATATTCCTTTTCTTCAGGAACATCCGCACAAGATAAATGACTGAAAATACTCGCTATTTTGACATTGTATTTTTTCAAGGTTTTAATTAAATCATCTATTTCATATTCTTTAAAACCAAGGCGATGCATTCCTGTTTCTATCTTGATATGGATAGGGTAGATTTCTTGGATTCCTTTCGCTTGGAGCTGTTTCCCAAATAAATCCAAAACCCTCAGGCTGTATATCTCTGGCTCTAGATGATAATCTATGATGGTATCATAGCTGCTCTGCTCAGGATTCATCACAAGGATAGGCGTAGTGACGCCGTTTTTCCGTAAATCAACTCCCTCATCTGCATAGGCAACTCCCAGATAATCAATATGGTGATGCTGTAGATATTCAGCAATTTCGTAGCCTCCCAGTCCATAGGAAAACGCTTTCACCATCGAACAGACTTTTGTCTCTGGTTTCAGTAAACTCTTGTGAATGTTTATATTATGCACGATGGCATTAAGATTTACTTCAAGCGTAGTATCGTGCTTTTGTAGTTCTAAAAGTTTTTTGATTTTTTCAATTTCAAAAACTCTCGCTCCTTTTAATAAAATCAACTGATTTTCAATCGTATTGAGATACTGGCTGTCTATAAGTTCCTGAGTATTGTCAAAGATTTTGACTTTTCCTGAAAACAAGTCTTTATACTTCGTGATATGTTCTCCGATGAGAATGATATTTTCAAAATCCAGCTCGTTGGTAAGTTCAGCCACTTTTTTATACAATATTTCGTCCTCTTCTATCGTGTCCAAAATATCTGTAAGAATGAGCGATTTTTTCTGCTTTTGATATTGGTTAATGAACTGATATGCAATGATTAACGAATCCAAATCCAAATTGAAAGAATCATTGATAATCAGATTATTCCTAATGCCGTTCACACTCTCCAGACGCATTTCCACTGAATGCAGGTCTTGGATTTTGGTCACGATTTTTTCATTAGAGATTTTCAGTGATTTTAAAACGGCTAAAATCGCCAGAATATTGGAAAGTGTAGCCTCATCTCGTTTTTGGAGAGAAATACTGATTTCTTCATCAAAATATTTTATCCCGATGCGTTCATTAGGATTTTTATAATCGGAAGAAATATGGACATCATTTCTTTGATTTAGTCCGAAACTAATTAAATTTTTACTTGAATAAAGTTTATTTACTAAATTATAAACCAATTCATTATCTCCGTTATAAATAATAGTTTCACTTTCTTTGAAAAGAATAATTTTTTCGTTTATCAGTTCTTCTTCGTTTTTAAAATTAGAAGAATGAGCAGAACCGATGTGCGTCAAAACGCCGATTTTCGGAGCGAAAATATTTTCCAATTTTGCCATTTCGCTCGGTTTAGAAATTCCGACTTCAAAGATTCCCAGCTGGTGTTCCTCATTGATTTGCAGCAGCGAGATAGGAAGCCCAATTTGCGAGTTGAAACTTTTGGGAGATTTCACCGTAGAAAATTCATCCCAAAGACACTGATAAAGCCATTCTTTTACAATGGTTTTACCGTTGCTTCCTGTAATGCCGATGGTGTTTTCTAACTGGGAATTTTCTAAATGTTTTTTAGCTAAAATTTGTAAAAACTCAATGGAATTTTTGGTAATAATCCATGTAATATCTTCGTATTCAGGATAGTAGTTTTCAGAAATAATGACTTTCACACCTTTTTCTACTACGGAAGAAATGTATTTTTCGCCAGAATTATTTTTGGTGTTAATGGCAATAAACGCCGTATCCGAAATAGAATAAAGATTTCGGCTGTCAAAAGAGATATTGCTGATGAGAATATCTGGATTCCCAATCAGTTTAGAATCTGTAAGTTGCGAAATTTGTAATGTGCTGTATATCATTATTTTTTATTCAAAACTTCTTCTGTAAAAACTTTTCTGCTCACAGCCTCGTAGCTGTCAGTTTCTCCTAATTGTACCAAATCATCACTCCCTGAGGTTCTCATGGAATAATTGGCCAAGTTCCCCGTTTTCTTGCAGATGGCATGGACTTTCGTAACATATTCTGCCGTGGCCATCAGGTTGGGCATCGGCCCGAAAGGTCTTCCCATGTAGTCCATATCCAGCCCAGCAATCACCACACGAACACCGTTGTTCGCCAGCTGATTGGCTATTTCTACAATGCTTTCATCGAAAAACTGCGCCTCATCTATGCCCACCACATCACAGTTAGACCCTAGGAGTAGAATCTCATCGGGAGTTTCTACGGGAGTGCTTTTTATTTTATTTTTGTTGTGGGAGACCACCTCTTCATCGGCATAGCGGTTGTCCAGCTTTGGTTTGAAGATTTCTACCTGCTGTCCAGCCATCTCTGCACGGCGGAGCCTTCTGATGAGTTCTTCGGTTTTTCCAGAAAACATAGAACCGCAGATAACCTCCATCCAGCCGCTTTGTTTGGCGTGATTGATTGTATTTTCTAAAAACATTGTAAATTAGCCTTTTGATTTTGATGTGAAAAATTCAAAATTAAATCCCAAATTTAAACAATTTTAATAAAAGAATTTATGAGCGGTATACTTTATTTTGTTCCTACGCCTATTGGCAATTTGGAAGATATGACTTTTCGGGCAGTAAAAATTTTGAAAGAAGTGGATTATATTCTTTGTGAAGATACGCGGACTTCGGGAATTTTACTCAAACATTTTGAAATTTCTAAACCACTGAAATCATATCACTTACACAACGAACATCAAGCGACACTTAAAGTGATAGAAGACCTGAAAAATGGTCAAAATATCGCCATCATTACCGATGCAGGGACGCCTGGAATTTCTGACCCTGGATATCTGCTGGCAAAGGCATGTGCAGACAACGAGGTGGAAATGCAGTGTCTGCCTGGTGCTACGGCTTTCGTGCCGGCGCTGGTGGTTTCTGGACTGCCTAATAATGAGTTTTTGTTCGTGGGATTTTTACCGCAGAAGAAGGGAAGACAGACAAAACTGAAACAGCTGGCAGAAGAGAAAAAAACGATAGTTCTCTACGAAAGTCCGCACAAGATAAATACCACTCTGGAGCAGATAAAGGAGTTTTTCGGCGAGGGAACGAAAATCAGCCTCAGCCGAGAAATTTCCAAAAAATTTGAAGAAACCAAGCGAGGAACCATAGAAGAACTCATAGAATTTTCCAAAAGTAAAACCCTGAAAGGCGAAATGGTTTTGGTGGTGAATAACCAGATTTGATGGATTTTAATTTTTTTGAAATTGATAAAAATATCTAAATGAGCCAATTAAAATTAGAAAAACATAGCAGTAGAAAAAGAAGTATTTTACTGATAATAAAATTGTTAATTATATTGGTGTCAGTGTTAGGTTGTGCAAAAAATGAAACATATAGGGATAACATTGTACCAGATATAAGTGTTAATAATATAAAATTATCAGATACTACATCTGTAGTTTTGGGATATAGTGATTTGAAATACAATGTTATAGAGGGTAAAGAAGAATTACCTTATGTTATTTTCACTAATGAAAATAAAACTGAAATCCTAAAACTTTATCTTTTCTATGGAGCAAAAAGAAACGAATTTTATCAAGCAGAAATAAGTCCATATGATAAGAAAACTATCTCAAATCCTACTAAATATAAAAACTTTTCCACGGAAAGCGGAATAAAATTAGGTATTTCTAAAAAAGATTTGATAAAGATAAAAGGAAATATTTTTGTAGAAACTAATCATGTTCTTCGGTATGAAATCTCGGATTATGAAAAGTCTCATTTTTTAGAAAAGTATAATATGCCAATTTATTTTGCGGAATATACTTTTGACCAAGATAAGCTCTGTAAAATTCACTTTGGTTTTGAGTATCCGTAGGAGATTTATTTAAAGTAAAAGATTAGATAATCAAAAATAAATATGTGAAATGAAAATATCCCAAAAAATAAATACAATAACACTCTTTCTATGTTTAATAGTTAGCAACAAACTTTATTCTCAAGAAGCAAACGGTTTTTATTTAACAAAAGATACAATTAAAATATCAGACCCTATAATAATCTCTGTAAAAGGAAAAGCAGGTAAAATAATAACCAGCTCCCAAGAATATAATAGAAGTAGTAATATTGAGAAATTACTAAATGATAACAAAGCCTTTTTATATTTTGATGATAGTATGGGATTAGGTTTTTATATCAATGATATTTGGGAAAAAAATAATTTTAAAATTTCAGAATGTGACTGTTGTGATAAAAAGAACACTATAGTTAAAGGAAATATAACCCTCACCAAACTACCATTGACAAGATTTTATTTAGGCTTTACAAAAGTATCTTTCTATAATAAAAAGACTGTTACTACTGATAAAAATAAGTTTCTCATAAGAAATAAAGAAAATTTCTATCCGATACTTTTCCCTTTATGTAATTAATGACTAATATTTGAAGTATCCAAAAACTTATCCTATGTTAATTTAAAACAAAATATATTCTTCTCTGTTTTGTTATCATTTTTAAACTCTATTAAAAATAAAAATCCACCTCTTGTCGAAGTTTTCAAGCAAACAAAACAGCCTCAAAGATTAGATATAAACGGCAGATATACCATATTTTAAGAAAAAAATGTATCTTTGGTACATTAATAAAATAGAAACAATATATTTAAAATTATGGCAAATTTGTTAGACGAAGTGACAGGACCTGTAAATAATTCAGGACGAGATGTACATGTAATAGATAAACAGCTGCCTGTAGAGATAGGCTTTGGTTCTACTCTTTTTCAGATAGCATTATGGGTTGTGATACCGATATTGGTACTATTGTATGTGCTGGTTATGGGCAGTACGCTGCAGAATCCTTTGCTTGTTGGCGGTGTGGGTTGTCTGCTGGGCATCTTGCCAGGTGTTATTTTCATCTTTATGAAGATATCAGCTCGTAATTACTTCCAGCAGCTAGAACAACGCATTCAGGCGGAGGCATCTAATATTGACAATTATTTAGAACAAAGAGTACAGATACTTCAGAATGTCGTAGGACTTGTTGAGCGAGCTGTTGACCTTGACAAAGATGTGATGAAAACAGTGGCAGCTCTTCGTAGCGGCAGTGTAAATGAGGACAACAGAAGTGATGTGAATGCACAGATTAACACTGCTTTCGGTAGACTTTTCCCACAGGTAGAGGCTTACCCAGAATTAAAGGCACACAACGCCATTGCAGATGCGATGCAGCAGAACAGCTACCTACAGCGCGAGATAACAGCAGCGCGAACTGTGTATAACAGCCGTGTAACTCAGTGGAACACAGATATTTTCTCATGGCCTACAAAAATGATTGTAGCAGCACAGCAGGGCTACACCACGCGTATCCCATTTACAGCATCAGCCGAAACACGCGAGACAGCAAGAGGTAAGTTTTTCTAAGACTTTGGAATATAGATGATTCAGGATATCTATGACCCATTAAACGAATACATCAATACCTTTCGGGACAAGTTTAAGAAGGTGGCGGAAGAAACCTTCGATGCTCTTGCTCAGGAAGCACAGATTGATGTAGAAGCAAATTGCACTACATGCCAGCAGATTTATAAAGGCGAGGCAGACATGGCAGATATAGCAAGCCGCATCACACGATGGACGGTATTATGTCTCATCCTGTGGATAGCAGCAGTGATAGGATTCGCTGTTGTCTATGTTAAGAGGAACGAGTTCCCTATGGAGCAGCTCTTATTAATAGGCGGCGGCTCAGTCTTGGTGGTTGTCTTTCTTTTGGTAAAGGTACATCCTACCTTGAAGTCTTTACGAAATGAGCGAAATGATTTAGCCAAGAAAGTAGATGATTTGAGAAATACAGCATGGGAGCAAATGGCTGAACTAAATAAACTCTACGACTGGGATATTTTGACACGAATGATGTCCAAAACAGTGCCAAGGCTGGAGTTTGACCCATATTTCACCACACAGCGATTGGCCGACCTTCGTGCTACATACGGCTGGAATGATTCCTTTAATGCAGAGCGTTCGGTGCTTTATTCCCATTCTGGACTTATCAATGGTAATCCGTTTGTCATTTGTAGAACACGAAAAATGGAAATGGGACAGAAGACCTACTACGGCGAGAAAACCATTTACTGGACGACAAGGGAAACTGATTCGGATGGGAAATCCCGCACTGTGAGTCATTCGGAGACATTGCGCGCGAGCGTGACAGCGCCTTATCCCGAGTATTATGAGCGTACCCGCCTTATCTATGGTAATACAGCTGCGCCCGATTTGATATTTAATCGCAAGCCAAGTGGATTGGCAGGTAAGGAAGGTTCGCTTCGCTTTAAATGGGATAAATTCTGGCTCAAGCGCAAAGCTCGTAATCTGGCAGATGGAGATTTTGCTATGCTGACGAATGAGGAATTTGAGGTCGCATTCAATACAAGTAACCGTAATAACAACCAGCAGTTCGCTTTACTCTTCACGCCATTGGCACAGCAGAGTATGATGGCGCTTTTGCAGGACAATACCAATGGCTATGGTGATGATTTTAACTTTGATAAAAATCGTATGATAAACACCATCACGCCTTTGCATATACAAGAGCTGGATCTCGATATGAACCCAGATCAGTACTGTAATTTTGATTTTGAAAGAGCCAAGAAAGATTTTTACGAGATTAATGCAAGATATTTCCGAGCGATTTATTTCAGTTTTGCGCCGCTATTATGTGTGCCGATGTATCAGCAGATACGGTCGCATAAGGATATTTATGGACGAGATATGGAGCAGAGAAGTTCGTTCTGGGAGCATGAAGCACTGGCTAATTTCTGGGGGCAGGAGCGTTTCAAACATCCTGACTGCGTGACACAGTGTGTCTTGAAAACTTCTGCGAAGGTACATAACGATGGCAGCACAATGATAGATGTCACGGCTCATGGTTTCCGTTCAGAACCTCGTCTTTCGTATATTAGTAAGTTTGGTGGTGATGGCTATTGGCATGATGTACCAGTGAACTGGTATGAGTATTTCTCTGTAGAGGGAAATGGACAGATTACGATGCATGAAGATAACCACCAAGAAGATACCGCCATGACACAGACCCAGCGTTTGAACCGCATTGGAGAGGTGCTTGAAAAAACGCACTTGGATGTGTATAGAAGGCATATAGCTTCTAAAGCGTAGTCAGATGGAATTTCCTAAAATTAAAAAATCAGAATATGCTGTTTTGATGGCAGATAGCAATACAGGAGTTGTATTAGATATATATTTTGATATTTACTATAAGAGTAGTAATCAAATTGTATATAAAGTATTTTCAAGTCTTGAAGAAGTAAGAAAATTTATAAAAGAAACTCTCAAACAAAGAGAAAATATTGAGTTCATTGTATATGATAATAACAGGACAGAGTACAATGTAAAATTTAGGGCTTATAGCTCAGCCGGTTAGAGCGCACGCCTGATAAGCGTGAGGTCGGTGGTTCGAGTCCACTTAAGCCCATGCATTGTTTTCTTGGCAAAGACGAGCGAAAGCGAAGTCTGAGGTTAGAAAACAAGCACACCTTGCGTAGCGAAGCGAAGCAATGGTGTTACCTTAATAA
>CALAEK010000101.1 GCA_937890925.1 uncultured Riemerella sp.
CGCCTTCGGTCCGTGACCGCGTGATAAACAAATACGCGGGATTTACGACGTCGCCGAAGACCGCGCCGACTCCGCGCCAAAACGCATTTTTCATATTGTACGAAACGGCGTGCGTGAGCTCGTGGCGGAACGTCGACAAAAAATCGTCCGATGCGACGGCGATCTTTTTCGTCACCGGCGTATCGTACATGACGATCGTGTCGTAACACGCAGGCGAATAGTATGCGTTGAATTCGTCCTGTGCAGGCGTTATGACGACGGGAAAGCGCTTCCATTGTTCGGTTTCAAGATACGCGCATACGTCTTCGTATATCGCATCCGCATGACGCGCAAGATGTTCGGCGCTTCGGGCGGAATCCGGAGCATAGATGATATCGAACCACTGCGTCTTTACGACGCGGATATCTTTTTCGCCCCACATGACACCGTCGGCGGCACTGAGCGAAAGCGATATAAAAATCGAGACGATAAAAAAATTAATTATTATTTTTTTCATATTATTTCTTTTTAATTTTGGTTTTTTATTATAATTCAAAATATTACCAAAATCATTGTTTTTTATATATTCCAGCTGTATCTAAAAAAATGACCATTCTATATTCGCCAGAATCTCCTCCTTTTGTTATAAATTTATACAATTTATTTCGTTCTAAATTTATTTTTTCTTCCTCTTTATAATTGATAAACCCATTTTTTTCATAATATCTCTCTATTATATATTCAGAAGGAATGTTATCTAAACAAAAATTTTTAGATGGCTTTCTATTTTTTCTCTTTTGAATAACATAAATTATATTATCTGTTTCTGATTTTATTTCTATATAGTTTATCGGTTTATTCCCTATAATACAGCCTCTATCATCTATCCTAAAAAGATTAGATTCACAAGAAACTAAAAACATCAATATAAGCATTAATAAATAACTATTCTTCAGCTTTTTCATATTCTGTTTTTTTATAATGTATATTATTTCTTTTTTTGTTATAATCTGGAATATTACCAATATTACTCTTCAGATCTGTAAAAGTTTAAAACTTCTCCTGTATTCTTATTTATATTAATATATGCTTTACAAAATCTACAATTTAATTTTATTACTGTTTTCCAGACTTTTTCATTTGCTATTAAACTTATTTGATCTGGTTTAAGCTCTTCTGCATCAACAGAATATCGTTTATTTATCAATATATCAATATATTTTATTAGTGTCTCTTCATCAGGTATTACATCTGTTCCATACCGTTCTATTATTGTGCAAGGCAACTCATCTATTCGTCTTTTTTTATCATTGCAGGGTTTATTCTTTCCTTGCTGTGCTAATAATAATGCTGGTAACATACATATTAATAATAAAAATTTCTTTTTCATTATGATTATCTTTAGTTTATTCTTTTTTTATTCCTTTGGCAATTTAGGATATTTATAACTCTATCTAATCTAACCCAAGTAATAATTGTATAAAACATATAATAGCTACCATTATTCCTATAATGATCACTCCCCATGCTCGGATTAAAACAAATTCAGACCTATTTTCTCTTTTATCTTTTATGATCATTTTATATGCTGCATAAGCCAATATAATCCCACTTATTCCAAGTTTAATTCTTGTATCCATTATTATTTTCTATACTTTTCGATTGCTGTTGTTTTATTTCATTACTTTTTGCCCTCCTCATAGTCTAAAAACAACCCTTGTGCAATTTACAGAAATTTTAATTTGGTTTTAAAGCTCTTCTGTATCGTTTTTTGTTTATCTTTGTCTTGTTTAACATTTAAAAACAAAGAAAATGGACACTAACGAACTAAAACAAAAATTCCAAGAACAAATAGAAAACGCTAAAAAAGAATTGGAAATCCTAAAAGGTAAAGCAGAAGAACTTTCTGGTGATGCCAAAGCAGAACTAGAAGAAAAAAGCAAACTTTTAGAAGCAAAATTAGAAGAAGCAGAAGACAAATGGGATGAAATAAAAGACCTTGCAGAAGACAAACTAGATGATTTAAAATCTGACCTCAGCAAATTCTGGGATTCCGCAAAATCTAAATTAGACGATTTGTTCTAAATTATATAATTGATGAGAAATTACAGTTTTAGAAAACACAAAGAGTTTTCTAAATACATTAAAAGACTAAAATTTATTAGTCAATTTGTTCCTCAAAGTGTGAATGAATTAAGAGTTTCTAGAATTTATAAATGGACTAAAAACCATTCCACTATATGCAGTTGCTCCCTTTGTTCCAATTCTTTTTCCAAAAAAGACAGAGCTAAGTCAAAGCATCAGCTAAATGAAGAATTAAAACTATATTTTGAGTATTAAAAAAAACACCTCCTTTTCAGAGGTGTTTTTTTATTTTATATAATGTAATTTCCCTACTTAAAATACTCCACGCCATTCCTGAAAATATTGTGGTAGTTGGCAGTTGGGATATTTTTCAGCAGTCCTTCCGCGAAGCGCTCTGGATGCCCCATTCTTCCGAAGATTTTTCCACTTCGGCTGGTAATTCCCTCTATTCCAAAAAGCGAATTATTCGGATTATACGGCATTCCATGAGCTATTTCCCCTTCAAAATCAATGTATTGGGTAGCTATCTGCCCATTTTTGTAGAGTTCTGTCAGCACCTCCTCACTCGCCATGAAACGCCCTTCTCCGTGGGAAATCGGGATGGTATAGACCTCGTTTTTCATACCTTTCAGCCACGGTGAATCATCATTTACCACCTTAACATCCACCATTTGGGAAATATGGCGACCTATCGCGTTGTGAGCGAGTGTAGGTGAGTTTTCATCCAAATCCCTTATCTCCCCATACGGCAGAAGTCCAGATTTTACCAAGGCTTGAAAGCCGTTACATATCCCCAGAATCATCCCGTCACGCTCCAAAAGACGATGAACAGCAGACTTCATTTGTTCGTTTTTAAGAACATTGACGATGAATTTCGCTGAACCATCAGGCTCATCCCCTGCGGAAAATCCTCCTGAGAAAACAAGGATTTGAGACTGATCTATTTCCTTCGTCCATGCCTCTATACTCTCCTCCAAAAGGCTTTTGGTAAGGTTAATGAGCGGCAACGAGGTCACCTCTGCTCCCTCTTTTCGGAAAGCATTTTGGGTTTCGTATTCGCAGTTTGTTCCTGGGAAAATCGGCGCGAAAACCCTTGGCTTTGCGATGTTATGTTTCTTGATGATGATGTTTTTAGGGCTGGTAGAATTCAGCCTTTCATCGATGTTGATATCTATTCTGTCTGGCTCGGCTGTTGGGAAAAGATTTTCAAAAGTCTGCGTATAAGCCAAAAGCAATTTACCAAGGTCAAACGCTTTTTTATTGATAACCAAAGTTTTTCCTTCGGTCACTTTTCCTATTTTATGAAGCTGGGAATGAGCCAGTTCCGTTTTACTTTCAATGATAAAACCACCGATGTTTTTCTCTAAAATTTGGCTTTCAGCAAGTTCCACCTCTGCACCGAGATGATTTCCAAAACACATTTTTGCCAATGAAACTGCCGCTCCGCCATCTTTTATGGTCTTTACAGAAACGATGTTTCCTGCTTTTATCTGCTGATGAACGAAATCAAAAACCTCTTTCAAAGTTTCATAATCTGGCAGTCCATTTTCTTTATTTTGATGATAAAAATGATAAATATTATTCCCAGCCTGCTTAAACTCTGGCGAAATTATGTGTTTTTTCTGTCCATCTGCACAAGCGAAGGAAATCAATGTCGGCGGTACATTCAGATTTTGGTAAGTTCCACTCATAGAGTCTTTCCCTCCTATGGCAGCCAGTCCGAAATTCATCTGCGCATCATAAGCCCCAAGGAGCGATGCCAGCGGTTTGCCCCATTTTTCTGGGTTTTGACCTAATTTTTCAAAATATTCCTGAAAGCTCAATCGGATTTTTCTATAATCGCCGCCCATAGCTACGATTTTCGCCACGGATTCCACCACAGCATCTGCTGCTCCTATCAGGGAGTTTTGCGAAGATATTTCCGCATCAAAACCCCACGCTGCCAGAGATACCGTTTCTACATTTTTCGCGTTCAAAACAGGCAGTGTCTGCACGCTTCCCTCCATCTCGGTAATCTGGTGTTTTCCGCCCAAAGGCATAGCCACCGTAGTCGCGCCGACGGAAGAATCAAACATCTCCAACAAGCCTTTTTGAGAGGCTGTATTTTTATCCGAAAGTATCTTGATGAGGTTTTCTTCGTTAAATATTTCGGTCTGATTTTCAAGTTTTTGAAGGTGGAAAATTTCGGCATTTTGAGATTTTGCACAGCCGTTGGAATTTAGAAACTCTCGGCTCAGATCTACTATTTTCGCACCTTTCCAGAACATCTGCATTCTGCCCGAATCGGTAACTTTCGCTACCTCCACGGCTTTGATGTTTTCTCTTTCACAGAAATGGATAAATTGGTCTTTATCCTTGGCATCCACCACCACTGCGATACGCTCCTGCGATTCGGAAATGGCAAGTTCTGTTCCGTTCAGCCCTTCATATTTTAAAGGTAAAATATCCAAATCTATCTCCAAAGAATCGGCAATTTCACCGATAGCCACAGAAACTCCACCCGCTCCGAAATCATTAGATTTCTTTATCAAAGTAGTAACTTCTGGATTTCTGAAAAGTCTTTGGATTTTTCTCTCCTCCACTGCATTCCCTTTTTGGACTTCGGTAGAAAGCGTATGTATAGAGGTCTCGTCCTGCTCCTTGGAAGAACCCGTAGCGCCGCCTACGCCATCTCGCCCTGTGGCACCGCCAAGTAAAATCACGATGTTACCATTCTGTGGTTTTTCGCGTTTTACCCAAGTTTTGGGAACTGCTCCGACCACGAAACCTACCTCCATTCTCTTCGCTCTATAGCCTTCATGATAGATTTCATTGACCATCGTAGTGGCAAGGCCTATCTGATTTCCGTAAGAAGAATAGCCATTCGCTGCCTGCTTTGTGATGGTTCTCTGTGGAAGTTTTCCCTGCAAAGTCGCAGAAACAGGCTCTAGAACATCTGCCGCACCACTCAGACGCATCGCCTGATATACGAAAGCACGCCCAGAAAGCGGGTCACGGATAGCACCGCCAAGACAGGTAGAAGCACCACCAAAAGGCTCTATTTCAGTAGGGTGATTGTGCGTTTCGTTTTTGAAAAGAAGATACCAAGGCTCTTTTTTCCCATCAAACTCCGCCTCTATTTCTATCGTGCAGGCATTGATTTCATCAGAAACCACAAGATTTTCTAATTTACCTGTTTTATGGAAATATCTGGCGCAGACAGTTGCCAAATCCATTAGCGAAATAGGTTTCGCTTCTCTTCCTAAGAACTTTCTTTTTTCTAAATAATCGGCAAAAATTTTATCCAAAGTTTCTTTAAACTCGCCTTTGAACTGAATGTCTTTCAGCTCGGTTTCAAAAGTGGTATGTCGGCAGTGGTCACTCCAGTAAGTGTCCAAAACTTTGAGCTCGGTTTCAGTAGGATTTCGGTTTTCTGATTGGAAATAATTTTGAATAAACAGCAAATCATCAAACCCAAAAGCAAAGCCATGTTGCTTGTAGAATTGTTCCAGTTCAGCCTCATTAAAACCGATAAAACCTTCGTGAACAATCACAGGAGTTGGTTTTTCCTGCGCTGGGATTTCCAGTTTGGACAAGTCCTTTTCTCTACTCTCTACCTTGTTGATAAGCAGGTCTTTAACCTTATCCAAATCCGCGGAAGAAATGCCCTTTATCTCAATAAGTTTTCCGCTTCGCACAGCAGCATTGTCCGTTCCTATAAGCAGCGAAATGCACTGCTCCGCCGAATCTGCCCTTTGGTCATACTGCCCAGGGAGAAATTCTGTAGCGAAATACTGCTCTGTTGCTGGATTTTCTGTGTGAATGATGTCTGTAACTGGGTCTGCGAAAACGCTGCCTACCGTTTTGGAAAAATCGCTTTCAGACAGTCCAAAAACATCGTAAATATTATAAACTTTTACATTCTCTACTTTGGGAAGAATGCTCTTGATTTCAGTTAGAATTTTAGGACTTTCTACATCGAAAATCCCTTTTTTCTCTACGAAGATTCTCTTTTTCATTTTTAGTTATTATAGGGAGTTCTGCAAATTTACATTTTATCCGCTAAAATAACTACTACAAAAAGGAATAATTATCAATGATTTTTTAAGTTTTTTCTGCTCTGTCTTAGTAGGCGTTTCCCATTTTGTAATCTGAACTACCAAAGCATCACATTTCAAAAAACAAAACTGCTTTGAACATCTATCCAAAACAGTTTTTCCTTTCCACAATCCATTTTCTTTACAATATTTTATGAATTCTTCTCTTTCAATATCTTTTGAGTTTGCTCTACCATCAATTTGTGAGCTTCTTCTTCTGATAAAGAATTCAAGTGCTTTTTCATATCTTGAACCTGCAAGAAGGCTTCCTTTCTGCTTTGCTGCCAAGAAGGACTTGTCCATTTATGCATTTCTTCTAATATCTCTTTCTGTATAGATTCTGTATTTTCCTGTATATTCATTTAATGTAATTTAAATTGGTTTTAAATTTACTGGTTTTTATTGTTTATTATTACTATTATTAAACAACTCAAACTCTTTTACAATCGAAGCAACGCTTTCGTTATTTTCTCTGAATATCTTTTGATATTCAAAATATTCTTTATAATTCTCTATTTTACTCCAACTTTTATAACCTGCTTGATTTCTTTTTTCTCCAAAAGCAATTTCTTTTATAATGCTGTCAATCGGAATATGGAAATATTTAGCATTTTTCTCAATGTTTGCTATTTTATCTCCACCGAAAAGAAGCCAATATTTGAGGGACATATTTACCCATTTTTGAATTTGACCATAACTGAGCTCATTCCATTCTTTCTTAAGCTTCTCACATAACTCCCTATGTTTTTCATCAAATTCTTTTTGATTTTTTATATCCAAAGAAATCAATTCTTTCAATTCTTTGAGTAAAAATTTTTCTGTTTTAGATTTTTTTCCTTCAGATTATCGGTTCTTAGCGTTCTTGCAAAATCATTATAAGCCGTTTTAATTCCTGCCTTATCATACCCTTCGCTAATATCAAATTTTAACCTGACAAGAAAATCAAATTTCATTTTTTCTGAAATCAATCCCATAATTTTTATTTTTTAGAATAGTCATACCTTACAAAGGTAAATAAAAAAACACTATCTTCGTTCTTTCAATAAAAAACATTTTACTTATGGGATATTATATGTTTGCTTACGGAGTGAAAACTCCTGAAATCAAAGCTGTTTTTGGCTCTAAAGATGAAGTCCTTTTACAAAAGGTAAAAGCCAATGATACTTTTAAAAACTATGCTGATGGAGACGATGACAATGAGACCATAAAAGCGCTTACTGATATTATTATAGGCAATCAGTATGATCAGGAAGGGTATATTTATGGTTATGCCTTTATCGGTATTTGTGCTACCTTAGGTATAGAATTACCTTATAATCAGGAAATTAAGTTTTGGTATGAAACTGAACTCATCAGTCGTATACTTTTAGAAGACTGGAATATAAAGACTGAAATAGATACCGAACTCTTCCCTGCTGACCATTTTCACCCTTTTTCTATCCCAGAGATAGACGATTTCCCTATGATAAGCCTGCTTGATAAAGAACACCTACAGACACTTTCGGATTTATTATCAAAAGTGCATAAAACACCTGAGGAAATAGATGACTTAATCGATGGCGAAACTGATGATGAAGAAGACAAAGGCTATAGCTATGAACATATTATGGGACTGAAAGAGAACATCGCTTTTTGTCTTGAAAACGGATTAGATATGGTGGCTTTTTGCCATTAATTTCAAAAATAAAAAAGTAAAAAAGCTGTCGCAAAATAAGATTTGCTACAGCTTCTAATTTTAATTTCTCAAAAATAACTTGAAGCGTATTCCTAATACTTTCCATCATTCTTTGATTTGTTTTATCAGTTTACGAAATGCAATATAATTCATTTATACAGATATAAATAATAATTATCTAATCATCATACTCAAAAAATGCAATATAAAGCATAATTTATCTTTGTGTCAAGTATAAATATTTTATGGTTCAGCCCACACATCTGGAATTTTATTTGTCATTTAAAAATAGATAATATAATTAATACCAAAAGTGTTATTATTAGTATATATGAATCAAAGACCCTTGCTGTATTCATTGGGTTATCATCATTTTTATCCTTTTTTTTACTCTTTATGTAAATAAGCGCAAGAACTATTAATACAACATAAATAGGGATATACTCTTTTGCTATCATTTACTTTACTTCTATTGGTTTTGTTATCGTTTCTATCTGTTTATCAACTTCCTATTTTCCCATAAGGCTGATACTCAGAAAAATAAAGAACAATTCTTTTTCCGTCTTTTATGTATGGGTAGAACAACTCATACCGACCATCATTGGCACTGAATCGCACTTCATCAGAATGGTTATAAAATACCTTTTTGAGGTATTCACGCTCTACTTTTGTTGTTTTTAAAATAAAATCTCTCTTCATAGGGCGAATGGTATCATTCTCTCCGTAGTAATCTCTAAAACCTAAAAACACTTGAGATTTATCAATACTATCCGACACAATTACCGAAACATATGGAAAATGCTTATCCGTATTTTCGTATAAATCAAGAATATTGCGAGTATTGATAATCCAATTTTTATCAAAGGAATAATGAAGTAATTTGTCTGTTTTTTCCTTATTGCTCTCTATGATTTCTTTTGCAGAAGCTATCAGCATTTCTTCTTTTTTTCTGGATGTAATATAATCTCCAGCGAAAAGAAGTCCAAATATCAAAGGAAAACTCAGTCCAAAAAGAAGTCCCATTTTTTTGTTAACCTGTTTAGAAACACTCAATTCATCTTGATTGTGTTTTTCGGCTATTCGAGTGAGGTTGAACCTGTCTCTTATACACATCTCCGAGCCCACGAGACTAAGGCGAATCTCGTA
>CALAEK010000102.1 GCA_937890925.1 uncultured Riemerella sp.
A
Organism: uncultured Riemerella sp.; assembly: GCA_937890925.1. Lineage (GTDB taxonomy): Bacteria > Bacteroidota > Bacteroidia > Flavobacteriales > Weeksellaceae > JABCPE02. Next base: position 2 of record CALAEK010000102.1, read on the forward strand.
GATCTACACAGAGTAGATCGTCGGCAGCGTCAGATGTGTATAAGAGACAGCTCTTTATATATCTTTTTTCCTGTTAATTTTTTGGCTATACTGAGTTCTATTAAGTTAATATTATCCGTTTTCCATAAATACTCCGATTTAGATATTCTGAGCTTCAATTCATTAGCAATAATATTTTTTTTATTATTAAAATTCAGACTTAAACCCATATCTGGGAGATTGTGTGGAATATTTACATTTATATAAAGAGAATCTTGTGAATATTTCTTCTCCTGACGAATAGAATATGGTATTTTTTCTAAATGCTGGTCTTCGCTTACTAACTCTATTACATCATTAGAGAGCCTATTCCATTTTCCTTTTGAGGCATAATCACACTGCTCTATAACAGGAGAAAATGTAACCTCTGCTTTTTTCAGAATATAATATCCATTTTTATGGAGTTCTATTTGTGAGTAATTATTATCCTCGGATAATGCTTGGTATTTATATTTATTTTTTATGCTATAAATCCCTTCTATATTATCAATGGTTGCACAACTAATCAACTGAAATAGAGATATAAACAATACGATATTTTTCATTTTTTTATTTTCTATAATAACCAAAACCTCAACAAATCTGAGACCTTTATGAACCATTGTAAAGAGCTGTAATCATCATTATGATACTCATATTTATTAATATAAAACAAGTATTGAATCGTTACAAAACTCTCATCTTTTAGAGTAGAGTTTATATAGAATTTTCCTTCTTCTTTTTCTACTGTATATATTTTTTTAATCCTTTCCATGCCAAATTTTCTATATATACTCATGATTTTCTCATCAAGAGTATAAATTCCCTTAGGATTATAAAAGAATTTAATAGGAATCGCTCTTTTAAAATTAAGAACCTCATATAAAAACACCGTATAAGAAGAATTTTGTTTGTAATAGTTTTGGTATATTATCTGTAAATCTTCTATGGAAATCTTTCCTACTTGTTCAGAGTTATGTACTTTGACAAATACATATTCTTTTAATTTCATTACATGAACTTCTACAGTTTGCTCAGTGGTATTTCCTTTTTTTGAGAAAGATGTAAAGTTTTCAATACCATCTAATGAAAACAAATCATCATTTCCAGAACAAGACATTAATAATAATACAATTAGGATTTTTAATCTATTCAAATACATAATATCAATTACTAATAATATTTAACAATAAAAAACTCCTATTTAGAACATAAGCGCAGCACCATACATTATCAACATCCTTTATTCTAACAGGATTTTCTTCTTCGTAAGTATCCAATAACTTTTTATACCTTATCTCATCTAAAAATATTTTGGATTTATCCTCAGCCCATATTTTTACAGCCAATTCCAAACTATCTGATTTACACTGACTAATATAAGTCCCTCCTCTATATTCCGCAATGAAAGTATATATTTTATCCATTTTTCTTTTGTTTTTTATTTTAATTATCTGGAATATTATCGTAGCTATTTACATTTTTCTATTTCCTGCAAAATTTCTTTGGAAAATGTTGCTATCCCATTTAAATCTGTCTGAAACGAAAAATTAATCGAATTCATATAGATTTCATCATACATTTTTCCTTCTACGGCGATGGCTCCTATATCATTGATACTGAAAACTATCTCTATCGTTTCATCTATATTTTGAAAGAAAAATTTTCTTATTTTACATTCACACAAATCCTTTAAATTCCTCGTTAAATCCTCCAAATCAGACCTTTCAATATCCAAATTCTCTTCAGAAACCATAGTTTCCGTAGAAATACGCACCTTCATTTTGACGAAAACAAGCTCTTCTTTATTCAGCCTGACTATATCCGAAAATTTTATTCTGTCTTTTCCTTGGTTGTCCTTTAAAATCATACTAAATCACCTTTAAAATACTGATTATCATCTATCTATATCTAAAATCCCGATATACTTCGTTTTCTATCTTTCCATTTTTTAAAATATAGAAATAGTCGTATGTTTCATCATAAAAAATTTCATCATCATCATTTTTTTCTATCCTTTTAGGATAGGGCTTATATTCTTTATTGTATTTTATTTTTATTATGTCCTTTATTTGGTCTATTTTTTTAGGAAAAGCATAGAAAAAAATTTTAAACCCATCCATTTCCGTTTCTCCTATACAATGCTCATCAAAATCGTCCAATTTTTCAAAAGAATACAGCTCTACTTTTATGCGATTCTTTTCCTGCACAAAAGCCACGGACAGAGTATCATTTTTACTGGTGCCTATACTGGCGCCTTCCCGCTCATAAAACGCTCTAATAATAGATTTAAATTCTTCTTTTTTTATCTCTATATTATTAGGATTTTTTTCACAGCCCATCAGCAATAAAACAAAT
>CALAEK010000103.1 GCA_937890925.1 uncultured Riemerella sp.
TATTTCTTTATAATCCATAATCTTTCCTCCTTAAACTTGTTGCCTATACTGGAGATATTATAGCATTTTTAAGGCATCTTACTCTATAACAGACCATCCATACTACGGTTTATTCCTTATCATGTGTCATTATGAATTACGACGCGGTGAAGCGTTTGGCTTGCACTGGAAAGACATTGACTTTACCGAAAACACTATACATATTAGACAGTAGGTCTATCTCGTGGGGCATGAGCCAAAAATTGGCTCGCTCAAAACAAGGGCAAGTGTTCGCGATCTGCCACTTCTGCCGAGTATAAAACAGGAGCTGCAAGCAGAATATGAACGATGGCTCTATCCAGATGGTGACGAACTTCTCTACCTTACTAAAAAAGACAACCCGATGGACGATAGAAACTTTATCAAAACATTTAAAGATGCTGCTCGAAAAGTGGGATTAAAAGAGATAACGCTTCATGAGATTCGTCACAGCGTTGCTACAATGCTCAAAGAAGCTAATGTCTCGGCAAAAGATGCACAAGTTATCCTTAGGCATTTTTCAATAACAATAATCTTGCAAATCTATACCCACTCGATCGAAGCAGAAAAATCAAATGCACTTCTCGCTGTAACTTATAAAATTTACAATAAACATAACGACAACGATCAAGCAAAAACATCCTTATAAACGATAAAGGAGTCTAAAAGAGGAGTCTGTTGCAAGAATAGACTCCTCTTTTAGCGAACAAAGGCTATATTACTCCTATAAAATACAAGAACAGGCAAGCGAGTCTGTTAGCTCCTAAGGCTAGCGCGTCTACCAATTCCACCACTCGTGCAAAAAGATATAATTGTGTTTTGGTAACATTTACTAATTTATCATATCTTAATAATAAAAACAATATCTGCACTAATCATTACGCATATGCTATTATATTATAAGTAAGAAATAGAGGAGTGGTTGTGAATAAAATTGCCCAATACTTAAACGAGCACACTTTTGGCGATGTTAGTGTGAATCCAGATTTGCGGAAGACACTTTCAATTGATAAAAGTATTTTAACTTTGCGCCCAGAAATAGTAATATGTCCATATGTGACAGGTGATATTCGTAAGGTTGCTAAATTTACATATCAGCTATCTGAAAAAGGTCATAATATTGGTGTTGTTGTGCGTGGCATGGGTGATAATCGTACAGGCTCGTCTATTGGTCAGGGAATTATCTTAGATACATCAATACACATGAATCATATTCTTGAGTTTGATTCAAAGCAGCGCCTTATTCGTATTCAGCCTGGTCTATCTTGCAAGACTCTTGATGAATCTATGAAAGTTCAGGGTTACTATATGCCATCTATTTCGTATTCACAGAACGGAACTATAGGCGGCGCAGTTGCTTCTGGTGTATCTGGGAATACAAGTAGTGACACAAATCGAATAGCAGATAGTGTAAAAGAACTTGAAGTGGTCTTGGCGAATGGTGACGTTATTCAAACTCGTAGATATTCAAAACGAGAAGTTTCTAAGAAGTCTGCTCAAACAGATTTTGAAGGTAAAGTTTACCGCGAAATTGAAACATTGATTGAGGAAAATGAAGGATTAATAAATCAAATAGATAAAGAAGCTTATGATAATAGTGGGTATAACTCCATTTCTAAAGTTCGTCAAAAAGACGGCAGTATAGATCTGACTCCTTTATTCGTTGGTTCTCAAGGTACATTGGGTATTATATCTGAAATGATTATGCAGGTTGATTTTTATAACGAAAATAAATCTACTATAGCTATGACTTTTTCTTCTCGAAAAGCGTTGCAAGATACGTTGAACGATATTGATAAATTATCTCCTGAAAAGGTATTAGTAATAGACAGCAAGATGATATCTGTAGCTACGAGTCATAGATATTCACATTCTCTAATAAAGCAAGCCAGAGAAAATAACAGCCAAATTGCAGGTATTTTACTTTGTACATTTATGGATTTTAATGACCGTACTCGTAAGCGTAAAATTAAAAAGATAAGTAAGCTTGCAGATAAAATGGGTGCAACAACTATTGCTATTGGAGATGATTTTAATTCTAATATAGAGGTAAGCGCTATTGAAAATCTTGTTTATAGTGCAACTCATTTTAGTGATGCCGAGTACATTATCCCTCCTATGTTTGCTGGAATACATATAGATAAATCTCAATTGGATAACTTTTTTGCGGCATTACATAAATTAGAGGTGCAAAACGATATTAATATGCCATATTGTTTCGATCCAATCCAGGGAATATTTAATTTTTACCCACAATTCAAATATCATACAGTGCAAGATAAGCGGCACATTTTGGCGGTTTATGACATGTTTTGCGGTTTGGTAAATTCTTGTGGCGGTTCAATTACGGCTATAGCTGCTGAAGGTAGACTGCAATCTCCTTTTATTATGCGTGACATGAACTCAGAACTAGTTAAACTATATTCTAAAATTAGAGATATTTTTGATCCATATAAAACTTTAAATTCTGGAGTAAAACAAATATCTGAAATGCGCGATATTATAGCTATGCTAAGGCAAAGTTATAGTAATGAAAGGTGATAGTAATCAAAGCCACAAGTAATTATTAAGTGGGAATAACAGAAGCAAATATGTTTCTGCTATAAAATCGTTGAAAATACAGCGTTTCAGCGTTTTGTAGGAGCAAAAAGCTCCTTAGTGATACTGTTTTGATACTAAAAATATGAAAAAGTAGGCTTGTAAGCTGGCAATTCAGCTTAATCAATTTTAGGGAAACCCTAAGACCCCGAAGAAGAAAGGAGCTATAAAAAATGTCAAAGACCGTTAATCGTAAAAACAACTGTACGGTTCACTTTATGGTGAATGAAGAAGATATGAAAGAGCTTAACTGAAGATTTGCATTGACCAATTTCAAGAGTAAAAGAGAGTTTTATAGAGACAGTATTTCCAAAAATAGAATCATCAGCATAAATATATCCGGTGAATTTAGGAAAGAATTGAGGGAATTATCTTCCCTTGTCAGTTGTAATTCAGCAAACCTTAATCAGATTACAAAGATGGTAAATGGCATTGGAGTTATTTACAAAGATGATATTGAAAGCATCAAGAAAGCTTTGCAAGGTGAACTGCTTTTCCTATCAGAATTTAGAGAAAAAGTTTCGGATTATATCATCAATCAGGTGGTAGGCTAATGGCTGTTACAAAGATACATCCGATTAAAACAACACTGAAAAAGGCAATAGATTATATCTGTAATGGAGACAAAACTGATGATGAAATCTATGTTACAACTCATCTTTGTAGTAGAGGAAATACTCATAAGGAATTTGAACTTACAAAGAAACAGTTTAACTCAAGAACTAAAATTTTAGCTCATCATTTAATTCAATCCTTTGTCCTGGAAGAAGTCGGTTTTGAAGAAGCTCATCAAGTCGGAATTGAACTTTGTGAAAAGATTTTAGAGGGCAAGTATGAGTATGTTTTAGCTACTCATATCGACAAAGACCATATCCATAATCACATCATTTTTAATTCCATAGATGTTGATGAAGGCAAAGTATATCATTCCTATTACGGTTCCTATATGAACATTAGAAGCCAAAGCGACAGACTATGCAGGGAGCATAATTTATCTGTCATCGACCAAGAAGCACAGAGAGAAATCAACGAGATTAAGCGAAGAAAATTTGTGAATTGGTACGACTGGAATGAAGATAAAAAAGGAAGCAGCTATAAGTCAAGGCTTCAATTTGATATTGATAGGGCTATAAAACAGTCAATTAATTAGCAGGACTTTCTATCTAAGATGGAACGCTATGGTTATGAAATCAAACAAGGTAAACGCATAGCTTTCAAAAGTAAAAATCAGCAGAGATTTACCAGAGCAAAGGCTATAGGAGTCAATTACACTGAGGAAAGAATCAAAGATAGAATCTTGCATAAAGAGAAAGAACTTGGAAATATCATTGATATTAAGAAAAGCGAAAAAAGCAAGGTCAAGTAAAGGCTATGAGCAGTGGGCAACAAGACACAATCTTAAAACGGCAGCTTCTTTGCTTGTTGAAATCAGGAATAAAGGATTTAATTCAATGGAAGAATTGGAGTGTGGTATCAGTCGAATATCAATCGAAAAAAATGAGTTGAAGCGAGAGTTTGATAAGCTATCACGGGAGCAAAAAAGGATAAAAGAAGTAGTAAAGTATATTCAAATCTGTATAAGCAAAAGAGAACATTACGAAGGTTATCGTAAAAATCCGAATGACAAAATATATATGATGATGAATCAAAAAGATGTAGAAGCCTACCAGAAATCCTATGAGGAAATAGATATTTTCCTTAAACAATTTCCGCAGTTGAGACATGTTGTAGTAGGAGAGCTAAAAACAAAATCCGGTAAAAATTTGTTCAAAAAGTTGAATGAGCATTCTAAGAATTTGCAGGTTAAACAAGAAGAGATAATCAAGAAACATAATTCATTATCAGCCGAATATGAAGAATTGGAACATCTGAAAGTAAACATGAATAACTATCTTGGCAGAAATAAAACAGAGAAGAAAAAGGAGTCGGTTATTGGTGCTATTAGGAAATATCGAAGTGAAGAAAGGGTAAATTCTAAGGAAAAGAATAAAATATCTAAAGAGGTTGAGAGGTAAAATTATGTTCGGTGTGGTCTTTGGACTGCACCGGATTCTTTTTTAATTAGAAAAAAGTTTGCTAAAAGATAAGAAAGGTCTATTAAAAATTCGATTGATACGGTATACTATAATTATTAATAGTATGCTTGCATGAAAGGAGTCGTACTGTGTCTAAACTAAGTTACAAGAAACTTTTTAAGAAAATGATAGATATAGATATGAAAAATGCTGAACTTATGGAACAGGCAAAAGTCAGTAAAAGTACATTTTATAAAATGAAGAATGGGGAAAATGTTACAACCGATGTGTTGGTAAGGATATGTGATGTATTAGATTGCGATATTTCAGAGATCGTGGAATGTGTAGAAGATAAAAACAGATGAGTAGAAATTCATTAAAATACTTAGAGAGGAGGTTTAACTATGGGCAATTCAGTTTTAAATAAAGCTAAATACAGCAGTAATAACACTGATGAATGGTATACAGATTACAGCACTATAGAAAAGGAATTAGTCCATTACGAACCTCAATTTCGTGGAAAAAAAGTTCTATGTAATTGCGATGACCCGTATGAGTCTGCTTTTGCCAAATATTTCTTGAAGAATTTTAATAATCTTAAGCTAAAAAAACTTGTATGCATTTCTTATGCAAAATCTGCGATGCATTCAAGTGAAGATGATAAAGGTTTAATTCTATCCATTGACCATATGCCTTCATCTAAAAATAAGGTGTTAGATGATGCCGAAGTATTGAAAATAATAACCGAACAAAACTGCATAAAAAAACTCATTGGAGACGGAGATTTTAGGAGCAATGAATGCGTTGAATATTTAATTGAAGCGGATATCGTTGTTACAAATCCGCCATTTTCAAAGTTTATCGAATTATTTTCGCTATTAATAAAATACAACAAACAATATTTGCTAATTAGCAATCAGAATGCAATAACTTACAAAGAGATTTTTCCGTATATAAAAAATAATAAAGCACGAGTTGGACACCATTTTGGTGATATGTCATTTAAGGTTCCTGCAGATACAGAACCAAGAAGAACAAGATTTTGGATAGATTCATCTGGACAAAAATGGAGAAGCTTGGGAAATGCTATGTGGCTTACGAACCTTGATGTAACAAAAGATAGGATCAAATTAAATTTAGAATATAGCTACAACAAGGAAAGGTACCCTAAATATGATAATTATGATGCCATACATATTTCAAGGGTGTCCGAAATTCCATTTGATTATTATGGCATTATGGGAGTTCCACTAACATACTTAAAATATCATAATGATAATGAATTTGAAATTGTAGGTGAAGCTAATCATGGGTCAGATAATGAATATGATTTATTCAAACCGCAAATAAATGGTAAAGAAATATTCAAGAGAATATTGATTAAAAGGCGAAAGAGAGATATAAAGATGGAGTTTAGAATATTAGATTTATTCTGTGGTGCAGGCGGTATGTCATATGGAATGCATAAGAATAAACACTTTGAAACAAAGGTTGCACTCGATATTAACGAAAAATTGGCACAAACTTTTGCAAAAAATATTCAAAGTGCAGAGTTGATTATTGGCGATATTCAAGATAAAAAAATCAAAGAAAAGATAGTAAATCTTTCAAAAGAGAAAAAGGTGAACATGATTATAGGAGGACCACCATGCCAAGGATTCTCATTGAAAGGCAAGAAATTAGGGTTAGATGATCCTCGAAACTTTTTATTTATCGAATATTTACATTTGGTTCAAGAATTAAAGCCGGATGTTTTTGTGATAGAGAATGTGAAAAGTCTTATGTCTACTTCTAACGGATGGTTTAAGAATCAAATTATTAGTGAAATTGAAAAAATTGGATACGAGGTAAGTGTAGGCATAGTCCGAGCGAGTGATTATGGTGTTCCACAGAACAGAGAGAGAGTTATTTTCTTGTGTAGCAAAGGGAGAGCAATATCATTGCCAAAACCAACAGTTTCAGAGTTGGTTACAGTGAGGGATGCGATTGAAGATTTAGCATATTTAAATTCTAATGAAGGTACATTTGAACAAGAATATATAACAGAGACAAAATCAGACTATCAAAAGTTAATGAGAAGCAGAAGCGAAAAATTATATAACCACAAAGCTTCTAAACACTCAGAAATTGCTATCCATAAATTGAGTATGATACCACCAGAAAAAGGGAAGGAGTGTTTGCCAGACGGACTTTTAGGGAAACAAAAATTCAATTCAACTTGGGGTAGATTAAAGTGGGATGAACCATCTCCTACTATTGACACCAGGTTTGATGCCGCATCAAATGGAATGAACAATCATCCATTCTTAAACCGAGCAATTACGCCAAGAGAAGCTGCAAGGATACAGTCGTTTGATGATAAATTTATTTTTTACGGCAACAAAGTGGATATCAGAACTCAAATAGGTAATGCAGTTCCACCACTAATGGCAAAGGCTATTGCAGATCAAATTTATATAAGTTTTACAGAAGAAGAGAGTGAGGATACAGGAAATGAATAATCAAATGGCATATTTAATTGGAATGATATTAGGGAATGGTGAAGTCCAAAGGGATTTAAGAAACACAACTATTACTATTGAGATACCTCATAAAAATTTGAAAGACGATGAAGGGTTAGAAGTCCCAGTATATATTAAAAGCAGTTTGGCTGATATAAGAGGTGTTATTGAGCCATTGTTAGGACATTCTCTTCCCATTTCTCAGACTAAAACAGCGACAAGGGTTTCTTTCACAAAACCAAATGAAGATTATACGATGAGGGAAATATTAAGGTTCATTGGGAAAGGGATACATCACTCAACAATGACAATGGATGATGAACTGTTTAAGATGACGACAGACGAAAAGAAAGAGCTTCTTAGAGGTGTTGCGGATGTAACAGGCTATATTCGAAAAAGTAATATCGCTTTTGGTCAAGATGGCTGCCATAGAGTATATATTGAAATCCCTGGGAATTGGCAATTTGTTATTGATGTGGCTAATATGCTGAAAACATTGGATATTCCAGTTCAAACTATAGACTTTGGACATCCTAACTTTAGAGATTCGAACTTAAAAAAATATAATGAAGATAAACCATATTACTGGAAAAAGGAGCATCAATTAAAAATATGGGCAAACGAATTTTTGCCGATAGGGTTTAATGTTGTTCATAAACAAAGAGCTTTGGAAAGATATGCAGAAGAGTTACTGGATTATTTAGATGAAAATAAAACGCATCAATTTTATTGGGAAAAGCCAATCAGACAAAGGAATAAACCGATACATCCAATGGAAAATGATGAGAGTCTGCCTGAAAAAATAAGAGGGAAACATTTTGACTCATGGACACAGATAGCAAAGGAATTGGGTTATGGAGAATAATGTAAAAAGCGAATTTGACTTGTATCCAGGTATGTGCAGATGGATGGAAACCTATCTTAACGACAAATTTCGTGGAAAGAGGTGCAAAGTCATTGTTGTTGACTGCCATTCTGTATATTTGGATTCAGTTTTAGAGAAATACGATGTAATAAAATACTACCCGCAAATAGTAGGATTGAAAATTGAAATAGATGTTCTTGGAATTGTTATATGGAAAGATAGAGCAGAGCTATACCTTGTTGAAGCGAAAAAAACTGCCTTGAGTTTGCAAAATTTAGGACAACTTTTGATTTACTGTAAACTTTGCAATCCAGAAGAGGCATATTTGTTATCTTCTGCGGGATTAGGTGGTTTGAAAAAAGTCCTTAATAATTTAGGACGGGAAGATTTGTTAGATTATGGAAGTGGAAAGAGAATAAAGAAAATTAATGTTGCACGATGGGACATTACAAAAGACGGCATAGATAACCATTCAATCGTGCCGAAGATTTAGGAATAAAGAAAGGCGAAAGAAGGCATATGTTTGAAAATGGTTGTGAATGGGTAAGATGTGATTTTCATCTCCATACACAGAAAGATAAAGAATTTAAATATTCTGGTGAAGAGAATTCTTTTGTAGGAGACTATGTTGATGCTTTGTACAACAGTGGAATTAAAGTTGGAGTGATTACAAATCACAATAAATTTGATTTAGCAGAATATAAAGCCATAAGAAAATCGGCAAAAAAGAAGGATGTATTTATTTTGCCAGGTGTGGAATTATCTCTTAAAGATGGAAAAAATGGGATTCATACTCTTATTATATTTAATCCCAATGACTGGATAAAAAACAATGAAAATCATATTGATAGATTTTTGACTGCTGCGTTTCAAGGAATTGATAATAGAGAAAATGAAAACACATGCTGTAACTTTGATATAAATACCTTACTAGTAGAACTGGAAAAGCTTAATAAAGACTATTTTATTGTATTTGCACATATTGAACAGAGAAGTGGACTTATTGAAGAATGTGGCGGTGGGAGATTAAGTTCTTTAGCACAGAATCATGAATTTAAAAAAAGAGTGCTTGGATTACAGAAACTTAAAACTTTTGACAATAAATCCAAAATAAAAAATTGGTTTGGTTATGAAGTTGCATTTGTAGAAGGATCAGATCCAAAAAATATTAGAGAGATAGGAAAAGGAGAAACTTCTTTTATTAAGATTGGTGAATATTCATTCGCAGCGGTAAGGTTTGCCTTACAAGATTATGAGAGTAGAGTTCTAAGAGATTTACCTATTTGTAATCATGGATATATTAAGTCGGCATCATTTAAAGGTGGCAAATTAGACTCTGTTAAAATACCATTTTCAAATGAACTGAATTCTTTAATTGGAATTAGAGGGAGTGGAAAATCATCGATTTTAGAAACAATTAGATATGCATTAAATCTTAATGCAGATATAGATAGTGATTATAAAAACGATTTGGTAAAAAACACATTAGGTTCTGGTGGAGAAATATCTTTAGAAGTTATTGACAAATATGGGAAAAAGTATGAAGTAAAAAGACTTATGGGAGAACAACCTTCTGTTATAGATAGTAATGGAAAAGATGTAGGAATATCAATAAATTCTTTAATAAATAATCCATTATACTTTGGTCAAAAGGATTTATCTTTTACAAAAAGTGGATATGCTTTTGAGTTGTTGCAGAAATTAGTAGGTGGAAAAATAAAAGATGATCTAGAATTAAAAGAGGAAAATTTAAATAGTCTTGAAAATTCAATAAAAAAATTTTTGCAACTGGAAACTATACCTGAAAAAGTAAAAGAACTTAAGACCACTCAACAAGATTTGAGGCATAGGCTTAAGGTTTTTGAAGAAAAAGGGATTGCTGAAAAACTAAAAAAACAAACATCATATTCTAAGGATGCCTCAAATATAAAAACGTTACTTGATAACGTAAAAGCTACGTATGAAAAGTTATCAGCGACATATAAAGAAATAGATAAGGCTGAATTTGGTATATCGGACTATAAAAGCGAATATAATATAGAGTTATTTCAAAAGATTGAGTTAATCTTAAAAGACATTGTTAAATCCTTTGAAAAAATTAATTATGAAATCGAAAATATTTCGACAAAAAAATTGAAGTTAAAAGAACTGAGAATTGAACTGGAAAATGAAATTGATTCTTTAAAAGAAGAATTCGCAAATATTAAGCGTGAAATAAATGATGAAGAGTTAGATCCTGATAGCTATGTTAAATATAATTCTGAGCTCGAAAAAACTGTAACTGATATTGACAAATTTACTAAACGAAATAATTCGAGAAATAGTTTAAGTACAGAAATAAGAGGCTTCGCTCGAAAGCGAAATGAAATGCTTAATGATGTTTTCAATAAATATGAAAATGAAATAAGAAAGATTAATGAGAGCCAGGGAGAGCTTAAAATTAAAATTCTTTTTAAAGGCGATAAAGAAAAATTTAAGCAAGATATTAAAGCTAAGCTTAAGGGAACTGGTTTGACTGATAATAAAATTACTGAGATTTCAAAACAGTATTCTGATTTTGTGGATATTATTATTGACTGTGTTTTAGAGAACGGTAAAAGACTTCGTGAAATTTTAACCGATAATGAAGTTGTAAAAGTATACGATAAAATCAAGGAAAACTATAGTAATCTTATTCGTGAAGAATGCCCTGATTTAGTGGAAATATTTTATCATGAGAAATTGCTTGAGAAACATTCAATAGGGCAAAGGGCATCCGCACTGATACTGTTTATTTTGACTCAGGAAGAGAATGATTTAATTATTATTGATCAACCGGAAGATGATTTAGATAATCAGATTATCTATCAAGAAGTAATAAGTACTATTAAGAAAAAGAAAAGCTCTATTCAATTTATATTCGCAACTCATAATGCCAATATTCCTGTATTAGGAGATTCAGAATGTGTTATTTCCACAGAATACGATGAGAAGATAAATGCAGATTGTGGAAACATTGATTGTATTCAAACGCATCAAAAAATTATTGATATTATGGAAGGTGGAAGAGAGGCGTTCGAAAAAAGAAAGCTAATTTATACTAATTGGTATGATGCTATATAGCCATAGTTAAGTCTACCCCTCCATCTCTTTCCCCATATATTTCTCGTAGTTTTTGCTGATTTGATATAGTTCTCTCATCTCAGATTTTGATGAAGAATACTCTTGCATAAGGGTATTCTTTTTTCATGCGGTGAATCAAGCTTTTTCAAGATATCATTAGAATTTAAACGGATTTACTCTATATTTTTTGTAACATTACGATACTTTTTAACGTCCTGAGCTTATCTATGTAGTAGTATCACTCTTGATACTGTTTTGATACTAAAAACCTTTAAAACTACAAAAAATAGGTATAAAAACAGCTCAAAACAGAAACAAAAAAGATATTAATATAGAAATAAAGAAACAAATATGCTATGGTAATTATCGAGTGGGAGTAGTTAAAAACAGGCTTTAAAGCCTTATGAAAAGCCGTTTTATGAGTGTCGTGCTTGCAAGATGCTTGCAGATTTTAGAAATACCTCGCCCAAGGAATAATTC
>CALAEK010000104.1 GCA_937890925.1 uncultured Riemerella sp.
CTAAAATTTGTGATTTTGCCTCATCATCATTAAAAAAAATCTCGTGTTTTTCATTATACTTTTCAGAAGTGATAAGTTGCTTCATTTGTTCTTTGTCTTTTTGCTCTATGGACATAATTATAATATTTTAATTTTTCAAAATACAAATCAAAGGGCAAATTTTGCCCTTTGAAATATCTTATTACGCCCCAAATTGTCGCAGATGATGGTCAAAACTTTCTAAACGATTGAGTATTTCGTTATTAAGTTTTTCATAGTATGCTTTAGAGTAAATCATAGCTCGTTCCTTCTTTTCCGTCTTTTAGCTGGATGCCGATTGCGGATAATTCATCTCGGATTTTGTCTGAAAGTGCCCAGTCTTTGTTGGCACGAGCTTCCATTCTCATATTGATAAGGAGCTGAACCACACCATCGAGCTTATCATTATTTCCTGCTGCCTGCTCTTCGTTTCGTAAGCCCAAAACATCGAAAACAAAGTCGTTCATTAGTGTTTTCAATTCGTTGAGTTCATCGATGGATATTTTTTCTTCTCCGTTTTTCACTTGGAAAATCCATTTCACCGCTTCGAAAAGATGAGCGATAAGTATAGGCGAATTAAAATCGTCCAATAGCGCATTGTAGCACTTTTCTCTCCATTCAGATATAGGGAGCGCAGTAGGATGCTCTATTTCGGTATTGATTTCGTTTAAAACTTTCAATGCTTCCATAAGCCTGTTAAAGCCTTTTTCGGCAGCGAGCATCGCTTCGTTAGAGATGTCAAGTACACTGCGGTAGTGCGCTTGCATAAAGCAGAAACGAATCACAGCAGGTGCAAAAGCTTTCTCAAAGAAAGTATTATCACCATTGATAAGCTGCATCGGCAAAATGTAGTTTCCTGTCGATTTGCTCATTCGTTGTCCGTTCATTGTCAGCATATTAGCGTGCATCCAGTAGCGGACTGGGCTTTCGCCGTGTCCTGCTTTACCTTGTGCGATTTCGCATTCGTGGTGTGGAAATTTTAAATCCATACCTCCTCCGTGGATATCAAACTGATTACCAAGGTATTTGGTGCTCATCACCGTACATTCTAAATGCCAGCCAGGGAAACCATCGCCCCAAGGAGAAGCCCAGCGCATAATGTGAGCTGGTGAAGCTTTTTTCCAAAGCGCAAAGTCCTGAGGATTGCGTTTTTCGCCTTGTCCATCGAGGTCGCGGGTGTTCGCAAAAAGCTCTTCTATATTTCTATTAGAAAGTTCGCCGTAGTTGAGTCCGCGTTTGTTGTATTCCAGTACATCGAAATACACAGAACCATTGCTCTCATAGGCAAAACCATCATTCAAGAGTTTTTCTGTAAGCTGGATTTGTTCCAATATATGCCCTGTCGCAGTAGGTTCTATAGTCGGCGGAAGAAGATTGAATATATCCAAAACTTTATGGAAATCAACTGTGTATTTTTGTACAATTTCCATAGGTTCCAGCTTTTCTAGACGAGATTGTTTTACGAAACGGTCGTTGTTCACATCGCCGTCATCGGTAAGGTGTCCCGCATCGGTAATGTTACGGACATAGCGCACTTTGTAGCCCAAGAATTTCAGCGTACGATACACAAAATCAAACGACATAAAGGTACGCACATTTCCCAAATGCACATTGCTGTACACCGTAGGACCGCAGACATACATTCCTACATTATTCTCGTGCAAAGGCACAAAAACTTCTTTTTCTCCTTTTAAGGAATTGAATATTTTTAGTTGATGATTCATATTATGTTTTATTAAGACTGACAAAGATAATTAAAAAACATTAGACATTTTAAATTAAAGTTTGTTTATTTTGCGGATTATTTATCAAAAAGAACAATGGACAAGATACAATTCATTCAGCAGAATATTTCACTTCAAGAAAAACAGATCAACGCCGTTTTGCAGCTGCTTTCGGAAGACTGCACTATTCCCTTTATTGCCCGATACAGGAAAGACAAAACAGGAAACCTCGGCGAGGTGGAAATAGAACAAATTCAAAAACTTAACAAAAATTTTGATGAAATCCAAAAGAGAAAAGAAAGCGTTCTGAAATCCATAGAAGAGCAGGAAAAACTCACGCCCGAACTTCGTGCAAAAATAGAGCAAAGCTTTGATTTACAGGAAATAGAAGACCTATATCTTCCCTTTAAAAAACGAAGAAAAACCAAAGCCGATGCCGCAAAAGAAAAAGGGCTGGAGCCTTTGGCAAAAATCATCATGGCGCAGAAAAATGGTGACATAGAGCAAACGGCGCAGAATTATCTGAATAAAGAAGTTTCCAGCGTGGAGGAGGCACTTCAAGGCGCAAGGGACATCATCGCAGAATGGATAAACGAAAATATATTCATTAGAAAAAATCTTAGAAGAGTTTTTCAGCGAAAAGCTGTGATTTCCAGTAAAGTAGTCAAAACCAAAAAAGAGGAAGAAGAGGCGCAGAAATACGCCCAATATTTTGACTGGAGTGAACCGCTGAATAAAATTCCTTCTCACAGACTTCTGGCGATGCTTCGCGCTGAAAAAGAAGGTTTTATAAAAGTGAGCATTGATATTGACAAAGATGAAATCCTTACTTTCATGGAGGGAAGTTTGGTGAAAACAGCTTCGCCTTCGTGTGCAGAGCAAATAATCCTTGCGGCTCAAGATGCTTACAAAAGACTTTTGGAGCCGTCTATTTCAAATGAAATTTTGCAGGAAGCCAAGATTAAAGCCGATGAAAAGGCGATTTCTATCTTTTCTGAAAATTTGACACAGCTGCTTTTGGCACCGCCTCTCGGCGAGAAGCGGATTTTAGCCATAGACCCAGGGTATAGAACGGGCTGTAAGGTGGTTTGTCTTGATGAAAAAGGCGATTTGCTTCATAATGAGACCATTTATCCACACGCTCCACAGAAAGAAACAGCCGCTGCGATGAAAAAAATCCGCTCTATGGTGGAGGCTTACCATATTGAGGCGATTTCTATCGGAAACGGAACAGCCTCTCGTGAAACCGAGTTTTTCATTAAAAAAATAGCGTTTGACAGACCTTTGCAAGTTTTCGTGGTGTCTGAAGCTGGAGCGTCCGTTTATTCCGCGAGTAAAATTGCCCGAGATGAATTTCCTGATTATGACATCACCGTGAGAGGTGCGGTCTCTATCGGAAGGAGGCTGTCTGACCCGCTTGCCGAGTTGGTAAAAATAGACCCAAAGAGCATCGGCGTAGGTCAGTATCAGCACGATGTAGACCAGGCTTTGTTAAAAGAAGAGCTGGACAGTACGGTCGTAAAATGCGTGAATTCGGTAGGAATTAACATTAATACAGCGAGTAAATCCCTGTTGAGCTATGTCTCTGGTATTGGCGAGAAACTTGCGGAAAATATTGTGGCTTACCGAACCGAAAATGGAGCTTTTGTGGATAGAAATCAGATTAAAAAAGTTCCTCGTCTGGGCGAAAAGGCATTCCAGCAGGCGGCGGCATTTATCCGAATAAAAGATGGCAAAAATCCTTTGGATAACTCCTCTGTGCATCCAGAAGCCTACAAAATCGTGGAAAAAATGGCGAAAGACCTTGGTATCAAAACGATAGACCTTATCGCTAATGAGGAAAAAATAAAGCAAATCGCTCCAGAAAAATACACCACGGAGGACATCGGAATTTTAGGGATAAAAGATATTCTGAAAGAGCTTCTAAAACCAGGGCTTGACCCAAGAAAAACGAGCAAAGTCTTTGAGTTTGATCCGAATATAAAAACTTTTGAAGATTTGAAATCAGGAATGGTGCTTCCTGGTATAGTGAGTAATATCACGGCTTTCGGGTGTTTTGTGGACATTGGGATAAAAGAAAATGGGTTGGTGCATATTTCCCAGCTGAAAGATGGCTTTGTCAGCGACCCTAGCGAGGTGGTAAAACTCCACCAGCAGGTAAAAGTGAAAATAATAGAAATAGACACAGAAAGAAAGAGAATAGCTCTGTCGATGGTGATTTAGGTTTAGTATTGTTTTTCACTAAAAAATAACTACATTTGCAAGAATAAACAAAAGATAAATATGAGTTGTGGATGTAGAACATCTGGCGATTCTTCACATAGTTGCGGCTCTAAAAGCGAGACGGGCTGTGACAAAGTAGATACCTGCGGGAACAGTTATAAACTGAATGTTTTTGACTGGCTTGCCAATATAAAATCTCCACTGAATGAGTGTGATTATGTTGAGGTTAGATTTAAAAATGAAAGAAAAAGTTTTTATCATAACATAAATAAACTACCGCTGCATATAGGAAGTATAGTAACGGTAGAGTCCAGCTCAGGATACGATGTCGGAGTGGTGAGTCTCACAGGTGAACTGGTGAGGATACAGATGAAAAAGAAAAATTTTGGAGAAGAACAAGCCTCCAAAATAATCCGTATAGCTACACAAAAAGATGTAGAAATATGGCAAAATGCCCGAAAAAAGGAAGAAGAAGTAAAGAAAGAAGCAAGAAAAATCGCCTTGAATCTAAATCTTGAAATGAAAATTTCGGATATAGAATACCAAGGGGATGGCTCTAAGATTACTTTTTACTACACAGCAGAAGGCAGGGTAGATTTCCGACAGCTGATAAAGGAATACGCAGCTGTTTTTCGTGCTAAAGTAGACATGAAACAGATAGGCTACCGACAGGAAGCAGCTAAACTGGGCGGAATAGGCTCTTGTGGAAGGGAACTCTGCTGTTCTACATGGCTTACGGATTTTCGTTCGGTGAATACTAATGCAGCCAGATACCAGCAGCTGAGTATCAATCCTTTAAAACTTGCAGGGCAGTGCGGTAAGCTGAAATGTTGTCTGAATTTTGAACTAGACAGCTACATGGATGCACTCAGCCATTTCCCTTCTTCCAGCACGGTTTTGGATACAGAAAAAGGAAAGGCTTTCTGCATTAAAATAGATGTTTTCAAAAAGAGAATGTGGTTTGCTTATGTGGATAATTCTATTCTTTGGTATGACCTAGATATCCAAGAGGTAAAGGAGATGATTTCCATGAACAAAAAAGGGAACAAAATTCCGCCATTAGAGGAATATAAAACCCAAGAATTGTCCGCTCCTACGAAGGAAATAGATCTGATTCAGGAGAATAACATAGACCGTTTCGAGAAGAAAAAATCAAACAAAAAACCTAAAAACAAGGAAAAGAAAAACACTTATCCAAAGGAAGAAAAAAACAATAATAATGCTCCGAAACAGAATAATTCAGAGCAACAGAAACCAAACAATAGAAAGAATAATAAAAAAAGAAATAACCCGAAAAAAAATAATAATGATGGGTAAAAAGATATGGCTATTCGCAGCATTGTGGTTTATTTCCGTAGGTTGTTCCAGCGAGGGAGAAATCTATATGACCGAGGTGAATAACCTCTGGGGAAAGAATGATGCTAAGAAAATAGAGTTCGAAATCAAAGATTCTGAGTTTCCAAAAAACCTTATATTTGTTGTAAGGAATAATAATGAATATCCTTACAATAACTTGTTTTTGATTTCTACTATTAAAGGAGAAAAGAATAAAGTTTTGAAAACGGATACGCTTCAGTATATTTTAGCAAAACCAAATGGAGAATGGTACGGAAGTGGTATAGGAGATGTTAAGGAAATTCTAGTTCAGTATAAAAATGAATACAAATTCCCAGCAAACGGTAAATATAAAGTGGAACTAAAACACGGAATGAGAACCGACCAGCTGAAAGGAATAGAGGATATAGGCATTAAAATAGAAAATATAAAAACAACAACTCCGTAATAAACATGGAAAACGAAAAAAAACTTCCCACAAAAAAGAAAAAATCTTATGTGGGAAGATGGATTAAGTTGATTTGGTTAGGATTTATAGGAACAGTTGCTGCCATAGTGGCTTTGTTCTTTTCTATTTCACAGGGTTTTCTTGGGGAGATGCCCGATATGAAAGATATAGAAAATCCAGATATCTATGTAGCATCAGAGATTATTTCTTCTGATGGAGTGGTTTTGGGTAAATTTGAAAAAGAAAAAACCCAGCCAGTTACTTATAATCAGCTTCCACCGTATTTGGTTTATGCTCTTTATGCGAAGGAAGATGAGCGTTTCAGAGAGCATTCTGGAATAGACCTAAAATCCATAGTGAGAGCAGTCTATTTCCGAGGCGAAAGAGGGGGAGGTTCTACCATTACCCAGCAGTTAGCCAAGCTTTTATTTACAAAATCAGCTGCACAAAGTAAAAGAGAGAGAATCTTCCAAAAGCTGAAAGAATGGTCTGTGGCGGTAAGTTTGGAGAAAAGATATACCAAAGAGGAGATTATTACTTTGTATTTCAATAAGTTTGATTTCCTTTATAATGCCAATGGAATAGAAATGGCATCAAAGGTTTATTTCAATAAAAAGACCAAAGACCTTACTCTTTCCGAAGCGGCTACATTCGTAGCAATGCTCGAAAACCCAGTGAAAAACAATCCGCTCAGAAACTTGGAAAGAGCGACAGAGAGAAGAAATGTGGTTCTGAAACAAATGCTTGAAACTAAATATATAGACCAAGCAACCTATGACAAGGCTGTACAAGAGCCAATAAAAACTGATTATCAAAATATTAAAGGAATAGACCAAGGCTATTCTGCATATTACAAACATTATCTTCGTCAGGAAATTTCTACATACCTAAAAGATTATGAGAAGAAAACAGGAAAAGAACTGAACATATATAGAGATGGACTAAAGATATATGTTACTGTCGATTCCAAAATGCAGAAATACGCCGAAGAAGCCATAAAAGAACACTTGACCAATCTGCAGAAAAGTTTTGATAACGAACAAAAAAATAATAGAAAGAGACCATTTTATCATATTTCTGACAAACAGGTAAATGATATTATGATGGCTTCTGTGAAGAGAACAGGAAGATATAAACAACTTGCAGAGGCTGGTATATCAGAGGATTCTATCCTTATGGAGTTTAAGAAACCTGTGAAAACTTCTATCTTTACTTGGGAAGGAGAGCAGGATGTGGAGATGTCTCCATGGGATTCTATCCGTTATCACAAGCAGATTGCACAGGCAGGACTTATGGCTATGGAGCCTACAACAGGTGATATCAAGGCTTGGGTCGGAGGGATTAACTGGGAGCACTTCCAGTATGACCATGTGAAACAAGGGAAAAGACAGGTAGGTTCTACCTTTAAGCCTTTTGTGTATGCTACAGCAATTATAAATTTAGGGATGACACCATGTACACCTATTTCTAATGCATCTTACAGCAGAGGTTCTTGGCATGTAAAAGGTTCTGGAGGTATGCTTAGGATGAAAGATGGTCTGGCTCATTCCAAAAACCCGATAGCAGTCC
>CALAEK010000105.1 GCA_937890925.1 uncultured Riemerella sp.
TCCTTATTCCACGCCCTGAAACAGAGGAATTGATAGAATTGATAGAAAGTAGACTAAGTCATCTGAAAAAAGAAAAACTAAAAATTCTGGATGTAGGAACAGGGAGCGGCTGCATCAGTATTTCTTTGGCAAAAATATTCCCAAATGCAGAGGTCAGCAGTATTGACATTTCTGAAAAAGCACTGAATATAGCCAAAAAAAATGCCGATTTTCATAAGGTGAAAATCAATTTTATACAGAAAGATTATTTGAATGAAAAACTGGATGAAATTTATGATATCATAGTGAGCAATCCTCCGTATATAGATGTTTTAGAAAAGGAAGAAATTTCGTATTCTGTGAAGAATTTTGAACCAAATATAGCACTTTTTGCTCCTGAAAACAGAGTTCTTGCTTTTTATGAAAAAATAGCTAAAGACTCTGAAAACCACCTGAAAAAAGAAGGCTCTGTTTTTTTGGAAATCAACCAAAAATTAGGAAAAGAAACACTGCAGCTGTTTCAGGATGTTCTCACAAAATCAGAACTTGTAAAGGATTTATCAGAAAATGACCGATTTGTGATTGGCGAAAAATAAAATCCCTCTTATAAATAGAGGGATTTTTCTTATTTTCTGTTGTATTTCTCTAAAATTTCTCTGATGTCGCTGTCGCCTACCATTTGGTCTACTTCCTTCGCGATTTCTGGTTTGTCAGAAAGTAGAGCTTTTAGTTTTTTCTTGTATCGGCCTTTTACAGGGATGTTTACAATCTCATTGCCTTTTACGAAATAGTCTTCGTGTTCGTAGTTGGCATCCCAAGTGTCAGCTCTGTAGCTGAAATATCTTCTGTACCAAGAAACATCTCCTTGCAGCATGATTTCAAATAATTTTCCGTTTTTCTTTAGCTCTGGTATTTGTCGGAAAACTCTTTTGTTCATTTTTCTATCGGTGAATTCAAGGTAAAAAATATCCTTGTCCCAAAGTCTCACCGCCTCTCTTCTTTCGCCGACTTTAAAACCGTTTTCAAAAACCAGCGGATTGAATTTGTTTTTGCTCAATACATGAGGATAAAGATTAGCCTTGGTGGAAATAGTATCGGTAGAAATTACAGGAATGTATCTAATGTCAGTCAGCTGAGCCTTTGCTAATGAAATGATACTCAATAAAATAAATGCAAATGTTTTTTTCATAAATATAATCTAAAAATTTAATTAAAATCTTAAACGAAAGGCGTTTTTACCACCTTTGCAGGAATGTTTTTATTTCTTATTTGGATGAAAATAGCAGATTCTGGTTTAGAAAACTCAGTTTTTACATAAGCCAATCCGAGCCCTATTTTCTTCATTGGCGAAGATGTTCCAGAAGTCACTTTTCCGATGACATTTCCTTCCGCATCCACCACAGGGTAGTCGTGTCTTGGAACGCCTTTTTCAAGTAATTCAAAACCAACTAACTTGCGGGAAACGCCCTCTTCTTTTTGTTTTTTGAAAAATTCAGCATCCACGAAATCACCTTTCCCAAGTTTTGTAATCCAGCCTAGACCAGCTTCCAACGGAGAAGTAGAGTCATCAATATCATTACCATAGAGGCAGAATCCTTTTTCCAATCTTAGTGTATCTCTCGCTGCCAGCCCGCATGGCATGAGTCCTTCCTCTTTTCCTGCTTCTGTAAGGGCGTTCCAGAGCTGCTCGGCATTTTCATTTTTAAAATAAATCTCAAATCCACCGCTTCCCGTGTAGCCTGTGTTTGAGATGATTACATCCTGCACGCCATCCACCGTTCCGATAGTGAAATGATAATAAGGGATTTCGGAAAGATTAGTACTGGTTAGTTTTTGCAAAATCTGCGTTGCCAAAGGCCCTTGGATAGCGATTAGAGAAGTTTCATCGGAAATATTGGTCATTTTTGCTCCAAATTTTTCATTGAATTTAGAAATATGATTCCAGTCTTTTTCAATGTTAGAAGCATTGACCACCACGAAATATACTTCGTCCGCCATTTTATAGATGATGAGGTCATCCACTATTCCTCCTTGTCCGTTTGGAAGGCAGGAATACTGGGCTTTTCCATCAGTCAGCGTATTTAGGTCGTTGGTCGTTACATATTGCAGAAGGTCTTTCGCGCCTGCGCCTTCTATGATGAACTGTCCCATGTGCGATACATCAAACATTCCTGCTTTTTCTCTCACAGCGAAATGTTCTTCCGTCACGCCAGCGTACTGGACAGGCATATCAAAACCAGCGAAAGGCACCATTTTAGCGCCGAGTTCTACATGTTTGTTATAAAGTGCAGTTTTTTTCATTTTTCTAAATTTAAATGGTTATATAATTGTGAGTATTTTATGTCTATGATTTGTTTGGTAATGTAATCCCAAGTTTTATTGTTTTGAATATTAGTTTTAGAATATTCTTTTTTATCCGTTTTTATTATGATTTTTATGGTAGGGAGATCCATTATCAGTTCTTTGCTTGGTTTTCCCTTTTCAAAATCCTCTAAATCAATTTTATCAATGAACGCCTCCCAATCTTTATTATTGTTATTTAATGACAAATTTGCTATGGTTTTTTCATCAGTTACGCCTTCTGTAAGATGATAAATAATAGAATCCTTAGTTATCACTAAATGTACATTTTTACCACCAGTATCTCCTCCTGTTTGAGAATAAATTATCCTTTCTATTTTCTCAGCATTTTGTTTTTCAGAAATGCTGGTTTTCTGAGTGTCTGGGCTGGTGGCCATTGCTTTCTCTGTTCCATTACAAGAATGAAGCCAATACAAAACGAAAATGAAGAAAAACTTTTTCATAAAATATAGTTTATTTATTCATAAATGCCTTTTTTTCCAAATTCCTTTGCTATGATTTGTAGTAAATCATACCAAACTTCCCTGTCATGGTCGTTGCCGTAAGCATTCATTTTTCTATAAGTCTTTTTATTAGTTTTGATGATAATGACCTTGTCCTGCCCACCAAAAGC
Source organism: uncultured Riemerella sp. (assembly GCA_937890925.1). Classification (GTDB taxonomy): domain Bacteria; phylum Bacteroidota; class Bacteroidia; order Flavobacteriales; family Weeksellaceae; genus JABCPE02. Next base: position 2,954 of record CALAEK010000105.1, read on the forward strand.
CTGTTCGCTGGGACCATCTCTCAGTTTTTTGAATTTGTTCAGATTTATTTTTTTAGTGAAAGCTTCCCAGTTCTTGGGCGTGTTTGGTAGCGAAATCTCCTTTGGGAGTTCTTCTTTTTGTCCCATTAGAGGTTTTGCGCTAAATTCTTTTTTTAGAGAATTGAGGGTGTATTGGCTTGAATAAAGAGCCATTCCTCCAAATATATGGACTTCCACCTGCTGTATTTTCTCCTGTCCGTGCAGGGAAATAGAAGTGAAAGCCAATGCAAAAAATAGTTTAAACAATAATTTTTTCATGATAAATGCTGTTTATATTCGTTGAGTATTATTTTAAACCATTCTGTGAAGTTTTCTGGTTTTTCTTTCATTTCTCTGTCCAAATTCTCTGTGGAAATATAGCGGACTTCCGAAACTTCCTCCGAATTTAGGTTAAAATCACCTTCAAAAAATCCAGTAAAAACATAGTCCAGCTCATGCTCCCAAAGTCCTTGTCCTACATCAGCTTTATAGATAAAATGGAATTTTTCCTCTATATCAGCAGAAATACCAAGTTCCTCCTGCATGCGCCTCAGAGCGGCTTCTTTATAGGATTCTCCCTCGCGAGGGTGGGAGCAGACTGCATTAGTCCATAGATTGGGCGAATGGTATTTAGAACCAGCTCTTCTTTGCAGGAGCATTTCTCCCTTTGCATTAAACAAAAAAACAGAAAAAGCACGGTGCAGAACTCCCTTTTCATGGGCTTCCTGCTTGTTCATTACACCTAAAAATTCATCATTTGGATTGATTAAAACTACTTTTTCTTCCATTTGTTCAATAAAGGACAAATTTAGCAATTTATTTTAGTCTGGAAATATCAAATATTTAAAATCAAATTTATATCTTTGTGGGATAACTATTATTAGAATTTATTAAAACTATTATTATGAAAGTATTAGCAAATGACGGTTTAGACCAGTCTGGAATTGATGGTTTGCAAAAAGCAGGTTTTGAGGTAATTACTGCCAAAGTTCCACAAGAAAAATTGATAAACTATATCAATGAAAACCAAGTGAGAACGCTTCTAGTGCGTAGTGCAACCAAAGTAAGAAAGGATATCATAGATGCTTGTCCATCTCTGAAAATCATCGGTAGAGGTGGTGTAGGAATGGATAATATAGATGTGGAATATGCACGAGAAAAAGGAATCAATGTGATTAATACACCTGCGGCTTCATCAGCATCTGTGGCAGAATTGGTTTTTGCTCATTTGTTTTCAGGATGTAGATTTTTAACAGATTCTAACCGAAAAATGCCAGTAGAAGGAGATTCTAAATTCGCAGAGCTTAAAAAAGCTTATACAAAAGGCGTGGAGCTGAGAGGGAAAACTATCGGTATCATTGGTTTTGGTAGAATTGGTCAGGAAGTTGCTAAAATGGCTTTAGGTCTAGGAATGAGAGTTTTAGCGGTGGATAATTTTGCTGAAAAAGTAAATTTAAAAGTAGAATTTTTCAATGGACAGTCAGTGGATTTTGAAATCAAAACACAGTCTAAAGAAGAAGTTCTAAAAGAAGCAGATTTCGTTACGCTTCATGTTCCAGCTCAAAAAGAATTCGTTATTGGTCAGAAAGAATTTGATTTAATGAAAAATGGAGCGGCACTAGTGAACTGTGCCAGAGGTGGAGTAGTGGATGAAGAAGCGCTTCTAAAAGCTTTGGATAGTGGTAAATTGGCTTTTGCTGGGCTGGATGTGTTCATCAATGAGCCTACACCAGCTAAGAGTATTCTATCTCATCCAAAAATTTCATTAACTCCTCATACAGGAGCTTCTACTAATGAAGCGCAGGATAGAATCGGAATTTCACTAGCAGAACAGATTATATCTATTTTAAAATAGAAATATAAGTGCAATACTATCAGGGTCTTATCATTTTTGATAAGACTTTTGTTGTTTATAAATGAATTTAATTTTGTAACTTTGCAGAATGAATTGACTTATGTCAATAGAAATAAGCAGTATGTCAAATCAAAAAATTCTATATGTCACTACGGAGATGTTTCCTTATCAGGAGGGAACAAATATGGCTTCGGAGGTGAATAAGATGGCTCTGAAAATGCATCAGGAAGGAAATGATGTGAGGGTTTTTATGCCAAGATTTGGGCTGATTAGTGAGAGAAAATATCAGTTGCATGAGGTGATCCGTCTTTCAGGGATGAATATTATTATAAATGATTTGGATCAGCCTTTGATAGTAAAAGTGGCATCTTTACCAGGGGAAAGGTTGCAGGTGTATTTTATAGATAATGATGAGTATTTTAAGAGAAAATCTTACTATACAGATGAAGAAGGGAAGCCTTTTGAAGATAATGATGAGAGAGCCATATTCTTTACAAGAGGAGTGATAGAAACTATCAAAAAGCTGAACTGGGTGCCAGATGTGATACATCTTAATGGATGGATGTCTTCTTTTGTAGCGATATATTTGAAGAATTTCTATAAATCAGATACATATTTTCAAGATACTAAACTTGTTTTGTCGGTATACAATGAGAAAAATTTTAGTTTAGGAAAGGAAATAGAAGAGAAATTGAAATTTGATGGAATAAGCGATCTGAAAGCTATTGAAAATCCTACAATACAAGATTTTCTTGTCGAAGGGATGGATTTAGTAGACTTGATTGTAAAAGGAGATAAAAAGCTCAATAAAACATTAGAAGAAGGCTTTAAGAATACAAAAACGCCTAAAATAGAAGGAGTTAATGAAGAGGAAATATCAGAAATTTATAAATAAAACTAAGAAACAGATGAATAAAATAAAGTCAATATTATCAGTTTTTCTTTTTGGAGGTTTGATGGTCAGCTGTAATTCTGATGCTGATGACTTGGGGAAAAATCTTTTTGATGGTAATTCAGTTACTGGAAATCAGGTTTCTTATGATTTGGTAGCCTACAATATAAATAATGGAGATGTTGTGAGAGCTGATTCCTACGCTTTGCAAAGAGCTACATTGGGGGCTTTTACCGAGGGGCAGTTCGGTACACAGAAGTCAGCATATGTTACTCAAGTGAGATTGTCTAAATATGCTCCTGACTTTGGAACTAATCCAATAGTAGATTCTGTGGTTTTAGAAATTAAACCTCAATATGATGCTACAACCAAAGCGGTTACAACAACAAATGTAACCCATGAAGGACAGGCTGCAAAACAGACATTAACGAAATATGAAGCTGTTAAATATGGAAATCCAGCAGCAACAATGAATATTGATGTTCATGAAATTGCTACTGATTTGGGGGCTGTTGGGACGGAAAAATTGTCAAATAGCACCGTTACTACAAGTGGAGTTCCATTGGGGACTAAGGTTTTTTCAGGGAATGTTTATGCAGTTAGTATAAATAAAACTTCTGATAATACGGTTCTTTTGACAAGGGAAGCAGGATTAAGAATCAAATTAGATGAAAATCATTTTAAAACTAAAATAGCTGATAAAAGTGGAGCTACAGAGTTGAGCAACGAAAGTAATTTTATCAATTATTTCAAAGGACTTAAAATTTCAGTTCGAGAAAATGATGGTTACTTGATAAACTTTGCTCCTAATGAAGTGACAATGACCATGTACTATAGATCTGGAGGAAAATCAAATACTTTTAGTTTTGATTTAGGATCTTCTAATGTTCATTTTAGCAAGATATCATATACTAGAAGTTCTACATTTAATACTGTAATGGCTAATATAAATAGTACTAATGGAGATCCTCTACTATATATGCAAGGGATGGGAGGTCCTGGAGCTGGAATAAAATTGAATGGAGCTGGTATTAGCGATTTGAAAAGACTTTACAAAGAGCGTGGAGCAGCGATACTTTCAGCAAAAGTAAGATTGTATACAGATACCAATACATGGAATAACTCTTATACTAAACCAGTTGGTTTCTTAGTCAGAAAACAAGGAGAAACTGATTTTATTACGGACTTAAAAACTATGTTGGGTAATAGTAATTATAGTTTAGTAAAAGCTTATTCTACTAATAGTAATCCTTCTTACTATGATATTGATATTACAAAAACCATCAAAGATATTGTAGAAAAAGAAGCAGAGGCTAAAGACTTGATTGTCAATATTGGAGAGTATCTTACTTCAAATGGGAATTTGGTAAGTGAAAATTATAATAATAATGTTAGCTCACCTTACAGAGCTGTGTTTGTAGGGACAAATACTACGAATAATAATAGACCAAAACTAATGGTAACATATGTTACTAAATAAATTTAGACAAAGTTATGTGCGGAATAGTAGGATATACAGGGCATAGATGTGCTTATGATATAGTAATCAATGGGCTAAAAAGATTAGAGTATCGAGGTTATGATAGTGCAGGGGTAATAGTAGAGGGACAAAATAATGACTTTGAACTTAAGAAAACAAAAGGAAAAGTAGCCGATTTGGTTAGTATTTCTAAAGACTTAGAAGGTTCTGCTCATGTGGGTATGGGACATACTCGATGGGCTACTCATGGGGTTCCTAGTGATAGAAACTCTCATCCGCATTTGTCTAATAATGGGAAAATAGCAATTATTCATAATGGAATTATAGAAAACTATGATACCATTAAGACTATGTTGATAGAGAAAGGATTTACTTTTGCTTCTGACACAGATACTGAAGTTTTAGTTAATCTGATTCAATATATAATGGACACGCAGGGGGTGGATTTCCCTACTGCTGTGAGATATGCATTGAACGAAGTGTACGGAGCTTACGCTATCACTGTCATGCATAAAGACCATCCTGGACTATTGGTTGTAGGGCGTTTAGGTTCGCCATTGGCTATAGGAATAGGAGAAAATGAATATTTTGTAGCTTCTGATGCTTCACCTTTCGTTGAGTTTACTAAAGAAGCTATCTATCTTGAAGATGGACACATGGCAACGATTTCTTTAGAAAAAGGAGTAGAAATCAGAGCTATTGTTGATAATTCAGTTGTTATACCTGAAGTTCAAGAATTAAAATTAAGTCTAGAACAGATAGAGAAAGGTGGTTATGAGCATTTTATGCTTAAAGAAATTTTTGAACAACCAAAATCTATCCATGATACTATGAGAGGTCGTCTTTTAGTAGATGAAGGAATCATAAAAATGGCTGGAATCTGGGATTATTTGGATAAATTTACCAAAGCAGAAAGAATTATTATTGTAGCTTGTGGAACTTCTTGGCATGCGGGATTGATAGGGGAATATCTTATAGAAGAATTTGCTAGAATCCCAGTAGAAGTGGAGTATGCTTCAGAATTTAGATATAGAAATCCTATTATTACTAATAAAGATATAGTTATTGCTATTTCTCAATCGGGTGAGACGGCAGATACTATGGCGGCTATTAAATTAGCGAAAGAAAGAGGAGCTTTTATTTTTGGAATTTGTAATGTTGTAGATTCTTCTATTTCTAGATTCTCAGATGCAGGTGCATATACACATGCGGGACCAGAGATAGGAGTTGCTTCTACAAAGGCTTTTACTGCTCAACTGACAATATTGTCTTTACTGGCGCTTAAGTTAGGAAAACATAATGGAAATCTTAGCAATGTAGATTTCATGAGTCTGATAACAGAACTAGATGCTATCCCTAAAAAGATAGAGGATGTACTAGAATCTACTCATGATTATGTTAAAAAAATGGCGAAAGATTTTGTAAGTGCTTCAAATTTCTTATATTTGGGGCGTGGTTATAATTTCCCTGCTGCATTAGAAGGAGCATTAAAGTTGAAAGAAATCTCTTATATCCATGCAGAAGGCTATCCAGCGGCAGAAATGAAGCATGGACCTATTGCTTTGATTGATGAAAATATGCCAATAGTAATCATTGCTCCAAGAAAAGGTCATTATGATAAAATTGTAAGTAATGTACAGGAGATTAAAGCGCGAAAAGGGAAAGTGATTTCTATTGTTAATAAAGGAGATGAGCAGGTTTCAGCAATGTCTGATTATGTGATAGAAATACCAGAAACATCAGAATGTTTTTCTCCAATAATAGCATCTATACCATTACAGATATTAGCTTATTATATAGCTGTTTATAGAGGAGTTAATGTAGACCAGCCAAGAAACTTGGCAAAATCTGTGACAGTGGAATAAAAAAAATATGATGGTAGGAAAATAATTTTAAAAAAAAATCGTTATCCTTTTTGAAAAATAAATAAATTATAAAAAATAGATTTAATATAATGAAAAGAATCGTTCTTTTAGTTTCCGCAGCTTTACTAACTGCGGCATGTTCCTCAGGAGGAAAAAAAGGGAATTCTGGAAGACCAGATACCAAGGGAGAATTGGTGTCTAGAGAAAGTTCAAAATCTTTTGTTGCAGCGAGACCGCACGGAATGGTAGCAATACCAGGAGGGTCTTTCGTTATGGGGCAGGCAGATCAGGACTTCACAATGACTCCAGAAAAAACCCAATTAAAGACAGTTACTGTTTCTTCATTTTTCATGGATGAGGCAGAGGTTACTAACGCTCAGTATAGATTGTTTATCAACTATGTAAGAGACTCTATTGCTAGAACTCTTTTAGCAGAGGCTGCAGGAGGAGGACAATCTTCTGGAGATGGTAAAGGAGAAGGGCGTAATTATGCGTATTTGTCTCAAAAAGGAGATAAAGAGAATAAGTCTGGATACCAGCAGTTCTTAGAATCTCAAGGAGGTAGAAATGGTTATAATGAGGCGAAAAGATTGGATTGGTCAGTTCCATTAGATTGGAATGTTAATCAATATCCAGATGCTAAATATGCAGAGATTTTAGAGTCTATGTATATAGCGCCAGATAAGAGAGAAAATAACAAGAGAATTCTAGATGTTACTAAACTTCAGTACCGTTATGAGTGGGAAGACATCAAAGATGGATCTAAAGGACTTCGTTCAGAAAAGAAAACGAGTATAGCTGTTTATCCAGATACAACAGTATGGTTGAGAGATTTCAATTATGCTTATAATGAACCGCTATTTGACCAATATTTCTGGCATATTGCATATAAAGATTATCCTGTAGTAGGGGTTACTTGGGATCAAGCAAGAGCTTTTACTGACTATAAAACAAAAGCAAAAGCAGATTCTAATGCAAGATCTAAAAAGAGAAGACATTCTCCTATGAAATTCAGACTTCCAACTGAAGCAGAATGGGAATATGCAGCTCGTGGTGGTCTAGAAAATGCAGCTTATCCTTGGGGAGGTCCTTATTTGATGGATGATAGAGCATGCTATTTAGCAAACTTCAAACCTAAGAGAGGTAACTATATAGAGGATGAGAAAAAAGGTACATATATGTATACAGCTCCTGTCAAAAAGTTCCCTAAAAACGGATATGGACTTTATGACATGGCAGGGAATGTAGCTGAATGGACAGAATCTCCTTATAACAACTCTACTTATCAGTTCTCTTCTACATTGAATCCTTACATCTCTAACAGAGCCTATGTAGATGTTAAGAAAACTGTAAGAGGTGGTTCTTGGAAAGATATAGGATACCTATTGATGGTTGGTTCTAGAGACTGGGAGCGTAAAGACTCTGCTAGAAGTTACATAGGATTTAGAACTGTTCAAGACATACCAGAAGGAGCGTCTAAAATAAGAAGATAAAAAAATAAGAAAAAATTAAATAAAGTATAATCATTAAAAATTAAAAGTTATGTTTAAATCAAAAGATGCTGTGTTAAACTTCATTTATTCAATGGGGGCAGCGGTAGTAATTTTCGGAGCGTTAGTTAAAATGACACACCTTCCTATTCCAGGTGTAAGTGGTAACTTTATCTTAGGATTGGGGCTTGCTGTGGAATGTTTCATCTTCATCGTGTTTGCATTCAACCCGCCAGCAGAAGAAACTAAATATGCATGGGAAAATGTATATCCAGAATTAATGGATGCTAATGCTACTCCAAAACCAAGAAAGGCTGTAGAATCTAAAGTTACATCTAACATTTCTGAATTAGAAGTTTCTTTATCTGATAAATTGGATAAAATGTTAGCAGATGCTAAATTAGATGTTGCTATGTTCGAAAGATTGAGAACAGGAATTGATAAATTCTCTCACTCTGTAGATCAAATCAACCAAACTGTGGATGTTTCTGCTTCTACTCACAAATATAACGAGCAAATGGCTTTGGCAGCTAATCACTTAGAAAGCATCAACGCATTATACGCTCTACAATTAGAACACGGAAGACAACAGTCTGAGTACAGCAAAAAATATGTAGCTGATATCCAAAAATCAGCTGAACAGTCAGAGAAGTTTAATGAAGAATTGAAAGGATTGACTACAAACCTTAATAGCTTGAACAGAGTTTATGGAGGTATGTTAACAGCGATGAAAGCTTAATTTCTCATTGTGATTTTTAAATAATTTTAAACCAAAAAAAAATTAAAAAATGGCAAAAGAGAAATTATCACCTCGTCAGAAGATGATTAACCTAATGTACTTGGTTTTCATCTGTATGTTGGCGATGCAAATTGACCAAGAGATTATTAGATCTTATTTTGATACTAATTCGTCTCTACAAGAGTCAAGAGAGTTGACTGAAAATAAAACTGATAAAATTTTTGAGCAAACCTTAAAGGCTAAATCTGAAACTAATGAAGCAGCAGCTCAAAACTTTGAAATTTATCAAGGATTGAAAGGAAAAATCAATGCTTTAGTAGAATCAATAGAAGGTATCAAAACTCAATTGAAGAAAGAGGCAGGATATAATGAAAAAGCTGGAGTAGAAGATAACTTCAATGCTTTGAATGGTACAGAATATTCTACAAATAAATTCTTTGATGAAGGTGACGAGAATGCACCTTCTAAGGTTGCTAAAGATTTAACAAAACAAATAAATGATCTTAGAACATTTATTGCTCAGTCTTTTGGGAATGTACCAGAAATGAAAAACCTAGTAGAAAGAGCTAACCAAACAATGGTTACTGAATTTCCAAAAGGAGAAACAAGAAATGGTAAAGGATGGTTACAATATAAGTTCCACAACCAACCATTGATTGCGGCATTATCTAACTTGGAAGTTATCCAGTCAGAAGCTAGAAACTTGCAATCAGATGCTTTGGCATTGATGCTTCAAGAAAAAGTGGATGCTGATATCAAATTTAATGCATACGAAGCTATCGTTGCTGGTCCTTCAGTAATTATCAGCGGTCAGCCTGCAGAAGCTAAAGTATTCATTGGAACATATTCTGATGATCCAAATCTTCAGTTCACAGGAGTTGATAGAACAACTAGAGGTATGGGGTACAAAACTCTAGGAGGAGGAGTAGGAGAACACACAATAAGTGGTACAATTTCATATAAAAACTCTAAAGGAGAAATGGTTCCATTACCTTTCAAACACAACTATAGAGTAATCGCTGGATCAGAACAAGTTAAACTTGAGAGTGGAGCTTTGATTTCTGCTGATAAGATGAATGTACTATATAGAGGTGTAGAAAACCCTGTGTCTGCATCTATGCTAGGTGTTGATAACTCTACAGTAACTCTTTCTGCCCCAGGTGCTAGTGTATCAGGTGGTAGAGGTAAATGGGTTATCAGACCAGGAGCTGGAAATACTGTGAATATTACAGTGTCAGGAAAACAACCTAATGGAAAAGTGGTTTCTCAATCATTCCCATTCCGTATTAAGAGTGTTCCTGCACCACAAGGACAGATCAGATCTCAGAATGTAGTTTCTATGCCAGCAAGTTCTATTTCAAAACAAGTGATTTCGGCTGCTATACCTGATTTCGACTTCCCTGTAAGTTTCCAAGTAACAGGATTTAGATTCAAAGCGCCTGGAAAAGCAGCAATGTATGTGAGCGGAAACTCTCTAAGTGCAGCTGCTAGCCTTACAGCTGGATTGAGAGCTGGTGATGTATGTTATGTGTTTGATATCCAAGCTACTGCTACAGGATTGGGTGGACAAATGCTTAAAAATATCAGCCCAGTTGTCATAAATGTTCAGTAGTAAATAAATATAATTAATATCAAAATAAAATGAGAAGAATATTATTGTTCTTTCTTGTATTTACCTTCTTCTTTGCAGATGCTCAGAAGGGAAAAGGAAAAAAGAAAGCTGGAGCTAAAAAGACAGCTGTAGCCAAAAAAGGTAAAAAAGGTAAAGCAGGAAAGACTAAAACTGTTCAAGAAGAACCAGAACAACCAGCAGAGCCTGTTGTAGAGGTTAAAAAAGAGGAAGAGATTCCATTGAATCCAGTGAACTCTTTGAGTATCCTTAACTCAGATTCACCAGCTGCGTTGAGACACTACAGAAACTTGAATACAGTTAAGAAAGGGGATTCTCTTATTTCCGTAAAAAACAATCCAGTAAAATACGGATATGTAGAGGATAAGGATATTGTTAGAAGTATGGTGGTATGGGAAATTATTGATATGAACGAAAAAATCAATAGACCATTCTATTATAACTCTGATGGATTGGTAGCTTCTACAAAATCTTTGTACCAACTTCTTTTAGATGGAGTAAATGATGGCTCTATTAAAGAAGTGTATAAAGATGAGATGTTTAAAGATAGAATGACTAAACAAGAAATCGAAAATGCTACGAAATTCGTGCGTATCTCTGATGCATATATCGAAAGAGTCAATGCTGGGGAGAAAATTTCAGAAGAAGAGAAACAACAGTACATAGATGTTTATGAAACTAAATCTGAAAATGTAAAGATGCTGAAGATCAAAGGTATGTGGTACATTGATCGTAGAGATGCTCAGTTGAAATACAGATTATTAGGTATTTCTGCTATGGGTAAAGACCCATCATCAAATGCCTTGACAGGACCTAATGGAGAACCTCTTGGTAATGCTGATGAGCTTATTGATTTATTCTGGGTATTCTACCCGAGTGCAAGAGAAGTATTGGCAAATGCAGTAGTATTTAACAATAAGAACTTGTCTTCTGACCTTACTTTTGATGATTTATTGAATGCAAGAAGATTCTCTTCTATCATCTATAGATCTGAAAATGGATATGGTACAGGGAATATCAAAGACTACATCCCGAATGATGCTAACGCTCAACTAGAAGAGAGCGAAAGAATCAAAAACCAAATTCTCGAGATGGAGAATGATATGTGGAATTATTAATTTTATTATAATTTTAACATAATAACCTAGGCAAATTTTGCCTAGGTTTTTTATTTTTGTGTTATGAGAGAAACAGAATACATCATTGTAGGAGATGGATATGCGGCTTTATTTTTTGCACATCAATTGTTAAAAGAAAATAAAGATTTTGTTATTTTTTCAGAAGGGAAGAAGAGTGCATCACAGATTTCGGCAGGGATGATCAATCCTGTGGTTTTGAAGCGTTTTACTTCTTTTTGGCTGGCAAAGGAGCAGATAGATTTTTTGCATAAAACTTTGTCTGAAATAGAGCAGTATACAGGCAAGAATTATTTAATAAATAAACCTATCCAAAGGATTTTTCATAATGAGGAAGAAAGAGAACTGTGGCAGAAAAAGATGAAACAAGAAAGTCTTAGACCTTTTCTTCATCCTGTTTTTGAGGAATTAGATGTGGTGAAAAATCCGTTTAGTTCTGGAAGGGTAAATCATTCTGCAAGATTGGATGTGGAAGCATTTTTTGGGGATATTTTAAAATATTTACAAAGAAATGAATTTTTGATAAAAGAAAGATTTGACTATAACTCTCTCGATATAGAAAACTCTCAGTATAAGGATATTAAGTTTAAAAATATTGTTTTTGCGGAAGGAATAGCCGTGAAGCAAAATCCGTATTTTAAAGAAATACCTATTCATATTAATAAAGGTCATCATCTAGTGGTAAATCTCTCTGTGCCACTGGAAGGGGATTTTACAATTAAGAAAAAACATTTTATTTTTCCATTGGAAAATGGAAAATACTATTACGGAGGAACTTACGATAGGGAAAGAACCGATGAAAATGTAGATGAAGAGGCGAAAGAACAGCTGATAAATGGGCTGTCTCAGTTTTATCCAGAAAAATTCGAAATGGAGGAAATCAATGTAGGATTTCGTCCTACCGTGGCGGATAGGAGACCTATTTTAGGAAGACATGAAAAGTACAAAAACCTCTATGTTTTCAATGGGCTGGGAGCAAGAGGAATTCTGAATGGATGCTATTTTTCAAAGGAGCTTTTTGATTTTATTGAAGGTAAAAAAGACCTGCTTCCCGAGGTGAATTTGACCAGATTTACAGAACTGAAATAAATAAAAATCCCACCATTTGGCGGGATTTATTTTATTAGTCAAGGTGGATATTGTCAATCAAACGGACTCCATCGACCAAAACAACGATGAACGCTCGGTAATTCTTTCCGTTTTCGATTTTATCTACTTCTTTCAAGGTTTCTTCATCTGCGATGATGAAATATTCCAGCTCAAAATCAGAGTCCTCAAAGGTCTTTTCTACAAAGGTTTTGACATCAGAGAGGCTGGATTTTCTGAACATTTCGTTGGCTTTTACCAAAGTAGCATAGATAAGTTTGGCCTTATCTCTTTGCTCAGGGCTTAGCCTCATATTTCGCGAACTCATTGCCAGTCCGCTCTCTTCCCTAAAAATAGGCATTCCTACGATGTTGATAGGCAAATTTAGTTTTTGAACTAGTTTTTTGATAATTGCCAACTGCTGAAAATCTTTGTCGCCGAAATAGGCATTATCAGGCTGTACTTGTCTGAAAAGCTCCTCTACCACAGTTCCTACACCGTCAAAATGCCCAGGTCTGGATTTTCCTTCCATTTCGTTTTCTAACCCGTCAAAATCGTAGCTTTTTCGCTCTAAACCATTAGGGTAAAGGTCTTCCACGGATGGAGTATAGACCGCATCTACATTTTTTGTTTTTTCTAAAAGGTCAATGTCCGCTTCTATGGTTCGTGGATATTTTTCCAAATCCTCAGGGTTGTTGAACTGAGTAGGATTCACGAAAATAGAAGAAACTACGATGTCATTTTCCTTTCTGGCTCTCTCGTAGAGCGAGAGGTGTCCACCATGCAGTGCGCCCATTGTAGGAGCGAAACCTATTTTTAGCCCTTTGTTTTTGGCATTAGCGATATAAATTTGTAAATCTTTAGCGTTTCTAATAATTTCCATAATGATAAAATAATATTCGGTAAAATTAGAAAAAATTAAAGTAAAAATTATGCCAAATGAAATATTAAATTTAACTCGTTTTATTGGACTTTATTTTGTAAATTTGTGCAGGTCAAGTTTCAGACCTTAGATAATGAGAAGAAAACTTTAAATTTAATTATAACATCATGTCAAAAATCAAAGTAGGAATCAACGGATTCGGTAGAATTGGGAGTTTAGTTTTCAACGCAATGGTTGAAAGAGATAACATCGAGGTTGTAGGAATTAACGACCTTGTGAATGCTGAATACATGGCGTACATGCTAAAATATGATTCAGTTCACGGGAAATTCGCAGGAGAAGTTTCTGTAGAAGGGAACGACCTTATTGTAAACGGAAAGAGAATAAGAGTAACTTCTGAAAGAGATCCGAACAACTTGAAATGGAATGAAGTAGGTGCAGAATACATCGTAGAATCTACAGGACTTTTCTTAACAAAAGAAACTGCTACTGCCCACCTAAATGCAGGTGCGAAAAAAGTAGTTCTTTCTGCTCCATCAAAAGATGATACGCCAATGTTCGTAATGGGAGTAAACCACGAAGAACTAAAAGCTGACCAAAATATTTTCTCTAACGCTTCTTGTACTACCAACTGTCTTGCGCCATTAGCAAAAGTGGTTCATGACAACTTCGGGATTGTAGAAGGGTTGATGACTACTGTACACGCTACTACGGCTACACAGAGAACTGTGGATGGTCCATCTATAAAAGATTGGAGAGGTGGTCGTTCAGCATTGTTGAACATCATTCCTTCTTCTACAGGTGCTGCTAAAGCGGTAGGAAAAGTGATTCCTTCTCTTAACGGAAAACTGACAGGTATGGCGTTTAGAGTGCCGACTGCTGATGTTTCTGTGGTGGATCTAACGGTAAGATTAGAAAAAGCAACTTCTTACGATGAAATTTCTCAAGCTATCAAATCTGCTTCAGAAAACGAATTAAAAGGAATTTTGGGCTATACAGAAGATCCTGTGGTATCTCAGGACTTTATAGGAGATAAGAGAACATCTATCTTCGATAAAGGAGCAGGAATCATGCTTTCTCCTAACTTCGTGAAGCTGGTATCTTGGTATGACAATGAGACAGGATATTCTAATAAACTGACAGATTTGTTGGCTCATTCAGCGACATTATAATAAACAAAGAGCCTCTTTTTAGAGGCTTTTATTTTTTTTATGAGAAATTTTCCAAAATTACCTTTTCAGATGCGGCGAAACCAGTTTATAGGTTTAGGGATTTTAGGAATCCTTATTTTGGTTTTTCAGTTGGTTTTTTATTGGTTTAAAAACACTGAAAAGCACGAGCCTGTAGTAGTGGAGTTTGTGAATGAAAAGGCGGGAAGTGAGTTGGTTTTATCAGAATTTAACCCAAATGAACTCACTGCAGAGCAGTGGAAAAATCTCGGTTTTACAGAACGGCAGGTCAAAACCATTTTAAACTACAAAGAGCTGGTCGGCGGAGAATTTCTCTCAAAGGAACAGCTGGCAAAATGCTACGCCATTTCTCCTGAAAAATTTGCGGAAATAGAGGCGTATATTCTGCTTCCAGAGAAAACTAGCAAGAAAAATAATTTTGAAAATTCTTTTACCAAGAAAGAACTAAAAATATCAGGGAAATTTAATCCTGATTCCTATTCAGCGAAAGATTGGGAGAATATGGGCTTTTCCCAAAAACAAGCCGAAGCGATTATTAAATACAAAAATTATCTCGGAGGAAGTTTCCGAAGCAAGGAGAAGTTTAGGGAATGTTTCATCATCAGCCCAGAAAATTACCAACGGCTGGCACCTTACTTGATTTTGCCTGAAACAGCGCCTGATTTCGCTCAAAAACCGAAAGAAAATAAGCCTAAAATAGAATACAGCTATTTTGACCCAAATGCTTTGGATGCGCAGGGCTGGCAGAGATTAGGTTTTTCTGAAAAACAAGCCCAAGTAATCATAAATTACAAAGATAAAAATCTGAAAGGAAGTTTTAAAAGTCTGGAAGATATTGAAAAATGCTTTGTAATTTCTGCTGAAAAATTCCAAGAGCTGAAACCTTGGATAAAACTACAAATCCGAGAAAAAGAAGAACCTTCCAAAGCAGTAGCACCAGCCAAAACGGATTTTTCTAAAATAGACCTGAACAGTATTACTTTCAAGCAGTTGGTAGAATTTGGGTTTAATGAAAAGGCGGCGGCAAGCTATTTAGGCTACCGAAAGAAATTAGGAGGATTTGCCGATAAACAGCAGATTTTGGAAACTTATAATGTGGATAAAGACTTGGCAAGGGATTTAATTTCCACCAGCCCAATGGATGTTTCTAAAATCCAGAAATACGCTATTACAGATGCGCCAGAGGATTTTCTGAAAACGCATCCATATTTCCGAAAATACGGCGAAAAAATTATTTTCTACAGAGTGAGTTTCCCATCAGAAAAAGAGATTTTTAAGAAGATAAAAGCCACTCCTGAGGAAATCACAAAAATGAAAATGTATTTGAAATAATGATAATAAAAAAAGTATGAGTTTCCGCTCATACTTTTTAATTTATTGTAGTTTGTTAGAATCAGCGATGAACTGTTTCAATCCATTATCAGTCAAAGGATGATTCAAAAGATTCAGAATAGAAGCAAGAGGAGAAGTTACCACATCTGCACCTATTTTAGCACAATTTATGATATGCATAGGGTTTCGGATAGAGGCTGCAAGTATCTTAGTTTCAAATAGATAGTTGTCATAGATTACTCGGATGTCTTCTATCAGCTGGATGCTGTCAGTAGAAATATCATCTAATCTTCCTAAAAAAGGCGAAACATAGGTAGCGCCTGCCTTTGCTGCCAAAAGAGCCTGTCCAGCCGAAAATACCAAAGTACAGTTGGTCTTTATCCCATTATCCGCGAAATATTTTATCGCTTTTATTCCGTCTTTGGTCATTGGGATTTTTACTACTATTCGCTCGTGTAGGGCTGCCAGTTCTTTCCCTTCTTTTATCATACCTTCGTAGTCAGTAGAGAGCACCTCGGCGCTTACATCTCCATCTGAAATTTCGCAGATATCTCTATAATGCTGTAGAATAGCTTCTTTCCCTTTGATTCCTTCTTTTGCCATAAGGGAAGGATTGGTTGTAACTCCATCCAAAATACCAAGATTTTGGGCTTCTCTGATTTGTTCTAAATTTGCTGTGTCAATAAAAAATTTCATCTTTCTTGATTTTAAAAAGGGTACGAATTTAGCGTTTTATTCTCAAATGAGCAAAATTAGTCTTCTATATAGATGATTTGCCCGTCTTCCAGCTGATAGGCCGTTCCTACTTTTTTTCCTTTGGTTTTGTTTTGGGAGTTGTTTTGGCCGGCGGAAGGCGTGTATTTTTCTATCTTGTTTCCTTTTTTGGTGATGATTTCCATGTTGTCTTTCCCAGGGTTTTTCACAACGGTAAAGTCTTCTTTGCTGAAAACTTCGGTCATGTTCATGTTCATTACCATAGCAACCATCAGAGCAACAGCAAAAACCATCGCTACATCAAAAAGATTGACCACCACACTCAGTGGGTCAGTGTCTTCTTCTCGTTTGAAAATAGGAACTCTTCGGCGTTTGTTTCTCATATCTTGCTTTTGTTTTGGGTTAGAATTTGTGCTACATAGTCCAGATTGTTGGTGTCTTTGGCATACCATCTTTGTTTGAATTGCAGGGTAATCATCCCAATTAAACTGATAACCAAGCCTACCACCGTAGTAGCGAAAACCACCTGCATGTTGTAAGCCATTCCAGAGATGTCGCCCGAAGAAAGACCCGTGAGGGCAGGGCTCATCGCGATAAGAGTCCCAATAAGTCCTAATACAGGCCCTACTTTTGCGAGTAGTTTAGAAGTTGCGATATCTTTTTCGGCTTCGTTTTCAAAATTAGAAATCATAAAATCTGAATAAGCATCGCTCGGCGGATGTGAAAGCAGGTCACGGAGATAGTGGATGTAGAGCGAGTTGTCTTTCTTTGGGAGAAGGTTTCTCAGCTCGTCTATATTTTCGGCAGATAGGTTTTTTATTGCATTGTCCAGAGCTTTATCGTTCTTGAATTTGGTTATAAACTGATTGTAAAAACTCCCTGTAAGAAGAAGAGCACGAACGAAAAGTATTAGAAGAATAATAACATCTGGAATAAGAAGACTATTTGCTACCCAGAATAAAACCTTTGAAATTGTTTCCATTTTTATAACTGATTGTTTATATTTTTTATTTGATTATGATTAAATTTTACTTTGTTGATTAGATGAACTAGATTATTT
>CALAEK010000106.1 GCA_937890925.1 uncultured Riemerella sp.
TCGTAATGCTGTGATGTATCCACAAAGTTAAAGAATTTGAAAGCAACTCACAACTGTCACTCATTTGTTGCACTATTTTCATCCGCTGTGATGTATCCACAAAGTTAAAGAATTTGAAAGCAACTCACAACTAGTGAGCAGGTGGGCTTTCCGCCAATTGCGCTGTGATGTATCCACAAAGTTAAAGAATTTGAAAGCAACTCACAACTGCCTGTTGAGGTCGTCCTTTTCGCTTTTTGCTGTGATGTATCCACAAAGTTAAAGAATTTGAAAGCAACTCACAACCCAACTTCACAATTACCGTGTCATCAGTGAGCTGTGATGTATCCACAAAGTTAAAGAATTTGAAAGCAACTCACAACATAGGCGTGGAACGATAAGCGTATAAATGTGCTGTGATGTATCCACAAAGTTAAAGAATTTGAAAGCAACTCACAACTGGTATCGTACCTGATAAAGAATTGATGAAGCTGTGATGTATCCACAAAGTTAAAGAATTTGAAAGCAACTCACAACTAAAACATTACCAGATACTGAGGCATGATAGCTGTGATGTATCCATAAAGTTAAAGAATTTGAAAGCAACTCACAACCCCTATGTCTAAGATGTCGTTAATGGAATGCTGTGATGTATCCACAAAGTTAAGAAATTTATATTAAGTATTAGATAAATATTTTTATTTGAAAAATAGTGAAAGTACAATAATTAAAGAAAAGAAAAAACGCCCTGATGAAAATTTTCATCAGGGCGTTTCCATTAAAATTAAATATAATTATGAAAAGATTTATTTCTCTTTATTTTTAATCGCTTCAGTTATTTTCTGGCTAAGTTCTTCGGTAAGTTCTGGATTGTCTTTCAGAAGTTCTTTCACAGCATCTCTACCTTGCCCTAGTTTAGTGTCTCCGTAGCTGAACCAAGAGCCGCTTTTCTTAATTACATCATAATCTACACCAAGGTCTAAGATTTCTCCAATCTTGGAAACTCCCTCGCCATACATAATGTCAAATTCTGCCTGTCTGAAAGGAGGTGCTACTTTATTTTTCACTACTTTTACTTTTACTCGGCTTCCTACAGCTTCGTCGCCTACCTTTATCGGTGTGCTGGCTTTTCTGATGTCTATTCTCACAGAAGCGTAGAATTTAAGGGCATTTCCACCAGTAGTCGTTTCTGGGTTACCAAACATCACACCTATTTTCTCTCTCAGCTGGTTGATGAAAATCACGGTACATTTGGTTTTATTGATAGTTCCTGTGAGTTTTCTCAATGCCTGAGACATCAGTCTAGCGTGTAGTCCCATTTTGGAATCTCCCATGTCGCCGTCTATTTCAGCTTTTGGAGTAAGAGCCGCCACAGAGTCTATTACTACGATGTCTATCGCACCAGAACGGATGAGGTTGTCCGCGATTTCAAGGGCTTGCTCTCCATTGTCTGGCTGGGAAACAATAAGGTTTTCTAAATCAATTCCCAATTTAGCAGCATAACTTCTGTCAAAGGCATGCTCTGCATCTATGAAAGCTGCTATCCCTCCTGCTTTTTGGGCTTCGGCAATGGCGTGTAATGTAAGGGTGGTTTTCCCTGATGATTCAGGCCCGAAAATCTCTATCACTCTTCCTCGTGGATATCCACCTACACCGAGGGCTATATCCAGTCCCAAAGAACCAGACGGAATCACTTCTATTGTATCATCTACTGCGCTGTCTCCCAGCTTCATTACAGTACCTTTTCCATAGGTCTTGTCCATTTTTTCTAGGACTAGACTCAGTGCTTTTTTCTTATCTTCTAAATTACTCATCTTCGGTCAAATATTGCCTCAAAGTTACAAATATTTTAGTAGATATTATCAATTTTGTTTTTAAAAAATTTCCATCAAAATAAAATCCCAGAAATCATAATAGAATAAAGAAAAAAATAAAAAATCCTTATCTTTGGCAAAATCTTTTAAATACAAAAAAGTAATGTTAAAAGCAGGTTTAGTAGGTGCTGGGCATCTTGGAAAAATACATTTGAAATTGCTCAACCAATCAGAGAAATACGATTTGGTGGGCTTCCATGATAAAGATATAGAAAACTCCAAAAAGCTGGAAGCAGAATTTGGGTACAAATTTTATGAAAACTTGGATGAACTCTTGGATAAAATACAGGTTCTAGATATCGTGACGCCTACATTTTATCATCATGACTATGCTAAAATAGCCATAGAAAGAGGCTTGGATTTTTTCATAGAAAAGCCTGTAACTCAGACTTTGGAGCAGGCGGAAGAGATTATTCAGCTTTGTAACGAAAAGGGAATCAGGGCGCAGGTAGGGCATGTAGAGCGCTACAATCCTGCATTTATCGCTACGAAGCCGTTTATCAGTGAGCCAAAATTCATTGAAATCCACCGTTTGGCTGAGTTTAATCCCAGAGGAACGGATGTTTCTGTGGTTTTGGATTTGATGATACATGATTTGGATATTTTGCTTTCTTTGGTGAAATCTCCTGTGAAAAACATCCACGCAAGCGGAGTCTGCGTGGTCAGCAAATCGCCTGATATCGCCAATGCGAGAATAGAATTTGAGAATGGATGCGTGGCGAACCTTACCACGAGCCGAATTTCAATGAAATCCATGCGAAAGAGCCGATTTTTCCAAAGAGACGCCTATATTTCGGTAGATTTCTTAGAGAAAAAAGCCGAAGTTATCCGTATGAAACCAGCTCCTGAAAATCCATCGGATTTTGATATGATTATCCAAAACGCAGAGGGCGAGAGAAGTCAAATCATATTCGAATATCCTAATATTCAGCCAAATAATGCGATTTTGGATGAATTGGAAAGTTTCGCAAATTCCATCACCGAGAATAAGCCCGTGGAGGTAAGTCTGGAAGATGGAACGGAAGCGCTGAAAGTGGCTTTGGAAATTATGAAACTAATTGATAAAAAATAATTTATATGAAAGTTTTTAAACTTGTATTGTTGTTATTTATTACTTCTGCATCGCTTGTTTTTGGGCAGGAGAAAAGGTATTTCTTTAAGTATGAGTATCATCCAAATTCAAAGTATTTAATTAAATATAAAACAGATATGGATGGAGGGTATAAGTTTGTGGGAAGCAAGGAAGTGATAGATAAAATAGGAATGAATGAGGTAAAAATGAAGATGAATATGAACATGGGAAGTACCATTTCTACACAAAAGAAACAAGATAACAAAATTCCATTTGTATTAGAATACACTGATTACATTTCTGAAGCAGAAATTAATGGAGAGAAAGTGAACAGAAAAATTCCCATTCAAGGAGTTAAATTGAGCGGTGATATTATAAATGGTAAGAAAATGGAGGTTAAGAATGTAGAAGGAAACATCAATGAAGACACAAAGAAGATATTGACAGAATCGATTAAACAATTTTCTGCAATAGATACGGATTTTCCTAAAGAAGGTCTAAAAATAGGTGATAGTTTTGATATGGTTATACCATATAAACAAAGTATACCGAATGCGGGCGATATAGAAATGAAAATGAATGTAAAATATAAACTCTTGAAAATAGAAAAAGAGGAAGCCTATTTTGATATGTTGATAGATTTTGTAATGGGAGATAAGAATGTTAAAAACATGGATTTGTCTGCATCTGGTGATGGAAAAGGTTTTTTATTATTTGACATGAAAAATAATTATTTTACCAGTCAGAATATAGACATGACTATTAATTTAAAATTAAAAACAGAATTACTTACACTTGAAAATACTTCTAAAGCAAAATCTGTCGTTACTCAACAAAAAATAAAATAAAAATATTTTTTAGAGAAACTACATTTATATATATTTTTAGTTAAACAATTTAAATTTAGAAAGTTATGAAATTACCAAAGTTTTTGATGGCAGATAATTCAGAATTTCCAGAGGATTTGTTCGTAGTACATACAGAATATCCAAGATTTATCCTAAATGTAGAGGAGGAAGAAGTAGAATGGCTGGATGATTTGGAAGGAGATGATGAGGAAACCGTTGCAAATGAAGCTACAAAAGTAGTAGAAGAAGCATTCGCATGGTGTGATGAAGAATTGGCGAAATACGACGATTTGGAAGATTAATTATCTTTAAAACAAAATAAAAACCCACTTTTTAGTGGGTTTTTTATTTTATAGACCAAAAGCCTTTTTGATTTCTTCTACTTTATCCAGTTTTTCCCAAGTGAAAAACTCTAAACCTTTGATGGTAAGCTCGTTTTTAGCTCCTTTGTTAAAGGTTTTGTCCGCTACATAATAATTTCTTCCCATGTGTCCATAGGCTGCCGTTTCGCGGTAGATAGGATTTCTCAGTTTTAGGTTTTGCTCTATCGCATAAGGTCTTAGGTCAAATAATTGCTGTACTTTTTCTGCAATTTCGCCATCAGTAAGATTTACTTTGGATGTTCCATAAGTGTTGATATACAAACCACAAGGCTTAGCAACCCCAATGGCGTAAGAAATCTGAACCAAAATTTCATCTGCAACTCCCGCTGCTACAAGGTTTTTAGCGATGTGTCTCATAGCATAGGCTGCACTTCTATCTACTTTAGAAGGGTCTTTTCCAGAGAATGCTCCACCTCCATGGGCACCTTTTCCTCCGTAAGTATCTACGATGATTTTTCTTCCTGTAAGTCCAGTGTCTCCGTGCGGGCCACCGATTACGAATTTCCCAGTAGGGTTGATATGGAATGTAATATTATCATTGAAAAGCGCCTGAATTTCAGGTTTTTGTTTGGCTTTAACTTTTGGAATTAAAATCTCTATGATGTCTTTTCTGATTTTTGCCAGCATGTTTTCTTCTGTGTCAAATTCATCATGCTGAGTAGAAACCACGATGCTGTCTATTCTCACAGGTTTGTGATTATCAGAATATTCTATCGTAACTTGTGATTTCGCATCAGGGCGAAGGTAGGTGATTTCCTTATTTTCTCTCCTCAATGCAGAAAGTTCTCTCAAAATAGAATGAGCCAAGTCTAATGCCAGCGGCATGTAGTTTTCGGTTTCGTTTGTCGCATATCCGAACATAATTCCTTGGTCACCAGCACCTTGTGCATTTGCTTTAGTCTCAAAATCAGAGTTTTGGGTAACTCTGTCCACACCTTGGTTGATATCTGGCGACTGCTCGTGGATAGCAGAAATCACTCCACAAGAATCTCCATTGAACATATATTCGCCTTTGGTATAGCCGATATCATTGATAACCTCCCTAGCGATAGTCTGCACATCAAGGTAAGCCTCAGATTTTACCTCTCCAGCTAGGACAACCTGCCCAGTGGTTACGAGCGTTTCACAAGCTACTTTTGAGTTCTTATCATAGGCCAAGAAATGGTCTATCAGCGCATCGGATATTTGGTCTGCGATTTTGTCTGGATGTCCTTCAGAAACGGACTCTGATGTAAATAAGTAAGCCATAAATTTCTTTATTTTTGGGTTATAGATTTTAAAATTTATATAAACTGTGAAACCAAAATAAAGAAACTAAAAAGAGAATTTCTGTTTTAGCATTTTTTATTGAGGTTGCAATCAGCACAAATTTTTCCTCTTAATTTTAAAAAGCAAATTTACATAAAAAAATTAAACTTCAAAATTAAATTTTACTGAGGAGCAATAATGGAAAAATTCTTCGGATTTTTATTGTAATTAAGATGTTTAGCCAAAGCCTCTTTTATAAAAGACCCAAATTCATTGAGCATCTTTTGTTTATAAGTTGGTTTGTAATAAATGAGACTGATTTCTCTGGAAGGGAAAGGTTTTTTAAAATGGAAAACTTTTTTCTTCTGTTCTTCCGAGAGCTGCTGCACGGCAAGTTCTGGCAGCACAGTGACACCTCCCGTTTTATCCACCATTTTTATAAGAGTGCTGATGCTGGATGCCGAGAATTCTAAATTCTTGGGTTTTAGTGAGTTTTCCTTTAAATGACAGATGGATTCCATTTGTTTTCTCAAACAGTTTCCTTCTTCCAAAAGCCAAAATTTATCCGAATTAAAATCTTCAGAACCTATAAAATATTCATCTTTATTTTCATAAGAGGAATAAATAAGCAGTTCTTCATTAAAGAGAAAATCACTGAAAAACTCTTCTGTTTCATGATATGGAGTAGAAATGATACCAGCATCTATTTCGCCAGATTTTAGGGATTTTATGATGTTTTCGGTATTCATTTCGTGGATGTTCATTTCTATTTTTTGGTTTTGATTTAGAAAATCAAAAATTTCGTTTGGAATAAGAAACCCAGAAACCGTAGGAATAATCCCAAGATTGATTTTCCCAGCCAATACATTATTGAGCGAATGAGCTTTATTTTTTAGTTCTGTAATGCTTTCTAACACCGCTTTAGCAGAGGAAATAATCTCATTTCCAGCATCTGTGGTGCGGATGGGATGGGTGGTTCTGTCAAATATTTTTATACTAAGTTCATCTTCTAATTTCTGAATCATCGCGCTGAGTGTAGGCTGTGTGACATGACAAGCCAAAGCCGCCTTCCCAAAATGCTTGTATTTATCAACGGCGATGAGGTATTCTAACTGCTGGATGTTCATGATTTTCAAAAATATTTTATATAAAACTCCTTTTCATTAAGATAAAATTACATAATTACTGTAACCAATCCTGATTGTACGAAAAACAGAATTGGTTACAGTGAATTTACAAACTTATGTATAGAACTATTTTACAATCTCTTTGTAAGAATCCGTAATGCCCTGCCCTGTGTAAGAAGTGAAATTCGTACTCCAGTTCTGAACTCTAGTTCCTGTGTATGTTTTAGTTACTGTCCATTTTACGAATAGATTACCATAAATGTCAGTAGCTTTTACTTCTACAAAAGATTTGAATCCCTTATTTACTTCAAAAGAAATACTTTCTGACATTCCACTTCTCAGATATATTTTTCTCTTGTTTCCATTGGCATCTCTATAGGTTACAGAGCCGTTAGCAGTGCTGTTTCTTGAATTGTTACTATGATGTTGAACCTGCAGTTTAGCTGTGTATATGGCATCATCATCTTTATCCCTAGAACAGGAAGAAACGATAAAACCCAAAACTAATGCAAGCGCACCCACTAAAATACTTCTTTTTGATAAAAACTTTTTCATTTTAAAAATTAAATTTTTTGTTTTTAATAATTTTCAAAAATTATACCAATAGAGGATAATAATGTCATTAACAGCTTTTTTCTATGCATAAGACTCAGTAGGAGCGCAGGTACAGATTAGATTTCTGTCTCCATAGGCATCATCTACACGAGAAACAGAAGCGAAGAACTTATTCTCTCTTATCCATTCCAGAGGATATGCTGCTTTTTCTCGGCTGTATGGTTTGTCCCATGCATCAGAGATTACCAGTTGTTCTGTATGCGGTGCATTTTTCAAGACATTGTTTTCCTTGTCAGCTTTGCCGTTTGCTATTTCATCAATTTCATATTTGATATTTATCAAAGCTTCGGCAAATCTGTCAAGTTCCTCTTTGCTTTCGGATTCAGTAGGCTCTATCATGAGAGTTCCTGCCACAGGGAAAGACACCGTAGGTGCGTGGAATCCGTAGTCCATCAGTCTTTTTGCAATATCACCCACTTCTATTCCATAGGTTTTGAATGGTCGGAAATCCACGATACATTCGTGTGCAACTCTTTCATTTTCATTGCTATACAAAATAGAATAATGCTCTTTTAGCACATCTTTTAGGTAATTTGCGTTTAGAATAGCGTATTCTGTGGCTTTTTTTAGTCCTTGGGTTCCCAGCATTTTGATGTAGGCGTAGGAAATATTCACTACAAGGGCAGAACCATACGGAGCAGAAGAAATAGCATCGATAGAGTGTTCAGTACCGATTTTTACATTTGGATTTGAAGGTAAGAACGGAACCAAATGTTTCGCTACACAGATAGGCCCTACACCAGGTCCGCCGCCGCCATGAGGGATAGCAAAGGTTTTGTGTAAGTTTAGGTGGCATACATCCGCACCGATGTGACCAGGGCTGGTAAAGCCAACCTGAGCGTTCATATTAGCCCCATCCATGTACACTTGTCCGCCATTGTCATGAATTAGATTGATAATATCTGTAACATTATTGTCAAAGAAACCATAAGTGGACGGATATGTAATCATGAATGCCGCCAGATTTTCTTTGTGCTGTTCTACTTTTGCTTTTAAATCTTCAAAATCAATCTGTCCGTTTTCTAGATTTTTTACCACAACTACTTTCAGCCCTGCTACGATAGCCGAAGCGGGATTCGTACCGTGTGCAGACTGCGGAATAAGCACGATGTCTCTATGTCCTTCGCCTTTGTGTTTTAGGTATTCACGGATTACCATCAGTCCAGCGTATTCGCCCTGTGCACCAGAGTTTGGCTGTAGGGAAGTTCCTGCAAAACCTGTGATTTCGGCTAAATCTTTTTCTAATTCTTTGATTAGTTTTTGATAGCCTTTTGCCTGTTCCATCGGCACGAAAGGGTGGATATTTCCCCATTCAGGCCAAGACAAAGGAAGCATTTCTGTAGCGGCATTTAGCTTCATCGTACAAGAACCAAGCGAAATCATAGAATGCGTAAGAGAAATGTCTTTTCTCTCCAGTTTTTTGATGTATCGCATCAGTTCTGTCTCTGTGTGGTATTTATGGAAAACCTCTTCTACTAGCACTTTATCAGTTCTTAGAAGACTGCTAGGAAGGGTAATTAGTTCTTTTAAATTAATTTTAACAGCATTTTTGCCAATAAACTCAGCAAAAGTATCTGCTAATTTTTGTAGTTTTTTATTTGTAGTAGTTTCATTAAGGGCAACGCTCACAAAACCATTTTCAAAATAATTTAGGTTGATTTTGTGGTTTTCCATCAATGTTTTCAAAGACTGTTTTTTGTCTTCGCTAAGTTTAAATCTTACAGTGTCAAAACTTGGATTATTCTCAACCTCGTAGCCCAGTTCAGCTAAAGCATCTCGCAAAGCATTAGTTTTAAAATGTATCTGCCCTGCAATGTGTTTAAGTCCTGCTTCTCCGTGATAGACAGCGTACATTCCTGCCATCACCGCCAGAAGAACCTGCGCTGTACAGATGTTGGAAGTCGCTTTTTCACGCTTGATATGCTGTTCTCTGGTCTGCAAAGCCATTCTGAGCGCTCTCTTTCCGTACATATCCTGTGAAACTCCTATGATACGGCCAGGGATTTCTCTTTTGTATTCGTCTTTACAAGCGTAGAAAGCGGCGTGCGGCCCACCGTATCCCATAGGAATACCAAATCTTTGGGAAGTCCCGACAGCACAGTCAGCGCCGAGCTGTGCAGGAGATTTTAGCATAACTAAAGCCAATAAATCACACGCTAAAACGACTTGAATATTTTGTTCTTTCAGAGATTTTATAATTTCTGTGTAATCCTCTATAACGCCTATTTTAGTAGGGTATTGAAGTAAAGCTCCGAAATAAGAATTGTCCAAACTTCCATTATGTTCTCCTACAGTAATTTCTATTCCCAGTCCTTCCGCTCTGGTTTTCAGCACGGCGATTGTTTGTGGAAGAACATCATCAGAAATGAAAAATTTATTTGCTCCTGCGTTTTTTTGTTCCTTTGTTCTGTTGGAGAAGAACATGTGCATAGCTTCGGCAGCTGCAGTTCCTTCATCCAAAAGGGAAGCGTTTGCTAATGGGAAACCTGTAAGGCTCACTATCATAGTCTGATAGTTCAGCAGCGCCTCTAATCTTCCCTGTGAAATCTCCGCTTGGTAAGGCGTGTAAGCCGTATACCAGCTAGGATTTTCCAAAATATTTCGCTGGATGACAGCTGGAAGAATAGCAGGGTGGTATCCTAGTCCAATGTAAGAGTCAAACTGCTGATTTTCAGAAGCTAGCTCTTTAGAATGAGAAAGCATTTCAAACTCGGACAGAGGTTCTGAAATGCTTAAATCTTTTTGCAATCGGATAGAATGTGGAATAGTCTGAGAGATCAGTTCATCAATGCTGGAAACGCCTACTTTTTTAAGCATTTCGTTTTTGTTCGTTTCATTGAGACTGATGTGTCTGTTTACAAATTCTGATGTGTTCATAAGTTATTATTGGGTATAAGGTTGAAACTTAGTTTGTGGTAAAGGTAGACAATTTTTTGTTTTTTACAAAGGTTTTTGGTTTGGAATTTTATATAAAATAGAAAAGATAAGATTAGTAATATTTTTTCCATTTTTTCTTTAATTCTTCCAAAATTTTTTGTTCGGTGGCGTTTTGTTTTGGCTGGTAAAATTTGGTTCCACTTATTTCCTCTGGCAAAAATTCCTGCTCTACGAAACCTTCTTTGTAATCATGCGCGTATTGGTAGTTTTTGCCGTAGTTCATGTCCTTCATCAGTTTGGTAGGTGCATTGCGCAGGTGCAGAGGCACGGGCAGATTTCCTGTTTTCTTTACAAAGGACAAAGCCTCATTTATAGCTAAATAAGAAGAATTACTTTTCGGAGAAACAGCCAAATATACAGCGCATTCGCTCAAGATAATTCTGGCTTCAGGATTACCGATGACATTCACAGCCTGAAAGCACTGAGTAGCCACTGTAAGGGCATTAGGATTGGCAAGACCTATATCCTCTGAAGCAGAAATGAGCATTCTGCGGGCGATGAATTTGATGTCTTCTCCTCCTGCCAGCATTCTCGCGAGCCAGTAGACCGCGGCGTTTGGGTCTGAGCCACGGATGGACTTTATAAATGCTGAAATGATATCATAGTGCTGTTCTCCATTCTTGTCGTAGAGCACCATATTTTCTTGTAAAACAGAGAGGATTTCTTCGCTGGTAATTTCCTTGTTTTTATCTTTTAAAAACTGATTGAGAACGATTTCCAGCCCATTGATGAGTTTTCGAGCATCTCCGCCAGAATATTGTATAAAAGCCTCGCTTTCTTTGATTTTAAAATTAGACTGAAATTCAGAATTATACTGATTTAATGCTGATTTTAGCAATTCTTCCAGTTTTTCGTAAGAAAGAGATTTCAAGGTATAGACTTGGCAGCGCGAAAGCAGCGCCGCAACGACCTCAAAACTAGGGTTTTCCGTAGTAGTGCCGATGAGAACTACCCAGCCTTTTTCTACAGCGTGGAGTAGGCTGTCCTGCTGGGTTTTATTGAACCGATGAATTTCATCAATGAAAAGAATAGGGCTTTTTCCGCTGAATAGATTTTGTTTTTTGGTTTCTTCTATGATTTCGCGGACATCTTTAACCCCAGAGCTTATGGCATTGAGTTTGAAAAATTTTCGTCCTGACTGCTCTGCGATGATTTCTGCCAAGGTAGTTTTCCCCGTTCCAGGTGGCCCCCAGAAAATGAGCGAATTGAGTGTATCATTTCCCAGCATTTTTCGGATAGTGCCATTGGTTCCTGTCAGGTGTTCCTGCCCGATGACTTCATCAAGGCTTTTGGGACGCATTTTTTCTGCAAGTGGTGTCATATCTCAATATTAAAAGGCTATAAGCATACGCTTACAGCCTAGTTTTTAATCTTCATTTTTCTTTTTCTTAACAAATTTCATGATGTAGTCCCATCCGAAGAAAATACCCATCAGTATGGCTGCTACCCACCAGTAAGAGGTTTTGTTGGCTTCGCCAGTGTTAGTTGCTTTAAACATTCTATCCCAGCGTATGCGCCAGCCATTGGCTTGATAAGAGGAATTGTTGTCTGTAAAAGAACCTTCCAAGCTCAGCCAAGTGAACATAGGCGAACCCATGATGTGGGTTTCTGGAACAAATCCAAAATATCTGGAATCCAGCGATGCATCTCTATTATCTCCCATCATAAAATAGTAGTTTTGTTTGACTTCGTATTTGTCAGTAGCTACTTTATTGATGAAAATTTGGTTTCCTTTTACTTCTAAGATATTGTTTTCGTATTCTCTTATCAGTTTGCTGTACATCGGTATCGTTTCGAGGTTGATGTCTATCATGTCGCCTTTTTTAGGAATTTTGATAGGTCCATACCAGTCCTTATTCCAGTCTTTGTTCATTGGGAAAATGGTATTGGAAATATCTACTTTGTCAGTATAGATGATTCGTTGTTCCTCTTGGGATTTTTTCAAATTAAGATGCATAGAAATATCCTGAACTCCCTTTGGTTCAATGGAAGGCTCTACAGAGGTTACGCCAGGGATTTCTTTGATTTCTTCAGCCAAAGTAGGTGTAAGCCCGCTGAAAGAGTATGAAAATCCATCGGATGTTTGGAATTCTCTCACGGGAAGGAAACCTACATTTTGGTATAGATGAGGGATGTCCAGTTGGGTTTTTGCATTGACATTATAGGCCTGTTGGATTTCTGCATCGCCCATTTTTTGCTCTGGTTTTCCGTTTATGAAGAGTTTCCCAGCTTTTATTTCTAAAACATCTCCAGCCACGGCCACAGCTCGTTTTACATATGGGTCTTTTCTGTCAATAGATGTATGAACGCTGTCACCAGGATAGTTGAACACCACGATGTCATTTCTCTCAACATCACTAAATGCAGGAAGACGGAAATATGGTAATTTTATGCTTTCTACATAGGATTTTGGGTCGTTTTTAGGGTTGCCATCTTTAGCTCTGTCAAATAGGGTAGATTGTAAAAATGGCACTGCCAAAGGTCTCATAGGTAGCCTAAGCCCATATTTTAGTTTATTAACAAAGAGAAAATCTCCCACTAAAAGCGTTCTCTCCATAGACCCTGTTGGAATACCAAAAGGCTGGAAAGAGAAAGTATGTATCACCGTAGCAAAAACAGTTGCGTAAGTGATAGAACTCCAGAAAGAATCCTTTTTTATTTCCTCTTCATCAATGTCTTCTTCATCTACAAGCTCAGTAGAGGAGGAGTAATTGACAACAGCCAAATAAACAAAAGGCAATGCAATTGTCAAAAATTTTTGTCCAAAGCTGGTCTTTCCGAATCTTTCCATTAAAAATAAATGAAAAACAGAAATCATGACTGTTCCCACGATAGGGAAATAGGTCAGAACAACCCACCATTTTGGTCTTTTGGTTTCTTTAAGAATGATGAAATAGTTATAAAACGGGACAAATGCAAACAGCGGATTGTATCCCATTTTCTTAAATAATTTCCAAGTGGAAATTCCCAATAATGCGCTGAGAATGAGAATGTATAATGAATAAGTTAGTAAGTATTCCATTTTGAATATTTTGTAGATTTAGTTAGGATTGTTTTTCTCTCTTAATTCTATAAGTGAGAATACTTGGTCCATTGATAGGTTGAACATTGCGTTTTCTTCGGTCACAGGTGAGAAGTAAAATTTTAGTTTTTCCTCTCCAAATTCAGCGATTAGTTTCTCCCAGTCTTCATTTCCTATAACCACAAAACTAAGCGTATCGCCGCCCAAAGAAGGTTTGAACCAGCAGAGTTTGTATTTATCATCGATGAATTTTCCGATAGATTTTAGTGTCGTATCTCTATCCCATGCATCCTCAGCATAAGGGATAATCGCTTCTTTTTCATGATTTTTTAGGATAACGGTATCTAGTGCGCCTTCCTTTTCAGAAGGGATGGTTTTCCATTCTATTTGGTCTGCTTCGCTCAGCTCGTCATTGACATAGCTCACAATATCTTCATCATATTCTCTCCAGTCTACCCAAAAAATATTTTCATTATCAAAAAAAGTTTCAATATTTTCAATGGGATTATCTGATAAAAAAGTTCTGATTTGTTCTATCATAATTTTCTATTTAGTGCAAATATAAAAAAAAGGCTAAATATTTGCCTTTTCTTATTCTTATAATCCTAAAACTTCTTTTACAGTAAAGTTTCCTTTTCTTCCGATAATCCATTCAGAGGCAATTACAGCACCTAATGCAAAACCATTTCGGTTGAAAGCGGTGTGTTTTATCTCGATTTCATCCACTTCGGAATGGTAAGTTACGATGTGGGTTCCAGGGACTTCCTCCTCTCTTATGGCTCTGATGCCCAGTTCTTTACCCAAGGTTTCATCTAATTTCCATTTTTCAAAATCAGAATTAGAAATAATGTCCTGCGCAAGAGAAATCGCTGTTCCGCTTGGTTTGTCCAGCTTGTGGATGTGGTGGATTTCTTCTAATTGGCAGTGATAGTCATCGTTAAAAGGTTTCATCAGCTGAGCCAATTTTTCATTCAAAGCGAAAAATAAATTCACTCCCAAACTAAAATTAGAACCGTATAAAAATGCAGAGTTGTTTTCTATGCAGATTTTTTCTATTTCAGGTTTTTTCTCAAGCCATCCTGTAGTTCCACATACTATGGGAATGCCCTGTTCAAGGCAGAATTTGATATTTCCAAATGCAGATTCTGGGCTAGAGAACTCTATCACTACATCAGGATTATTTAGGTTTTCCAAAGTGGGAGATTCATTGAGCCGAGCCACTATTTCGTGTCCTCGTGTTTGGGCTATTTTATCAATAATCTGCCCCATTTTTCCGTATCCTACTAATGCTATTTTCATTGGTTTAAAATTTATATCTTAGAGCAAGACCTGCCTTTGCTGTATGTCTTGGGTCTGTGTAATCGTGCAGAATAGTCGGCGAAATTGCTAAATCAGGGTCTTTTCGCCCTTCATCAAGGTGGGCATCTACCACAGCATCTATGATGTTTAGCAGATAGATTCCCGCAGTGATAGCGATGGCATAGTCACGGTATCTTCTTCTAGAATCTTGGGTATTTCCAAGGGCAGTCTTTAAATCTAGTCCTGTGATTCCAGAAAACTCGTGCTGCTGGCCATTTAGCTCTGCTTCAAAAGCATTTTTGTATCTTTTGTATTGTTTTTGGTTCCAAATGATGAAACCTACACCTGTTCCTATCGCACCCCAGACAATAGGGATTTTCCAGTATTTACGGTTGTAGTACTGTCCCCAGCCAGGGATGATGGCAGACCGCCAGCCAGCTTTGGTAGGGTTGAGCCCAGAGTAAGAAGTTTTCTTATTATGGAGTAGCTCTATATCCGTGACTATTTCGTTTTCTACCCGCACTGAGTCTTTTTTCTCTGCTTCTTGTGCAAAGAAAAAATAGGAAATAAACACGAATATAAAACCGAATAATTTTTTCATTTGATTTAGTTAAAATAAGAGAGGATTTTCTCTAATTCTTCTTCATTGTCAAAGTTAAGGACTATTTTCCCTTTGTCTCCCTTTGCAGAAGATTTTATTTCTACTTTTAGTGCCAGAGTATCAGCAAGGGTTTTTTCAGCTCTGCGAAGGTTGTTCGGAAGGGTTTTCGGCTCCTTGGAAATAGAAATTTCTTTTGGACTTTTGAAATGTTTTGCAGCTTCTTCCGCCTGTCTTACACTTAGTCTGTTGTTTACAATTTGTTTGAATAAAGCCTGTTGGTCTTCAGGGTTTTCTAAACTTAAAATTGCTCTTCCGTGTCCAGCGGAAATGTCGCCATTTCG
This sequence comes from uncultured Riemerella sp., assembly GCA_937890925.1. Taxonomy (GTDB): domain Bacteria; phylum Bacteroidota; class Bacteroidia; order Flavobacteriales; family Weeksellaceae; genus JABCPE02. Next base: position 15,347 of record CALAEK010000106.1, read on the forward strand.
GATCGCCTGCTGAACATCTGGGTTTAGTTTTAGAAGTCGGATAGAGTTGGTGATTGTACTTCTCTCTTTTCCTACGCGCTGGCTGAGAGCTTCCTGCGTAAGACCGATTTCCTCTAATAATCTCTGATAGGTAAGGGCTACTTCTATGGCGTCTAGGTCTTCTCTCTGGATGTTTTCCACCAAAGCCATTTCCAGCAGTTCTTGGTCATTTACCAGTCTTACATAGGCAGGGATTTCTTTTAGACCGGCCATTTTGGAGGCACGGTATCTTCTTTCCCCAGAAATAATCTCAAATTTAGCTCCGTCTTTTCTTACCGTTATGGGTTGTATAATCCCCAAAACCTTGATGGATTCGGCAAGTTCCTGTAATGCCTTTTCATCAAAATGAGTTCTCGGCTGGTTGGCATTAGGATAGATATCCTTGATAGGAATTTCTACAATATTCCCTACCAAATCCTTTGCTCCTGCATCTGTCGCAGACTGCACGGCCTTGGACTCAGCACTTAGAATAGCTCCGAGACCACGCCCCATAGCTCTTTTTTTATCTTTCATAGATTTTGTATGTTTACGAACGCTCTTTTTGTCTTAAATATTATAAGAGCGATTTACTTTTTTGATTTTTTACTTTCCTTCTTTTTGCTCGGAATTTTTTGTTCATTTTTCAGCAAAATTTCCTCTGCCAGCTGTATATACTGCACAGCTCCTTTGCTCTCTGCATCGTATTTTAGGATACTTTCACCAAAACTCGGTGCCTCGCTCAGACGAGTATTTCTGCTGATGATAGTTTCGAAAACGATTTCAGGGAAATGTGAGTTGGTTTCCTCTACCACTTGGTTAGAAAGTCTTAGACGAGAGTCAAACATCGTTAGAAGAAGTCCTTCTATGTCTAAGTTAGGATTGTGGAAACTTTGTATGTTTTTGATAGTGTTTAGAAGTTTTCCAAGCCCTTCTAATGCGAAATATTCACACTGAACAGGGATGATAACCGAATCTGCAGCAGTAAGAGCATTGATGGTGATAAGTCCCAAACTCGGCGCACAGTCTATAATGATATAGTCGTATTCGTTTTTTATCTCCTTCAAAGCTTCTTTCAGCATGTATTCGCGGTTTTCCTTGTCCACCAGTTCTATCTCTGCAGCTACTAAATCTATATGAGATGGGATAATATCTACATTTGGTGAAGAAGTAGGGAGGATGCACTCACGGACTTTGGCGTGATGTTCCAAAAGGTCATATGTGGAATATGTAACTTCCTCTACGCCCAGACCAGAAGTAGCATTGGCCTGTGGGTCTGCATCTATTAATAAAACTTTTTTCTCTAAAACGCCCAATGCAGAGGCTAGATTTACCGAAGTGGTAGTTTTTCCTACACCTCCTTTTTGATTGGCAACACCTATAATTTTACCCATATTCAAAATATTAGGCTTCAAAAATACAATTATTTTTAATGTTTCACGGCATGTCAAAAACCAATAATTCTGTAAATATTTATAAATCAAAAGATTATCTATTCGTAAATTTATCCACACATTTCTTATCTTTGTGGATAAAATTTTTTCAATGACCATCAACCAAGTCAAAAATATTTTTTCTGAGGAGCTCCAAAGCCTTTATACTTTGGCAGAGTGCGAGGAATTATTTTTTATTTTCTGTGAAAAAATATTGAATTTGAATAAGATAAATATTCGCTCACAGCTCGAAAATTCTATTTCTGCCGAAAACCAAAATGAGTTTCTGAAAATCATATCTATACTAAAAGAAGGGAAACCTTACCAG
>CALAEK010000107.1 GCA_937890925.1 uncultured Riemerella sp.
TCATTATGGGTTGGCTTATCAGTATAATATCCAAATTCTTTCCCATTGATAGAGAAACAAAAATATGGGAATAATCTACAAAAGTGCCAAAGCTGGTCCGCAAGAAAATCCGCATTATGATAAGAAGGCACATTAACAACTGAATGGTAAGTATAGAAATTCATAATCACTAAAATTTAAAGTTTGAGACCACAAATTTAGTGATTTTTCCCGAAGGGCATACACTGGGGTTCGGGTCCCCAGCGGGAACAAAGAAAAAAACATTTTCAAATTAAATAAAATGAACTTACAACCCACAGACATTATCATACGAAAAACCGACGGCACGGAGACGCTCTGGCTCTCCCAGCGCCTCGTGATGGAAGTCTGCGGGATTGAAGAAAATTATCTGAAAAGAATGCGAACGCCTTACAAAAAAAGTGTCCGTTCCTGCGACCTGGCAAAGAGTAAGGAGTTTTTACCCGATAGCGGTAAGGCATGGAGATGGGCAAGAACGGGCAACGGCTTCTACTACTGTCTGGACAATATCCCAGACAGAGCACCCAAGCACTACCGCTCTATGTTTGGGACAGCGGAGGAGCTGAAAGAGGCTTTAAAGGGGCTTGAAAACACCTCTAAAAAGGCTTTGAATGAAAATATAAAGGACATGATAAAACAGCAGGTAAAAGCACTGGTAAATCTGGATGATGCCAGATACTATGAATACGATGCGCCTGTGCTGTTTAATCCTAAGAAAGCCAAAGAATTAGCCAAGGCTAAGGCGTGGATTTTTTATATCAAAGAAAATTATGAAAACGGCGGTTATAAAAACTTGGGACTGCTAAGGAAACAGGATTTTTTGGCTGTCTGCACGGATATTTTAGCGGAAATGCAGCTGGAGGGACTGAAAGTGAATAATTCAGCCTATTTAAGAAGAAAAACGGAGAATTTCCCAGCAGACCTGCTCGGTCAGAGGGATTACCTTATCAATGAGCGATATGACAATGACAACGCCCGAAAGGTAGGCAAATATCCGCTGTTTGATGAAGAAACTGGGGAAATATTCAAGTTTGATGCCCATCAAGCGATAATGTATAATGCTTATATGAATCCTTTTGGGAGCAGTAAGGAAGCGATAAGACAACTTTATGTAAATATCTACAGTGAGGCGATAAGAGAATTTGGCTTTGAGCCTATTGCTTACCGAACATTCTGTGACCATCTGACCAGATTTCATAAACATATGCTGATGGCCA
>CALAEK010000108.1 GCA_937890925.1 uncultured Riemerella sp.
TTTTTTTGAAACCACAAATTTTTATTGCTAAAAATTTAAATATTTTTTTTAATTATTTTCTTTCTTTTTGATTAACAACTTTTTAGCAACATCCACACAAAGGTCTATACTCTCCTCAAAAGAGCTTGTAGTCTTCTTTACTACGATATCATCCCCTGGTACATTTAGAATAATCTCCGCTGTTTTGTTTTCTTTACCACTTACATTTTCTAATTTCAAGAAAACCTCACACGCTTGGATTTTATCATAGAAAGTGCCTAATTTAGCTATTTTCTTTTCCATAAACTCTTCTAGTGAAACATGAGGAGTCATCCCCATCGCTTGAACTCTAATTTCCATAATGACATATTTTAGGTGTTAAACTTAGATTATCTCATCATCAGATGATAATTGTGTTTTCGCATTACCTCTGGGATGAGTTTTATTAAAAATATTTTTCAGCTGTTCAATATCCGCATTGGTATATACTTGCGTAGAAGATAAACTTGCGTGTCCCATCATCTTCTTGACCTTAGAAATTTCTGCTCCATTATTCAGTATATGTGTCGCGAAACTATGTCTAAGGATATGCGGACTTCTCTTTCTCTTTGAAGACACAGCACTAAGGTAACGAGTTACGAGCAAATAAACAAATTTTTCTGTGATTTTTTTTCCTTTTGGTGTTACAAAAAAGTATAAATCCGCATCAAGATTAGGTTTTCTATATTCATCATTATAAACTTTGAGTTCCTGCATCAGAACAGGAGAAATAGGAACGATCCTCTGTTTATTTCCCTTACCTATTACTGTAATTTCATTTCTATAAAAATGAACATTCTCTAGCAGCAAATTACAAAGTTCCGCTCTTCGCATTCCCGTTTGATAAAGAACTTCTATAATGAGCCTATCCAGCAACTCCACTTCTCCACTATCTAAAATAACGGACAAATCCTGCATTTCTTCTTTGGAAAAAGGAATTTGTTTTTCGGGATAAAATTTGATAGTTGATAAGCCCTCCACAGGCGAAACACTTATCAGCGATATTCTCTGTAAAAAAGCATAAAAACTCTTCAAGGTAGAAATTTTTCTATTGATACTTCTTTTGGTCAATCCTTTCTCGCTCAGAAAAACAATGAAATTACGCACCATTTTCTTTTCTGCTTTCTGCAACTCTTCCATTCCTTCCCTATCCATAAGGAAAAACAGAAAATCCTCCAAATCCTTTCGGTAACTGGTAATCGTATTGGGAGAATAGCGTTTTTCTTGCTGAATGTATTCCAAAAACTTGTCTATCATAGTCCAAAGTTAATCAATTTAAAAATAAAAGTCCATTCTCAATAAAGAATGGACTCAAAATATTTTCAAAACAAAACCTTATGCTTGCTCTTCTTTGCTAAGCAGTCTTTGTTTGTGAGCAGCTCTCAATTTACCTTGTCTAAGTATTACAGAAGGTTTAGTAAACTGCTGTCTAGATCTCAATTGTTTAACAACACCTGTTTTGTCATACTTTCTCTTGTATCTTTTAAGTGCTCTATCAATTGATTCTCCGTCTTTTACTTGAACTATTAACATATTTTACATCTCATTTATGGTCGCAAAGATAGTATTTTTTTTGAAATGCACAAAATAAAAACGGCATTATTGAGATTTTTGTTTGGGTGTAATGATTTTTAATTTTAAATTAGCACCTTTAATTTTAGGAAACAACATGAAAAAAATATTTGCTTTTTTGGCCGTTCTATCCATTAATTGTCTAACCTATGCACAGGAAATCTATGCCAATGTGCAGGTAAACCACAGCCAGATAGGTGGTAGTAATACTCAGATTTTCAAAACCTTAGAAAAAAGTTTGAGAGATTTTATCAACAACACGAAATGGACAGGCAAAAAACTGCAAAACTTTGAAAAAATCAAAGCTAATTTTGCTATCGTTATCAAGGAAAGACCGAGCCAAAACTCCTTTAAAGGAAGCCTCATCGTTCAGGCAGTTCGCCCTGTTTATGGGACTATTTATGAAACACCTCTTATCAATATCAATGACACTCGTTTTTCTTTCGAATATACTGAGAATGAAAACCTTATATTCAATGACAGACAATTTTCTGGGAAAAACCTTACGGATGTGATTAGTTTTTACATCTATACTATTTTAGGGTATGATGCGGACAGCTTCCAGCAACTGAGCGGAAAAACTCATTTCGAGAAGGCGCAAAAAATTTCTCAAAATGCTCAAAACCACAACTATGACGGATGGGAAATCATGGGCGAGACTAAAAGCAGAAGCCTGTTAGTCAATAGCTTACTAAACGAAAGGAGCATTCCTCTAAGAAATATCTACTATTCCTACCACAGAATAGGATTGGATAATTTCAGCAGCCAAAACCAATTCGCTGCAAAACAGACCATTGCAGAAGAATTACTAAAACTAAAATTTTATGAAGCTGATTTTCAACTGAATTACCCTCTTTCTATTTTCATTGACACGAAAAAAGACGAAATTTTCAATATTTTTAATTCCAATAACAATGGCGGAATCAATGTCAATGAACTGAGAATAATGATGAGCACTTTTTCGCCGAGAGATATAGAATCCAAGTGGAATAAGTGGAAATAACCTTCAATTTACAACCAATATTAAGAAAATGCTTTCAAAAATTACGATACAAAATTTTGCTCTAATCCAACATCTCAGCGTTTCTCTGGAAAACGGACTGCAAGTCATCACGGGAGAAACAGGCGCTGGAAAATCCATTATTTTAGGAGCTTTACGGCTGATTCTTGGAGAAAGAGCAGATTCAAAATCAATCTCCGACCCTGAGAAAAAGAGCGTTGTAGAAGCAGAATTTAAAATCACTTCTTCTTATCTTCCTTTTTTTGAGGAAAACGATCTTGATTTTGAGGAAAATACCATCATCAGAAGAGAAATTCTGCCCAGCGGAAAATCTAGAGCTTTCATCAATGATATTCCTGTAACGCTGGATGTTTTAAAGGAATTATCTTCTAAACTGATTGACATTCACTCTCAGTTCGAAACTTCCAATCTTTTCTCGGAAGAATATCAGTTCAAAATCATCGATGGATTATCTGAAAACAAAGAAATTATAAGCGATTATCAAAAGAAATTTGTCTCTTATCAAAATCTAAGAAAAGAGCTTCTTTCGCTTGAAAACCAACTAGCCGAAAGGAACAAAGAATCTGATTATCAGAGTTTTTTACTAACCGAACTGCAAGAGTTTAACCTAGATAATATCAATTTAGAAGAACTAAAAAACAAGGTAAATGTAGGCGAACACGCCGAGCTGATTTTGGAGAATCTGGGACAAATCTCAGGGCGCTTCCAGCAGGAAGAAATTGGGATTTTGGATAGTCTGAACGATATCAAAAACAAAATTCAAAAAATCTCTGAAAATTCGCCTCATCTAGAACAACTAAGCCAAAGAATAGAGGAAAGCTATCTGGAACTAAAAGACATCGCAGACAGCATTGAAAACGAGATAGAAAGCACGGAAATCAATCCTGAAGAACTGGCTGTTTTCACGAGCCAGTTCGACAAAATAAACTCTCTCTTGCTAAAACACCAAGTTTCTGATATTGAGGAACTTATAACCATTAGAGAACAACTCTCCACACAGCAGAAAAATTCAGAGAATTTAGAAAAAGATATAGAAGATACTAAAAATCAACTGAATATAATTCAGCAGGATTTAGATAATTTAGCTAAAATCTTATTTGAAAATAGACAAAAAACCATTCCTATTTTTAAAGAAAAAACTGAGGAACTTCTCGCTAGATTAGGGCTGGAAAAAGCAAAAATAGAGGTAGAATTTACAGAAAATCAAGACTTTAATAAGTTTGGGAAAGAACACATTCAGCTTTTATTCCAAGCCAATTCTGGTTTCCCTCTAAAACCGATACAAAGTGCTATTTCTGGTGGTGAGCGCTCTCGTGTGATGCTTTCTATCAAGAAAATCATGGCCGAAAACGCAGAACTTCCTACTCTGATTTTAGATGAAATAGACTCTGGAGTTTCTGGAAAAACAGCCGATGAAATAGGAAAAGTAATGCAGGATATGGCTAAAAACATGCAGCTAATCGTTATCACGCACCACGCACAGGTAGCAGCCAAAGGAAACTCCCACTACAAAGTAGTGAAACAAGATGTGGACGGAAAAACTCAGTCAAACATCATTCCGCTCGGTGAGAAAGAAAGGCTTCATGAAATCGCCCAAATCCTCTCTGGAAGCACCATCACAGATGCCGCACTACAACAAGCTGAAGAGCTTATGAAAAACTAACCCAAATGAAGTATATAGAAACAATAGAAGATATAGAACTGCTCGTAAATACATTTTACAGCAAGGTAAAAAAAGATGATGTTATAGGATTTTTCTTCAATGATGTAGCGAAAACAAACTGGGAGGAGCATCTTCCCAAAATGTATCTATTTTGGAGGGCTTTACTCTTTATGGACATTAAATTTGAGGGAAATCCCGTAGGTGCTCACATTCCGATAAATCTGCAAGTGCCGATGGAGGAACACCACTTTAACCACTGGGTAGGACTTTGGAAGGAAACCGTGGATGAACTTTTCGAGGGAGAAACAGCCGAAGATGCCAAAAACAAAGGACAAAACATCGCAAAAATGATGGCTTTCAAAATGAGACAAGTGAGAATGTAGCTCTGTTTTCTAGCGCCAAAGCCAGTAATCCTGCCAGTCTGTGAACATATGAAAAAGCAGCCCGATGGATACTACACGGTAATTTCCTTTCAGAAAAATACATCCCAAAGCATATGCCGCAACGGCATAATAAGAATGCAGCAGATGGAAACCTACACTGCATCTGTCTGGGTCAAAAATAGGAGTTGCGAAAAGATGATCCAAATCCACCAGCATGGTCGCCAAAAGAATGCAATAAGTTTTTTTCCATGTTTCTTTATAGAAAAAATAAGCTATAAAAAACGGAAAACCAAAATGCAGAAAATAGTGTACCAGCGGTTTTAAAATCGATATACTATCCATTCATTATCTTTATCAAAATGCAAATATAGAGAAGATTCTGAATAATTATTTCTTTAATTTTATTTAAAATCATGATAGATACCCACACCCACCTCTACTCAGAGGAATTTGACCAAGACAGACAGGAAGCCGTTTCCAGAGCTTTAGCAAACGGTGTAAACCAAATATTCCTGCCTGCCATAGACTCCGAAACTCATCAAAAAATGCTGGATTTAGAGGCGGCCTATCCGCAGAAAATTTTTGCGATGATGGGACTTCATCCCTGCTCGGTAAAGCCTGACACTTGGGAAAAGGAATTAGAAATTGTAGAAAAACACCTTAACCAAAGGGATTTCTGTGCTGTGGGCGAAATCGGGATAGATTTATATTGGGAGCAATCTACCCTTGATATACAGATAAAAGCCTTCGAAAAGCAGATAGACTGGGCTGTGGAGAGAGACCTGCCCATCGTAATCCACACCCGAAATAGTTTTGATGAGACTTTTGAGGTTTTGGAAAGAAAAAAACACCCTCGCCTGCGCGGAATTTTCCATTGTTTCAGTGGCGACAAGGCTCAGGCTCTGCGAGCGATAGAGCTGGGATTTTATTTAGGCATCGGCGGCGTGGTGACTTTTAAAAATGGAAAAATAGACCAATTCTTGGGTGAAATACCTTTGGATAAAATAGTTTTGGAGACTGACAGCCCCTATCTGGCGCCCGTGCCACACAGAGGAAAACGCAATGAAAGCGCTTATCTGAACCTCATCGCAGGTAAGCTGGTAGATATCTATGGAGTGAGTTTTGAAGAAATTGATAGAATAACGACCGAAAACGCCAAAAAGATTTTTAGAACATAAAAAACAATAGATAAAATGATAGAAATAGAATTTGAAAAACCTAATTACACCACCTGCAAATGCTGTGGTAATCAGGTAACTTGGCTCACAAGATTTGTTTATAAGGATAACGAAGCTATTGCTTTTTACTATGCCACTTTCACAGAACACGCCGAGGAAAAGGAAGTAAAATGTTTAGTAGGCATATGTGAATGGGAAAACCCTGAAAGTGAAGAATATACAAAAGCAACAGGATTTCCGATAGCGCTTTGGGTTGATGAAAATCAGCAGGCAAATGTTTCGTTATTGAATAAAAATGAAGTTCCTTGGGAGAACATACTAAAAGGGGAAATCCTTAACCGAGAGGAAGCCCTAAATCACCCTTATAAGGAAGAGATTTTCCATATTACTGACCACATTTTCTGGGAAGATGAAGAAATTATAAATTTTTTATTTCCTAAAAACTAAAACAGCTTGGAAACACCATTCTGAACCTCAAAAGACATTCACGGAATCATGGCAGAAAACACATAAATTTGTTCAAAATATAAAAAATGAAAGTCTTAAATATTAAAATTTCTGCATTACCTCCAGAGAATAATTCTTTTTGGATGAAACTTCTTCTTTATCTGTGTATTCCTTTTCTTTTCATATTTAGAATACTTTTTTTGATAGGATGGGGAATATATTCAGGCATTAATTCTATTATTTCGGCTGTCAAAGAGGATTTTTTCGGAATTAAAGACAAAACAAATATTAAAACCAGCAAAAATATTCTACTTGAAAACGAACAATTTAAACTAAAAAAAGAAGACTATCTCCCTGATGAAAACAGCCAAAAATATAAAATTTTCGAAGATTTTTGTGCCAAATCAAACGAATATCTTGATGATGGCTATGTATTCTACAAACTAACGGATGAAAAATCAGCAACAGACCTAAACGGAGCGATTATAAGTGAATTTCAGGAAGATATTGGTAATTATATTTTATTACAAAATCTTATTTTGGAGGATAACCAGCTTAAAAACCAACTGATATCTTTCAATAAAAACACTGGGAAAATCATAGTTTTGGCTGACATCAAAGACTTTTTCTGGTTAGATTTTGATTCTGAAACAAAAACAATCAATGGTTACAACAATAAAGAACAAATAGAAGTCGCCATTTCAGAATGAAATGTCTTTTATTAAATGATTTAATCCCAAAAAACAAAATCTACTTCTAAACGAAGTAGATTTTTATTTTATGCAAATTTTCTCTTTCTCAGCCAGAAGAACAATGCTCCTATTCCTCCGATAATTCCCAGCGGCAATAATAGATTCAGCCACTGCCAGTAGGATTTCTCATCATTGATTCTCTTCCCATCCAAGAGGCGAACTTCTATGCTTCGGCTGCGCAGCTCGATGAGATTGTCATCATCTAGAAGATATTCCAGCGCGTTTCTCAGAAACTGCTCATTACCATAGAGCTGGTTAGTCATCAGGTCTTCGCCCAAAGGAAGCGGTTCTCCTCTGATGACTTGGTTTCTAGCGACATCTCCATCGGAGATAACTATCATTTTATTCTCGCCACTCTTTGCTTTGAACTTTGGATACTCGTTTTTCTCGCTTCTGTTGGCATATGCAGAATTAAACTTCCCTTCCAAAGCCACTGCAAAAATCTTCGGCGTAGATGGTTTTTCCATCACACTAAGGCTGTCTATATTCTGTAGTTCGCTCAGTTCTACATAGTTCGGCGTAGATTTCAGGGTTGTTCTGTTACTAGATTCGTAGAGAACTTGGGTTTTAATCCCTGGTCTTCCCAAAGTATCTATCGCTGTTGGAAACTCAAATTTCAAAGGATTTATGTTTCTAGTGATAGGATTTCCTGTTTCGTTAATCCCAAGCGGGAAATACGGCCACAACAAACTGGCATACTGAGGGTTACCCGCTATTTCTCCTACAACTATTCTCCTAAGAGCCGCCTTTTGGAAATCTTTAACCAATGCTGAGTTGATTCTCAAACCATAGTTGAACATAAAATCCGTTAGGTTAAGGTCTTGCGGATAGGCCATTATTTTTTTGGAATGGTAGAGTGTGTCCATATCTGCATTCACCGCATCCAGCATCCATAGAGTTTTACCGCCATTCATAATGTATTGGTCAAGAATCACTTTTTCTTGATTAGTAAAAGGCTTTCTCGGCTTGGCGATTACTATAGCGTCCATTTTCTGAAGTGTAGGAACATCTTCCATGGTGAGTTCTCCTCTGGTGTGCGGAATAATCGGCCCTACATTATAGTTATCCAAAGCCAACTGCAAGAAGCCCTGAAACTGGTCTGGTCTAAGCTCATCATGATTTACCAAAAATCCTACATTTTTTCTCTTTTCGGTAATCATGGTTTTAATGGTGGAAACAAAATTGTATTCCAAATTCTCAATAGACTTATTCAGCTGTTCCGATGCATCTATCCCTGTCTGCTGGATAATCAGAGGAATAGCTGTCCCGTAGGTATTATACTTCACCGCTGCATATGGGAAAAGGACAATTTCAGAGATTTTGCCATCTTTCATATTAGGTAAAATAGATGGCTCCATACCCATGGCTTCCAGTGTGTCTCTCGATATTTTTTCCTTAATAGGGTCTATGAATTTATAGTCTATCTTTGGATTGATTTTTCGGAATTCTTCCAGCATGAATTTGGTTTCGTTTTGTAACTGCTTAAAACTCGCTGGGAAATCACCATCGAGATAAACCTCTATCATCATCGGTTTTTTTACCGCTTTCAGCGTTTTTATCGTGGAGTCTGTAAGGGTGTATCTTTTTTCTTGGGTAAGGTCTATCCTTGTGGAGAAACCAAAAATCCCAACAAGCAGAACTAAAACAATCCCAATAGATATTATTATTTTCTTATTTTTCATATTCTTTTATACATTTTTTCAAAATTCCCTGCCTCATTTCCTTTCTTCTTATTTTGAATATTTTATTTTTTTCTTTCAACAAAAAGGATGGCTGCTTTTAGCCCTAAAAATATTATCAATCCGAAATAAAACACATCTTTAGTGTCTATCAAACCTCTCGTAAAGGCGATATAATGATAATAAAAACCAAGGTTCTGAAGAATATAATCTCCACCGCCCAGCAATTTATATGAAGCCAGCTGCTCTATTCCAAAAAACATGAAGAAACATAAAAAAACGCCTATAAGGTACGCCATCACTTGGTTAGAAGATAATGCCGATGCCAAAATACCAACCGCTGTGAATGCGCCTATAAGCAGCAATAGTCCCGCATATCCACCCAAAGTCATCCCGAAATCTATATTTCCTTCTGGAATGCTGAGTGTAGAAATCGTATTAAAATACACGATGGAAGGCAACAAGCACAAAACGCCTATCAACCACACAGACAGGAATTTACCACCGATAATCTCTGTCAATTTCAAGGGTTGAGAAAAAAGCCAACCAAGCGTTCCTGACTGCTGCTCTTCTGCCAGAGTTTTCATGCTAAGCGCAGGAATGATGAACATAAAAAGCCATGGAACCAGCACGAAATAAGTCTGCATAGAAGCCGTGCCTATATCAAAAAAGTTAAAATTATTCTCAAAGAAAAACAAGAACAAGCTTCCTAAAAGGCTGAAAGATGCGATGATGACCCACGCACTCCAATTCCCAAAATAAGCCCAAAGTTCTTTTTTAAAAACTGCTATCATTTTATATTTATTTTATCTAAAAATTTATTTAATTCAAAAACACATCGTATCTACCGACTTTGTGTATCATCTTCAATACATTATCATCAATTCTTATTTTATGCTGCATAGATACCAGCTCTATGATGCTGTTATCTTCAGTATTTTTGATGAAAAAGCTAAGTTTATGCTCACCTTTATTAGTGAGTATTTCATTTCTGAAAAACTCTATATCCTCTTTTTTCAAATCCTGAACTGGCATTACAACGGTCAGAGATTTTGCAAATTTATCAAATGCATCCCTTAGTTCCAAAACATCATTCACATTCACGAAACATCTTCCATCCTGCGAAACGGAATATTTTATCTTTAATATCACAAATCGCTGTGGAGCTATCTTGTCTTTCAGCCTCATATAATCCCTGTCTCCCAGACGGAAAGAGCACGAACCTGCGTAGTCCTCCAAGGTCAGGAAAGCCACCTTTTCGCCGCCACGCTTCCCATCCCGAACGGTATATTCTGTAATCATTCCTGCCACGGTGTATTCTTTGCCTTTATTCATATTATTTTGGCGGTCTTTCCAGCTGAGATTGGTCTCTGGAACATTATTCGCTATGATTGTAGATTTATAATTTTCTACCTCATCCAGATTCAGGAAGTTATGAAAACCTCTCGGTTCTATTTTTTTAGTCGTTTCTTCCACCATTTCTTCTGACTCGGCATCCATACCGAAATCTATATTTTCATCCTCTAAAATGTCTGCGTCTATACCACTTTCCGCCACATCCAAATGCTCTTCTGGCTCATTCTTTCTCTCTTTTTCTATAATGCTTCTTTTACTCAAAGAGCCTTGCATGAACTTGTATTGATACTTAAACTCATCTATCGGATGGGCAGAAAGATAAAACCCGATGGTTTCCTTTTCTTTATTAAGTTTATACATATTAGACCATTCTGGCTGAGGCTCGATTTTAAAGCGCTCTATCTGAACCTCTTCCATCATATCCGCAAAGAGCGAATTTTCCACAGAGGACTTACTTTCATTATAGTTTTGTCCGTATCTGAGGAGTTTTTCAACAGCCATCTTTCCTGAGCTGTCTGGCTCTAAATACTGGGCTCTGTGGTAAGTGTCCAGCTCATCAAAAGCCCCTGCCATTACCAGCCCTTCCACCACTCGCTTATTTACCTGCGATGAAGAAACCCGCTCAAAAAAATCAAAAACATCCTTGAATTTGCCTTTTTGTCTTTCCTGATCTATGGCTTCGCTCGGCCCCTCGCCTATTCCCTTTATCGCCCCAAGTCCGAAACGAATCTGCCCTTTCTCGTTCACCGAGAATTTGTATTGGCTTTCATTCACATCCGGCCCAAGAACATCCACACCCATGGACTTACAATCTTCCATAAACATGGTGATTTGGGCAGTGTTGTTAATGTTATTACTCATCACACTCGCCATATATTCGGCTGGGTAGTTGGCTTTTAGATAAGCTGTATGATAGGCTATCAGGGCGTAACATGTGGAGTGCGACTTGTTAAAAGCATATTCTGCGAACGCCTCCCAGTCTTTCCAGATTTTCTGTAATTTGGTTTCATCCAGATTATTCGCCTTTCCTCCTTCTATGAATTTCGGATACATTTTATCCAAGACATTTCTCTGCTTTTTCCCCATGGCTTTACGCAGGGTATCGGCTTCACCTTTGGTAAAGTTGGCCAATTTCTGAGACAAAAGCATTACCTGCTCCTGATAAACAGTAATTCCGTAAGTTTCTTTCAGATATTCCTCTGTTTCTGGGAGGTCATAGACTATTTCTTCTACGCCGTGCTTTCGGTTGATAAAGTTCGGGATGTATTTTATTGGCCCTGGCCTGTACAGTGCGTTCATCGCAATAAGGTCAGCGAAAACCGTTGGTTTCAGATCCCTCATATATTTCTGCATTCCAGCACTTTCGTATTGGAAAATCCCAACTGTCCTTCCTTCCTTAAAGAGCTGATAAGTCTTCGCATCATCCAGCGGAATTTCATCCGGATTTATATCAATATTATATCTTTGTTTAATGAGTTTTAAAGCATCTTTGATAATGGTCAAAGTCCTCAAACCGAGGAAGTCCATTTTCAGCAGTCCTGCACTCTCCGCCACCGAGTTATCAAACTGAGAGACCAAAATATCGGCATCTTTCGCCGCAATGGAAATAGGAACAAGATTGGAAATATCCTCAGGCGTGATAATCACCCCACAAGCGTGAATTCCCGTGTTTCTGATACAGCCTTCCATTTTCTTTGCAGAATCCAAAACACGATAACGGCTGTCTTTCGGGTTCTCCAAGATAGCCTTCATCTCATCCACCAAAACTTTGTCCTCATCCTTTAATTTATCGTATTTCGAAAGGGCTTTTGCGATGTTCATCCCTGGCACAGACGGAACGAGTTTTGCGATGTTATTCGTTTCAAAAATCGGCACATCCAAGACCCTTCCTGCATCTTTTATCGCAGATTTTCCACCCAAAACAGAATAGGTAATAATCTGAGCCACATTACTTTGCCCATATTTATCAATCACCCATTTGATGATTCTGTCTCTTCCCTCATCATCAAAATCTATATCAATATCGGGCATGGAAATACGCTCTGGATTCAGAAAACGCTCAAAAAGGAGGTCGTATTTTATAGGGTCTACATTGGTAATTCCGATGCAGTATGCCACCGCAGAACCTGCCGCAGAACCACGCCCAGGCCCCACAGAAACGCCCATATTTTTGGCTTCGTTACAAAAATCCTGAACGATAAGGAAATACCCTGGGTAGCCCGTTTTAGCGATTACTTCCAGTTCAAAATCCAAACGCTCTGCTATTTCATCTGTGATTTCTCCGTATTTTTTCTTTGCTCCTTCATAAGTCAAATGCCGTAGATAGGCGTTTTCTCCGCGTTTTCCACCATCTTTCAAGTCATCTTCGTGTTGAAACTCCTGCGGAATATCAAATTCAGGCAGCAAAACATCTCGCTTCAAGGTATAAGGCTCAAATTTCTGCAACAGCTCCGTATATGCCTCAAATGCATCTGGATACTGGCGAAAAGCCTGTTTGATTTCTTCCGTATTTTTTAGATAAAACTCCTGTGAAGTCAGCCCTCTCCTCTTCCCAAAACCTCTACCAATAGGCGTTGAGAGTTTTTCTCCATCTTTTATACAACTTACGATATCCTGAATATCTGCATCGGATTTTTCTGTATAAAAAGTTTCGTTTTGGGCTAAAATTTTGACATCATATTTTTCTGCAAACTGAAGCAAAGTTTGGTTCACATGCTCCTCTTCGTACAGACCATGATTCTGAATCTGCACATAGAAATCCTCGCCAAATTCCTCTTTCCACCATTTGAAAAGCTCTTCCCCTTTCTGCTCCCCAAAATTCAAAATCGCATCTGGAATATCACCAGAAATCCCAGAAGTAACCGCGATAAGCCCCTCTTTATACTGCGAAATCATCTGTCTGGAAATCCGCGGAACACCGAAATAAAACCCTTTAACAAAACCTATACTTGAGAGTTTTGCCAAGTTTTTATAACCTGTGAAATTCTTCGCCAGCAGCACCATATTTGTCCTTCTGTCTGGGTCATCTTTGGTAAACTGCTTCTGCTCGGGTCTGTCCGAGATATAAAACTCACACCCCAAAACAGGAATTATCGTTTTCTGCTGTGGTTCTGTTTCAGAAAATTCTACGCCTTCTTCCTCGGCTTTTTGTTTTTGGTCAATGTATTCTTGATGGGCTTTTTTAACCTTGGAATTATAATTTTCCACTTCGGAAATAAACTTAAAAGCCCCCATCATATTCCCCAAATCCACCATTCCCACAGCTGGAAAATTATCGGATTTGGCTTTATTTATCAATTCTTCTATGGAAGTGGTCGATTGTAAAGACGAAAAAATACTATGATTATGAAAATTAAAATAATCCCCAATTTCCACCTCATCCGTATCCCCGAAATCTACCGTTTTTTTCTTCTTGTTAAAATCCTCTACCTGCCGTCTGATAACGATTGCAAAAGGCTTGATGGGATTAGGATGAAGATTTTGGTAGGCTTCCAGCTGCTCTTGAGAAATTTTAAGATTTTCTGCTGGGATAATGCCGATACGCATCATCTCAAAGAAAACCTGAGCCGTAGCATTCACATCGGCAGCAGCGTTATGGGCTTCATCAAATTTTTTACCGTAGAGTTTCTCGTAAAGTTCCTCTAATTTTGGTGATTTGTATCTTCCGTTTTTCCCTCCGCTCAGCTGACAAAAATCCGTTCCCAGCTCCATAGTATCGGCAGAAGGTGTTTTTTCTAATGTATTTTCTATTCCTTTTCGGAAAAGCTCTGCACCTACGATTTTATAGTCAAAATCTATATTGTGCCCTGCCACCACTTTGGTTTTCTTGAGCACTTCGGTGAACTCCTCCAAAACTTCCTGCAAGTCCCTTCCCTGTTCCTGCGCCATTTTAGTGGAAATTCCGTGAATTCTAGTCGCATTGAAGGGAATATCATAGCCCTCTGGCTTTATGATATAGTCCTGATTCTCTATCAGTTCGCCATTTTCATCATGCAGCTGCCAAGCAATCTGCACCATTCTCGGCCAGTTGTCAGAATCTGATAAAGGAGCATTAAAGTTCTGGGGTAATCCCGTAGTTTCGGTGTCAAAAATGAGGTACATTCAGTAAAAAAAATTTGGTGTAAAAATAGAAAGAATTTTAGTATAAATTCAACTTTTGAATCAAAATAATTTTGACTTATATTTTTCTATACACTTCTTCAAAAGGAAGTCTGGTTCTATCTCCCCAAACGCCCTTTTCTTCACGGATTCCGCAGGTTACGACCATATTGATTTCTGCGCCATAGGGCAGTTTGAGCAGTTTTTTCACTCTTAAACTATCAAAGCCTTCTAATGGGCAGGTGTCATAGCCCTGCTCTGCCATTGCCAGCATGAAAGTCTGAGCAACCAAACCACAGCTTTTATGCACCACTACACGCATATCTGCCTCCGAAACCTGCCTCATCATAGGGCGAAAAAGCCCAATTCCCAGCGCTGTTATTTTTCGGGCTATTCCTAAAATTCCAAAAAAACGAGAATAGATAATTGGAAGTAATTTTTCGTAATACATTCCCCACTTTTTTATGCGTTTTTCTTGTTTTTCTACTGGGCTGGTTCTCTTGATATTTTCTATTTCTAAACGCAGCATTTCTTTTTCCCGCTTACGATGCAAATCCTGCCGAGTCACGAAAACCACCATCTCCTGCGCTGTATCTGCTGAACTCTGCTCCAAACACGCAGATGCTAATTTCTTGAGCACATCTTTGTCCGTGATATGGTACATTTCATAGAGCTGCATATTGGAACTTGTAGGTGCCAGCTGTGCCAGCCTCAGACAATGAGCCACCTTTTCTGTATCAATTAATTTCGTGTCGCTATAGTATCGCACAGAGCGTCTATAATTGAGAATTTGTTCTAAATTCATAGTTGAAATTTTTCGTTAAAGATAAAAAAACTGAACAAGTTTTTCTCTTAATCATCAAAAAAAATTCCCTCCCAGAAAACTCCGAAAGGGAATAAATGAAACATATTCTATCTTAATTTTAGAATTTCAAATTTTTAAATCTCTCAAAAGCAGCTCTTTCCAGCATTTCTCTGTCATCTGGGTGAGCTATGGAAATAAGCGCTTTTGCTCTCTGCTGGAAGTTTTTCCCATGCAGATCCACCACACCGTATTCTGTAGCTACATAGTGCATGTGTCCTCTGGTAGTAACTACTCCAGCTCCTTCTTTTAGGAAAGGAACGATTCTCGGCACTCCTTTTTTAGTTCTGGCAGTAATCGCCAAGATAGGTTTTCCGCCATCACTCAGCGCTGCTCCTCTCATGAAATCCACCTGCCCACCGATACCGCTGTATTGGTAAGAACCTATACTATCCGAACAAGCCTGCCCTGTAAGGTCTAATTCTATCGCACTATTGATTGATACTGCTTTAGGGTTTCTACGGATAACACGCGGGTCGTTGGTATAGTCCACATCAAGGAAAGCAAAAGCTGGGTTATCATTCACAAAATCATATAGTTTCTTTGTCCCGAAAGCAAAGCTCGTTACTGATTTATGCGGATGTGTAGTTTTATACTTGTTATTCACCACACCAGATTTTATCAAATCTACTACTCCATCGCTGAGCATCTCTGTGTGAATACCCAAGTCTTTATGATTATTAAGACACTTCAAAACTGCATCTGGAATAGTCCCAATTCCCATCTGTAATACAGAACGGTCTTCGATGATTTCAGCAATGTTTCTACCAATCTGCAATTCTTCCTCTTCTATCTTCTCGCCGTAATCTACTGTAAGCAGCTCTGTTTCATGCCAAACCATTTTGTCAATCTGGCTCGTATGAATTACGCTGTCTCCGTGAGTTCTCGGCATTTTAGGGTTTACCTGAGCGATGACATATTTCGCTGTATCCACTGCTGATCTGGTAACATCCACAGAAAGCCCAAGCGTACAATATCCGTGCTCATCTGGTGGAGACACTTGGATAATTGCTACATCTAGCGGCATTCTATTGTTTCTAAACAAATCTGGAATATCTCCTAGGAAAATAGGAATAAAGCTTCCTCTTCCACTGTTTACATTCTCTCTAACTGCCGTAGAGACGAACATCACATTAAAACGGAAACTATCTTCGTATTCTGGTTTTGTGATTTCTACATCACCTTGTATCGTGATACAGGTAACTTCTACATTTTTTAATTCATTTGCTCGTTTTGCTAACTCGTTTACTAAATAATTAGGCGTACAAGCACTTCCTTGTAAAAAAATCCTATCATTGCTCTTTATCAATGACAGCGCTTCTTCTGCTGAACAATACATATTATTTTTATAATGTTTTTGTGACAAAATAATTTTTTATCAAATTATACTTACTTTAAATTTTCGGCAAATATAAAAATTTTTTCGCTTAGAAAATATCCCTATTTTTAGCCATTTATTTTCATGATAAAATTTAGTTTATTATTCTTTTATTCTAAGAATAATTTGCGTATTTTTGTAGAACTATATATTTTAATTATAACATTTTCAAATTATGAAAGTATTGATAATCGGAAATGGTGGAAGGGAATCTGCCATCGCATGGAAACTAAAAAATGACCCAAGAATTACCCAATTTTACTTTGCAAAAGGAAACGCCTCTACAGAGAAATTAGGAAAAACAGTTTACGAAACGGAAATAGCAGACCTTGTGAAGTTTGCTAAAAAAGAAGATATAGAACTTACTATCGTAGGGCCAGAGGCTCCGCTGGTAGAGGGCATCGTGGATGAATTTAACAAAGAAGGATTGAGAATTTTCGGAGCTAAAAAAGCGGCTGCATTACTAGAAGGCAGCAAGGCTTATTCCAAAAAATTCATGCAGGACTACGGCATCAGAACTGCGAAAGCTAAGATTTTTGATTCTTACAATGATGCAGTTGCTTATGTGAAAACTCAGGCTTTCCCATTGGTAGTAAAAGCGAGCGGTCTGGCAAGTGGAAAAGGTGTGGTTATCTGTAAAGATTTGGCTGAAGCAGAAACTACCATTCACGATTTCATGATTAGAAAAATCCATGGAGATGCGGGAATCAGAATCATTGTTGAAGAATTCTTGAGAGGTTTCGAGGCTTCTGTAATTGCCTTCTCTAATGGCGAAAAATTCTTCCCTTGCATCGCGGTGAAAGATTATAAAAAATTAGGAAACGGCGATAAAGGCCCTAACACGGGCGGAATGGGAACAGTTGCTCCAAATCCAGAATTCACAGCTGCACATATGGAAGATTTCGTTCAAAATATTATGAATCCTACTATCAAAGGAATTCACGATAACATGCTGAAATTCAAAGGATTTATTTTCTTTGGTCTTTTGGTTTCTAATAACGAATGCTACCTATTAGAATACAACATGCGTCTGGGCGACCCTGAAACACAGGCTATTATACCGCTTTTAGAAAGCAATCTTTTGGATGCTATCAATGATTGTATCGATGGAAAAGATATTGAACTTAAGTTTTCAGATAAAAAATCGGTTTGTCTTGTGTTAGCTTCTGGCGGGTATCCTCGTGATTTTGAAAAAGGACTGGAAATCAAAGGAATAGACAAAGTTAAAAACAGTGAGGTTTTCTTTGCTGGAGCTACATACCAAGGAAGCAGAATTGTAACAGACGGCGGAAGAGTGCTGAATTTAGTTGCCACTGGCGACACTTACGAAGAGGCTAGACAAAAGGTTTATGAAGATGCTGATGCTGTCAATTTTGACTATGCATATCACAGAGAAGATATTGGTTTAGTTAAATAATTTTCAGCAAAAAACTATATCAATATGAATAATGGTATCATTGTCCTTGATTTCGGGTCTCAGTACAATCAGCTGATTAGCCGAAGAGTACGAGAAATGCAGGTGTATTCGGAGATTATTCCTTATAACACTCCCATAGATGAAATCAAGGCTAAAAAACCTGCTGGGATCATACTTTCGGGCGGGCCATCTTCCGTAAATGCAGAAGATGCGCATTTGGTAGATAAAGAAATTTTTAATCTCGGAATTCCTATTTTAGGAATCTGCTATGGAATGCAGCTTACGGCGCATCTCCTTGGCGGAAAAGTAGAAAAAGGCACCAAAGGAGAATACGGAAAATCTCATTTGGAGATTGTAAAACCTTGCGCTCTTTTCGAAGGAGTGAGCCAAAATTCTATCGTTTGGATGAGCCACTTTGACGAAGTAAAAGAACTTCCGAAGGATTTTGAAATCAATGCTAAATCAGGCGTGATTGCAGCTATTTCCAACGAGGCTAAAAACTTCTATGCCGTGCAGTTTCACCCAGAAGTGACTCACAGTGAGGAAGGCGGAAAAATGCTGGAGAATTTTGTGTTTAAAATTTGTAAGGCAGAAAAAAACTGGAAATTAACCAATTACATAGAAAAAACTGTCAGCGAAATCAAAGAAAAAGTCGGAAATCAAAAAGTGATTTTAGGGCTTTCTGGTGGTGTGGATTCTTCCGTGGCTGCTGTACTTATCCACAAAGCGATAGGCGACCAGCTGACTTGTATCTTCGTGGATACAGGACTTCTCAGAAAAGATGAAGCGAAAAAAGTAATGCAGAACTATGGAGAACATTTCCATATGAACATTAAATGCATAGACGCTTCTAAGAGATTTTTAGTTAAATTAAAAGGCGTGTCCGACCCAGAACAGAAAAGAAAAATCATTGGAAATGAATTTATAGAAGTTTTCGATGAAGAATCTTCAAAAATAGAAGGTGCGAAATTCTTGGCACAAGGGACTATTTATCCCGATGTGATAGAATCTCAGTCCATCAAAGGCCCTTCGGCAGTGATAAAATCCCACCATAATGTGGGCGGACTTCCAGAGGATATGAAATTTGAACTCTTAGAACCTCTACGCGAACTTTTCAAGGATGAAGTAAGAAAAGTAGGTGAAGAATTGGGAATCCCTAGTCATCTTGTTCACCGCCATCCTTTCCCTGGTCCAGGGCTGGGAATCAGAGTTTTAGGTGAAGTAGATGCAGAAAAAGTGAGAATTCTTCAGGAGGCGGATGATATTTTCATCGAAGAACTCTACAAACACGAGCTTTATGACAAAGTCAGCCAAGCGTTCGTAGTGCTTCTTCCTGTGAAATCTGTGGGCGTAATGGGCGATGAGAGAACTTACGAATACACCGCAGTAGTCCGCTCTGCGAATACCATAGACTTTATGACTGCGACATGGAGCAAACTTCCTTACGAGTTTTTGGAATTGATATCTAACCGCATCATAAACGAAGTAAAAGGCATCAATCGTGTGGCTTATGATATTTCCAGCAAGCCGCCTGCAACCATAGAATGGGAATAAATTTAATAAAAAATATCTTTACGCTTTGTAAAGATATTTTTTTGTTTTAAAGTTCAAACTCTTCTCCTAATTCAGGAAGGAAAAGCTCTATTTTTCGCTGTTGAAAAACTTCCTTCGCCTGTTCGTGATTTATCTTAATCGGTGGAAAAGTATCAAAATGACAACCTATCACTTTTGGTGTTTTTATCAACTCTGAAGAAGCAAAAGCAGCCTGCTCTGCATCCATCGTGTAATGCCCGCCAACTGGCAGAATAGCACAATCTATCTTACCAAAAAGCTGCGGTAAAATTCCCATTTCAGAGATAACTCCTGTATCGCCAGCAAAATACACACACTTCCCATTAAATCTTAAAACATATCCCGCTGGATGCCCTCCATATGTTCCATCTGGAAAACTAGAAGTATGAGATGCTGGAACCATACTGATTTTCAGGTCTTCTATCATTGTAGAGCCTCCTATATTAATATCTATAGAGTCAGGATGTCCGAAATATCCACATATCTCTGGCTGCGCGATAATCTGTGCCGCAGGATGGGTTTTAATAACCTCAGCCACATCCGCCATATGATCTCCATGAGCATGAGTAATCAGCACAAAATCAATCTTCTGCGAGCTAATATCAAAT
Organism: uncultured Riemerella sp.; assembly: GCA_937890925.1. Classification (GTDB taxonomy): domain Bacteria; phylum Bacteroidota; class Bacteroidia; order Flavobacteriales; family Weeksellaceae; genus JABCPE02. Next base: position 20,005 of record CALAEK010000108.1, read on the forward strand.
CCAGATTTCTCCTTTTGGAAATTATAAAATGGGTCTGTCAAGATATTTTTTCCTTTATACGAAAACAAAAAACAATTTTGTCCTAAAAATTTCACTTTCATAATCTTATATTTTTTAATTTTTTTCTTAAAAATAATTTAATCCCAAAGCCACCAAAACTGCCATCATAAGGGTAATTATCCCTACTTGTTTCAGGAATGGATCTAGCTCATTAGGTGATTTTACTTTCATAATATTTCGGCGGAGTGTAGCCATTGGAAAAAATAAAATCATCACAATAAAAGCATAATATTTCCCCTGTGCATGCAGATTGTTTTTCATTAAGAAAACAAGAATAAAAATCAGTGGCAACTGCATGAGAACAATCTGATAAATCATCGCATATCTAAATCCCAACCTCTGTGCAACTGTCTTTTTCCCAGCCTTTTGGTCGCTTTCCATATCCCTCATGTTATTGAGATTCAGCACCGATACGGACAGCATCCCTACCGCAGAAGCAGGAAGTAAAATATCCCAATTCCATGTTTTAGTAAAAAGAAAATAGCTCCCGCCTACGGACACCAATCCAAAAAAAATAAAAACCATAATATCCCCCAAACCTAAGTATCCATAAGGTTTCTTGCCGATTGTATAGCTTATCGCTGCCCAGATGCTCATCATCCCCAAACCGATAAAAACCCAAAACTCCGTAATAAAATCAGGAAAAAACGCCAAATAAAGCAAAGCCGCTGTCGCCAGCGCAGACAAAACCGCAAACGAAATCACTACTTTTTTCATTTGCTCTGCTGAAATTTTCCCTGATGCCACCGCTCTGCTCTCTGCTCTTTCATCACGGAAATCATCCGTTCCCTTTGTCCCATCTCCATAATCATTAGAAAAATTGGACAAAATCTGATAAAACATCGTAACAAGCAAAGCCAAAAGGAAAACCCTATAATCCCAAAATCCACCTTCCTGAACCAATCGCCAGCGAGCAATAAAAGCTCCCATAATAATACCGCTCACGGATAGTGGCAATGTTCTCAACCGCGCTGCCTGAAGCCAAATAAATATTCCTTTCTTCATACCTTAATCACTGAAAATAAATCTTTATTTATTTCCTTTTTTCACCTAAAATTTGTGTAAAGATAATCATTTGTGATTAAAAAAATAATCGTTAGATTTGCCGAGGTTTATACTGATTATGAAATCACTTAATGAAGAAAACTATCTAAAAGCTATTTTCCATCTTATTGACAAAGATGACACTTTCACAGTCAATGAGTTAAGCAAAATGCTCAACATAAAAATGCCCAGCGTAAATAGCATGATGAAAAAATTTTCTCAGAAAAACTGGGTCATCTACGAAAGCTACAAACCTATAAAAATCACAGCATTAGGGAAGAAAGAAGCCGCTCATGTGGTGAGAAAACACAGGCTAACCGAAATGTTTTTAGTAGAAAAAATGGGCTTCGGCTGGGAGGTCGTTCATGAAATCGCGGAACAGCTGGAACACATCCATTCAGAGATTTTCTTTGATAAAATGGATGAACTTCTGAACTACCCAAAAGTAGACCCACACGGCGAACCCATTCCTGACAAACAAGGAAACATCATCCAGCAAAACCTGACAAAACTAAGCGAGTGCAAAACTGAAGAGACTGTTATTCTTTCAGCGGTAATAGATTCCTCAGATGAGTTTTTGACTTATCTAAACCATAGAAATCTGAGCCTAAATTCTGAGCTAAAAATCTTGGAAGTAGAAAAATTTGACCAATCGATGAAAATAGAGTTTAGTGGAAAAACCGAAACACTCAGCAAAATGGTCTGTGATAAAATATTAGTGCAGAAAATCTAACAAAACAAAAAAGAGACGCCCCCAAAAGCATCTCTTTTTATCTATTATTTTTTAAGAATTGGTGTCAGAACCTTAGTTTTTCCATCTATATTTTTAGGATTTTCTACTCCTAAAATATAATTGATAAACGGATAAATGTGTATATTTTCAAAAGGTTTTATCTCGTTATTTTCCTTGATTTTATTCCCAAAAGCATAGAAAATCGCCATCATCTCTGGAGTCGTGTATGGGTCATATCCATGAGTTCCCCAGATTCCTTTTCTATTTGCTAAAAAGTCTTTCTCGCTTTTTACCATATAGTATGGAGCATCGGTAATAATCAAAATATCGCCTATATTTTTGTGGTTTCTATAATGCCATTTTTTTGGTGTTTCTTCTTTTTTATACACTTTCACATGGCTGTTCCCTGCGAAATATTGTTTTATTTCTTGATAGACTTCCTCTTTTTGGTTTTTATTTTTTAGATAAACTTGGCAGTGCATACCATTGTTTATCATATCGGCTTTGTCTTTTAGTTTATTTTCAAGGCTTTCGGTGATGATTATTTTCCCTTTTTCGCTTGTCATATCTATCATTCCGTGGTCAGCCGTGATGATGGTAGTTATTGGCAGGTCTAGATTTTCCACCCCTTGCATGATTTGCCCCAAAAGCTCATCTGCCAGCTGTAATTCTTGTTTCAGTTTTTCGGAATTTGTCCCTGTCTGATGTCCCGCTGTATCGACAAACTCAAAATAAAGTGTTACAAATCGTGGTCTTTCTGCTTCTGGCAACCTAAACCAATTCATCACCTGCTCCACCCTTTCGGTATAAGGCACATTAGAATCATATTGTTTCCAGTAAGTAGGATATTCGCCTTGTATAGGCGCCTCTGAGCCCACCCAGAAATAGGAAGCGGTCTTCATTTGATGCTTCTGAAGCCATTGCCACTGCGGCATTCCTCCATAGAAATTAGGATTTTGTACGGCTTCTCTATTTGGGATAGAATAGATTTTGTCCTCTGCTGGAGAATAAAACATATTATCTACTAGCCCATGGTTCCCTGGGTACATTCCCGTAATTATAGTATAGTGATTAGGGAAAGTTTTACTAGGAAAACTAGGAATTACTCCTTTTGCGTAGGAGGATTTTTGTTTGAGTTTTTTAAAGTTTTCTAAATTAAATTTCTCAGGATAATCATACCTAAATCCATCAAAAGAAACCAGCAACACAGATTGTTTCTCTGACGGCTTATTTACCAGCGCATTATTTTTACAAGAAGTTAGAAAAAAAAGACTAATCCAGATGAATAAAATTTTCTTCATTGTTAAATTTAAATTTCCACAAAGGTAAAAAGTTTTAAGTAAATTTGTGACAAATAAAATCATTATCATGAATTTCAGAATAGAAAAAGACACTATGGGAGAGGTGCAGGTCCCAGCCGAGAAATACTGGGGAGCACAGACTGAGCGTTCTAGAAACAATTTTAAAATCGGTGAGGAAGGCTCCATGCCTAGCGAAATCATAGAAGCATTTGCATACTTAAAAAAAGCCGCTGCCTATGCCAACTGCGATTTGGGCGTACTTCCTTTGGAAAAGCGAGATTTAATAGCCCAAGTCTGTGACGAAATTCTATCTGGAAAACTTTCCGACCAGTTCCCTTTAGTTATATGGCAGACTGGCTCTGGAACTCAGTCAAACATGAATATAAATGAAGTAATCTCCAACAGGGCTCATGTCCTAAACGGCGGAACTTTAGGCGAAAAATCTTCTATTCATCCCAATGATGATGTGAATAAATCCCAATCATCCAACGATACTTTCCCTACCGCTATGCACATCGCGGCGTACAAAAAATTGGTAGAAAAAACCTTTCCTGCAGTGGAACGACTGAGAGACTCTTTAGCTAAAAAATCAGAAGATTTCAAAGACATCATCAAAGTAGGAAGAACCCACCTGATGGACGCCACTCCTCTAACCCTTGGGCAGGAATTTTCTGGGTATGCAGCACAGCTGGATTATGGACTAAAAGCGCTATCAAACACACTGGAACACCTTCGAGAACTGGCGCTGGGAGGAACTGCCGTGGGAACAGGCCTCAACGCTCCAAAAAACTACGACACAAAAGTCGCAAAATACATTTCTGAATTTACTGGGCTTCCTTTCATCACGGCTCCGAATAAATTTGAGGCGCTTGCTGCTCATGATGCCATCGTAGAAAGCCATGGTGCGCTGAAACAAATCGCGGTTTCATTATTCAAAATAGCTCAAGATATTAGAATGATGGCTTCTGGGCCTAGAAGTGGAATTGGAGAAATTTTCATCCCAGAAAACGAGCCTGGCTCTTCCATCATGCCAGGGAAAGTAAATCCCACTCAGCCAGAAGCAGTTACTATGGTTTGCGCCCAAATTCTTGGAAACGATACTACTATTTCTTTTGCGGGAACGCAGGGGCATTTTGAACTGAATGTTTTCAAACCTGTGATGGCTTACAATTTTCTACAATCGGCAGAGCTTCTCGCAGATGCTTGTATCTCGTTCGATGAACACTGCGTATCGGGAATTCTTCCTAATGAATTAAAAATCAAAAGTTTATTAGAAAATTCACTAATGCTGGTCACAGCACTAAATCCTCACATCGGCTACGAAAATGCCGCAAAAATCGCTAAATCCGCTTATAACAACGGAACAAGCCTAAGAGAAGAGGCTATAAATTCGGGAATGCTGACTGGCGAAGAGTTTGACAGCTGGGTCAATCCTAAAGATATGATTTAAGTTTTTTAATTAAACTATAAAAAATCCATAAAACCGATTAGTTTTATGGATTTTTGTTTTAAATATTTTTCTTCCAAATCTATTCTGAAAGTCCGTCCAATGTGCCTTTTGCGTAAAACTCCAGCAGTTTGACTTGGTATAAATAATTGTATTTCGCCTGTGCTGCCGCACCTTGGGCATTTACATAGTTGTTTCTCGCTGTATTTAGGTCGTAGATGGATGATTTCCCTGCTTGATAGCTCTTTTCCATAAAATCTAGCGCCAGTTTTGAGCTTTTCTCGGCTTCTACCGCAGATTTATAAACCTCAAAGTTATTTTCCGCTGTATATTCCGCTTTTTGGATATTTTGTAAAAGCTCTTGTTTCTGTTGTTGCAGATTGTTTTTGGCTATATCTTCATTTATTTTAGCCTGTTCTACTTGTATTTTTGTAATTCCTTTGTTAAAAATAGGAATGTTTGCGCTAAGTCCTATTTGCTGACCAAAATTATCCTTATACTGCTGACCGAAATTTCTACCACCATCATTATTAAACGAATTGAAATAAAATGTCCCAACGCCCGCACTGGCTGTAATGGATGGAAGGAAACCCGTATTTGCTATTTTTGTCTGCATTTCAGAGGCTTTTATCCTCGCTTCCGCTCCCTTTATCTGAGGATGCCAGCTGTAAGCCTTTTCCAAAATCTCACTTACCGAAAAATCCGTTTTTTCTACATTTTCTGCTACATCCCAGCCTGCTACATCAAAGTCCTTGTAATCCTCCAACTGAAGCAGTAAAGCCAATGAAAACAGCGCATTTTTGGTATTTACTTCTGCTGATTTCATGTTTTGGTATTCCCTTGCCATAGAGGCGTTTGCTTCGGCTAAAACCGTTTGGGAAGTTGTCCCTACTTTGGTGGTTATTTCAGCTTTTTCATAGACTTTCTGCGCATTTTCATAGGCGGATTTATTGATGTTTTCCACTTCTCTATTCAGCAAAATGTTCAAATACTGCTGGGCTATCTGAAGGGAAATATCGCTTTTTATCCTTTCCAAATCATAGGCGCTGGCTTCCACCTCGTACTGAGATTTTTGAATTTGTTTTTCCAGTCGGTTTCCGTTGTAGAGAGTCACACTTGCGCCGATGTTCACAGAATTATTAAAATTATCATTCCTGCGGTGGTTACCGAAAACATCTTGGTTTTGCCCAAAATTAGCTGTATTGCTCACCGTTGCGGAAACGCTCGGAATACGCTCTTTTTTAGCCGTTTTTAGATTGTTTTCCTGATTGGTTTTCTCCAGTCTACTCTGTTTAATGTGCAGATTATGTTCAAAAGCGTAATGTATACACTCTTGTAATGTCCACTTTTTCTGAGCATTAACCACAGAAAAAGAAAAGAAAAAAACAAGGAAAATAATTTTATAAATTCTCATATTTTTATTTTATACTACTCAGTATCACATCATTATAATGAACCAATTCTGGAATAGCAGCACAGTTCATATTGATGATTTGAACATTATTTTTATCAAGCGTATTGAACAAATCATTCTGCTTATTCATAGGAACGAATCCGAAATGATAATATTTCTTTTTATTGTTTTTTATATCATTTTGAGCTTGTTTTTCAAATTCTATGTATTTATCGTTATTTTTATTAGACTGATAATAGGAATAACCTATAAATGAAACAGCTACAACAATTACAGTTAATACGACATATTTTATTTTCATAATATGATTTTCTAAAATATTTCAGACTAACCTCTTATGCTTCGCCCAAAAGAC
>CALAEK010000109.1 GCA_937890925.1 uncultured Riemerella sp.
AAATCACTGCGCTATACTCCCGCCTTTCAGTTGGTGATGAGGACAGGGACGGTGGCGAAAGCAACAGTATCGTAAATCAAAAGGCATTTTTAGAGCGATATGCAAGACAGCACAAGCTGATGAATATTCGCCACTATATCGACGATGATGAAAGCGGTAGGTTCTTTGATAGAAGTGCCTATACACAGATGATAAACGATGTAGAAAGCGATAAAATCGGCATTGTCATTATGAAAGATATGACAAGATGGGGACGAGATTATCTTCAAGTAGGAAACGCTATGGAGATATTCAGACGAAACAATGTACGCTTTATTGCTATCAATAACGGTATCGACAGCCAAGACCAAAACACATTGGAATTTGCCCCCTTTATCAATATTATGTCCGAGTGGTATGCAAGGGACATCAGCAAGAAAGTAACAACAGGCATTAAGACCAAAGGAGCAAACGGAAAGCCCGTTGCAACAGAAGCTCCATACGGCTATATAAAAGACCCAAACAACAAAGATTATTGGATCGTCGATAAAGAAGCTGCCGAAGTCGTAAAACTCATTTTTACGCTCTTTATGGAGGGGAAAAACCGCAATCAGATAGCCGTTTACTTGAAAGAAAAAGAAATACTAACCCCAACCTTTTATATGAAACAGCAAGACAGAGGAACAGCGAAAAACAAAAAGCTGAATGAAGAAAACCGCTATAACTGGAACAAAGCAACCCTAACACGCATACTGAAAAGGCAGGAGTATTGTGGCGATGTAGTCAACTTCAAAACTGAAAAGCATTATAAAGATAAGCGAAACCATTATGTAGATAAAGACAAGTGGCAAATAATCCCTGATGTACACGAACCAATCATAGATAGAAGTACCTATGAAAATGTACAACGGATATTAAAAAATGCACTGGTAAAAAGACCAAACGGAGATGGAGAAATCCACCCATTATCGGGACTGATGTACTGTAAAGATTGCGGTACAAAAATGCACATACGAACCATACACAAGAACAATAAGGTACAGCATGTAACCTATTGCAGTGAATATGCCAAAGGAAAAGCTAAGCACCCTAAATGCCATTCTCCACATCGCATTGATGTCGATGATGTGATGGAAAATCTAACAGAGGTTTTGCGAAAGATAGCAAAGTATTCATTAGCAAATAAAGGAGAATTTGAAACACTGGTAAAAAACAGTCTTGCAAAAGAACAGACCGAAGAAGTAGTGAAACAGAAAAAGCGTATCCCGCAAATTATAGACCGAATGGAACAGATAGAAAGAGTGATGAATAAGCTGTATGAGGACAATGCACTGGGCAATATCGAAAGGGAACGCTATGAATTACTATCAAGGAAGTATGCAGAAGAATATTATACTTTGAAAGCAGAACAAGAGAAAATAGAGGAACACTTATCTGAATTTGAAAATGCCAACCAAAGAGCAAAGAACTTTATAAGACTGGCAGAAAGCTATTCAGACTTTGAAGAACTTACATCTACCGCCATCAATGAATTTATCAGTAAAATTGTAGTGCATGAGCGAGATGTTAAAAGAGCAAAATATGCCGTTCAGCGTATTGAAGTCTATTTCAATTATATCGGAAAATTTGAAAATGAACTTACAAAAGAGATAGAGCCGACAGAACAAGAAATGATACAGATGAGGGAAGAAATCGAAGAAGCCAAGAAAGAAAAATCACGGGCATATCACAGGGCATATTCCAAAGAATATAGAGCCAAAAACATTGAAAAGTTTAGAGAGTATGAACGGATAAAAGCACGAGAATACCGAGCAAGAAAGAAGCTACAAGCCACAACCTAAAACCAAATATCAACCAAGACGAAAAGAGGTTTCCTAAATCACAGGAAATCTTTTTTTGTGCAAGTAAAAGGAGGATTGAATGACAGAAAAACAAGAAGCACAGAACGATAAAATACAGACAGTAAAAGAACAGACCATACCCCAGAAGCCGAACAATATCATGATAAAAAAGATTAGAGGAAAAACTTTTGTAACAGAGATATATTTTGACCCAAACAGTAAGGATACATTTCAAGATAAGCTGTTAAAGGTAGTGAAATCGGAACGGAAAGAATAGAAAAAATGAGATCAGTAAATCAAATCGGTTTACTGTTTTTTCTTTACTAAAAATCAGAAAGGAGAACAGAAAATGAAAAATATAGATGAAAAAATCTTAATGGCAGAAGAGGAAATTAAGCAGTTACAAAACAAAAGAAAAAAACTCATCAGTCAGCAGAAACAGGAAGAACGAAAGAAAAGAGATAAAAGGCTTTATGAAAAAGGAGCAGTTTTTGAAAGTATCTTTAACGAAAGCAAGGATTTTACCAAAGATGAATTTTATCAGCTAATTACATTCCCAAATATCAAAGAAGCAATAAATGAAAAAATCCTAAAAATCATGGAGAAAAGAGAAAAAACGGAAGAAGAAAACATAAAAAAACAAGAGAAAGTAACGGAAACAGCGCAGTAGTCCCTTGTTTACAAGGGCGCACTTATACACCCAAAAGGGTGTGTGCGTTCTCCGAAGGCTCTTGCAGAGAGCATATCAGCTAACGCTGATACAGGGGAGCTACACTCCCCTACGGAAATAAATTTCCTACCCCTTGTGTACTTCCCAAAAGAAATCGGATAAAAAGCAATCCGATTTTTTTAGGAAGTCTTATCTATCGCCACTATAACCATATCGAAAAATGGAAAGGAGGTTTTTGACTATGGCGATATATCATCTTTGCATAAAGATTATCTCAAGAGGCAAAGGCAAAAGTGCAGTAGCAGCTTCCGCCTATCGAAGTGGCGAAAAGATAAAAAACGAGTATGACGGCATAGTCCATGACTTTACAAGAAAAGGAGGAATAGCCCATACAGAAATCCTATTGCCACAAAATGCACCACAGGCATTTTTAGACAGGGGAACATTATGGAATAGCGTAGAGAAAATAGAAAAGAGTAAAAACTCACAGCTTGCAAGAGAAATCGAAATTGCTTTACCTAAAGAACTAAATCGAGAAAAACAGATTGAACTTGTTAGGGAGTATGTAAAAGATAATTTTGTATATGTTGGTATGTGTGCCGACATTGCCCTGCACGATAAAAATGACGGAAACCCACACGCTCATATCTTACTTACCATGCGACCGTTAAACGAAGATACAACATGGGGAGCAAAATCAAAAAAAGAATATATCCTTGATGAAAACGGAGAAAAAGTAAAACTCAAGAACGGCAATTACAAAACAAGAAAAATCAATACAACAGATTGGAATGAACAAGACAAAGCAGAAGAATGGAGAAAAGCATGGGCAGATATTACAAACAAATATCTTAAAGAAAACAGCATACAGGAAAAAGTAGATCATCGTTCTTATCAAAGACAGGGGATAGAACATATACCGACTATTCATTTAGGCATATATGCAACTCAAATGGAGAAGAAAGGCATAGCCACAGATAGAGGAAATATTAACCGAGAAATCAAACATCAAAATAATCTATTAAGAGAAATCACAAGAAGAATAAAAGCCTTGTTAAATTGGATAAGAGGAATTGGAAAAGAAGAAAAAGCAGAAAATGAAAACATCAAATCCACCATCCCACCAAAAGAAAATTTACTATCGGTTTTTGAAAATCTTATCCGTAAAAATGCAGATAACCATAATATAGACTTAGAACAATACATTGAAAGCTATCAATTCTTAAAAGAGAAAAATATCATTTCCTTATCTGAACTGAAAGAAAGTATAGTTACTTTAAGAGATAAGAATTACAAGACCACAAGAGCTATTAAAGATACCG
>CALAEK010000110.1 GCA_937890925.1 uncultured Riemerella sp.
GGTATGCTTAGGATGAAAGATGGTCTGGCTCATTCCAAAAACCCGATAGCAGTCCGTTTGATGGAAGCGGCAGGTCCTAAAAATGTAATCCAATTAGCCAGAGATCTGGGGGTTACAGGCGAGATGACACCTGATTTAGCAACAGCGTTAGGGTCTTCGGATATTACGATTTATGAGATGCTTGGGGCTTATAGCACTTTTGCTAACTATGGGAATTATATAAAACCAGAGATGATTTGGCGTATCGAGGATGCCAACGGAAGGGTTATCAAGGAGGTGACAACAGAGGTCAGAGAAGTAATGAACCCTATACATGCTTATAGTATGATAGATATGATGAAAGGAGTAGCGAGCTATGGAACGGCATCAAGACAGCTTAGAAGTATGGGTATCAATGCAGAAATTGCGGGTAAAACAGGGACTACGCAGAAAAACTCAGATGGTTGGTTCATAGGGATAACTCCTAAATTAGCCACAGGTGTTTGGGTAGGCTGGGAAGATAGAGCAACTCACTTCTGGAGTACAGGAGAAGGGCAGGGGGCGAAAATGGCGCTTCCTATCTGGGGATATTTTATGAAGAGAATTTATGCTGATAAATCATTGAAAATCACTCAAGAAGATAAGTTTGAAAAACCATCAGACTGGAAAGGGGATTGTTCTGATTTGCAGGGACTTGGAGGCTATGGAGACGAAGGAGGTCTGCAGACAATAGATGAAATACAAAATCCTGATAAAGGGAAAGATAAATCAAAATCAAACCAAAATAGGGAAGAGGATATTGACAGCAGGATAAACCAAGGGGATGATATAGATTTTAATCAATAAAAAATTAAAATAGAAATGACAGATTTCTCAGATATAGAAGATGATTTTTTTACAGGTAAGGAACATACGCCTCTTCATAAAGATGCTTTTCTGCTTTCTCCTGATGAAAAGATAGAAAAGATAGAAAAACTTTTTGGAGAAATTATGTACACTCTGGGGTTGGATATGACAGATGACAGCCTAAAAGATTCTCCAAAGAGAGTCGCAAAAATGTATGTGAATGAGATTTTCGGCGGGCTTCTTCCTGAAAACAAACCAGGGATTTCTACATTTAAAAATCAATACAGATACCGCCAGATGCTTGTAGAAAAAGATATCACGGTGTATTCTTTCTGCGAACATCATTTTTTACCCATCATTGGAAGGGCTCATGTGGCCTACATTTCCAATGGAGAGGTTATAGGATTGTCTAAAATCAATAGGATTGTGAATTACTACGCTAGTCGTCCGCAGGTTCAGGAGCGATTGACAATGCAAATTGTCCAAGCGATGAAAGAGGCTCTCGGAACAGAAGATGTGGCGTGTATCATAGACGCTAAACATCTTTGTGTAAACTGTAGAGGGATAAAAGATACTGCCAGCAGCACCATCACAGCTGAGCTTAGCGGACTATTTAGAAAAAATCCTACAACAAGGAAAGAATTCCTACACTATGTGGGAAGCCATACGAAACTTGACTAAAATTAAAATACGAAAATGAATATAGAACTTCAACAAAAACTAAATCTTGCTGTTCAAGCACAAAAAGAATGGCGAGAGGTAAGTTTTGAGAAAAGACAAGAATTATTAAGGAATTTATCTAAAAATATTCTTGAAAATCATGAGGAATACAGCCAAATGATTACGCGAGAAATGCACAAGCCTATTTCCCAATCAAGAGGAGAGGTGAAGAAATGTGCACTGATGACGGACTACTATGTAGCTGCGGAGAATGTTCTAAAACCAGAGATTGTAGAAACGGAACTTTCTGCAAGTGAGGTTTATTACCAGCCAATGGGAGTTATTCTGGGAATTATGCCATGGAATTTCCCTTTCTGGCAGGCGCTTCGTTTTGCTGTGCCGACTATTTTGGCGGGAAATGTTGTCCTTCTGAAACATGCATCTATCTGCAAAGGTTCGGGAAGAGCCATAGAAGAACTATTTAAAAAATCTGGCTTTCCAGAAGGGATTTTGCAGAATATAGAGTATTCATATGCTGATATAGAGGAGCTTATAACAAATCCATTAGTAAAAGGAGTAAGCCTTACAGGAAGCGAGGCAACGGGAAGAAAAATAGCATCTCTTGCAGGAGCGAATATTAAAAAATCATTGTTGGAATTAGGTGGGAATGATGCTTTCATCGTTTTAGATGATACAGATTTAGATAAGACAGCTAAGCAAGGTGCTGCGGCAAGACTGAGAAACTGTGGACAGGCATGCACCTCAGCGAAAAGATTTATTATCCAAGAAAGTATCTATGCCGAGTTTTTGGAAAAATTAAAGACAGAATACCAAAAATATGAATTGGGCGACCCATTCGATGATAAAACAGAATTAAGCGGACTGGCTTCAAAATCCTTTGCGGATGAGCTTCAGCAGCAGTATGAAAAGGCTTTAGAGCATGGAGCAGAGATTATAATTCCGCTGGAGAGAGTGGACGATATTTCATTTAAACCAGGACTTATCAAAATGAATCTTGACAATCCGATGATTGATGAAGAGCTTTTCGGGCCGTTAGGAATGGTAATTTCAGCAAAAGATGACGAAGAAATTTTGAAAATAGCGAATAATACTAACTTCGGTTTAGGAAATTCCGTTTGGACTTCAAGTAAAGAGAGAGCTTATTTCTTTGTGGAAAACTTAGAGTCAGGGACAGTTTCTTTGAATAAGTTAATGACTTCCGACCCTCGTTTCCCATTTGGAGGAACGAAAAACTCTGGATACGGATTGGAACTTTCTTTGAAAACTTTGAAAGAGTTCTGTGTAACCAAGAGTGTTTTCGGTGAAGTGAAATAGTTTTACTTTCAAATAAAAATAAAAAAACCGCTTTTTTAAGCGGTTTTTTTTATTTAATGATAATTTACTCTATTTTGATATTATCTATCTGAATAGTCGTAGTTGGCAGGGTTCCTCCACCATGATATTCAAAAATGATAAATCCATTTCCTGTAAGCGTGGAAGGTTTTACCCAGTGTCCACTGTTCGTGAAGTTTGCAGGATAATTAGTATTGTTAGAAGAAATAGTAAATGCGCTGGTGATGTCTGTCAGTGTGGCATTTAGGATATTTCCAGAAGGCTGATAGTCTGTAGAATAGTAGACTTTCAGAACATTCCCATTATAGTGCCCATCTTTGGAATCAAAGGAGAATTTGGTCATATTGGAGAAATCCACAGGAATGATGTACATCGTTTTAGATTCTGGTTTAGCACCTGTAGCACCAAAACCGAAGCTAAGGAATTTATTCCCAGAGTAATTAGAAACTCTCCAGTATCTGTTTCCTAGAACAGGGTCGTTAATGTATTTAGGGAACGCCTCAGAAGAAGCACCTGTGTTATAAGATTCGAAATTTTCAGTAGTTCCCGCACCAGCATAAACGATAGCTGTTCCGCCTTTTGCAGGAGCAGTATCTGCCCTTTCTTGTGTGAAATTCACATCACTGGTGCTTCTTATCAGCATTTGATAAGTGGTGTTGTATTTACTTACCACGAAAGTGATACTTCCCTTCCCAGTAGGAAGTTTGTCTTTTCCAAAGTCAGCAAATTTAGATGTTCTCAAGATAGCAGTTTTTCCACTTGCATCTACTAACTCTCTGTTAGTATCAGTATTAGAAGAGACATCCACATAGGTTTTAGGCCCATTAGGAACTAAAATTTCGCTGTCTGCAAACTGCACATTCGGAACAGTTACCAGCTTATTGATATGCTGAGCTTGTTTAGCTTCATCTAAATTAGCCAAAGCCAAAGGAACAAGGTTCGCAATGTCCGCTCTTCCGTTATTACATACGATAGAAAGGTAATTTCCAAGGGAAGAAGAAGGAATTTTTCCAACGGCATATTGAGCGTCTGTGACACCTAATTTCGTTACACCTTTGTCTACTCTTAAAATCAATCCTTTAGCATTGATTCTGATATGAGTTCCCACAGGAAAATCTGTGTAGCTGTGTGTTTTTTCAATTTCTATTTGAAGTCCCACCGTAGGATTTTCTGGTTTGTCTTGGAAAACGATAGTTTTGTAGAAATTACCCTTTTCATCGGAAGAAATCACATATCCATCAAAGATTTGGTCATCAGTGATAGCCAAGGCGCTGCCGTTACTCGGAGCCAATGCCGCAAAGGCTGCCATAGTAGTATTAGTATCTCCAAACTTATTGGTACATGTAATATCTGGAATACTCCAGTCATCTTTTCTTACGCAGGAAGTGGTAATTCCGAATAGCAATAAAGCTCCTACAACCTGTTTTAGATATACTTTTTTCATTTTTATATATTTTTTAAAAGAATTACTAATTAAAATCTAAACTGAACATTTATGAAATAAGACCTTCCCTGTGCGTACCAATATTTAGGTGCGAAAGGAGAATATTGTTTGTCAAAATCCGCTGCAAAATCTATGTAAGATGCTTTTCGGGTCTGCTCGAATCCGCCTGTGATGTAGCTCTTGTTGTTCAGCAAGTTATTCACCGAAGCAGAAACCATCAGATAATATTTACCAAAGAGCCAAGATTTCCCTGCATTTACATTGACAAAGAATGCAGAAGGCAGTTGTTTTTGGCGGAGAACTCTTCTCAGTTCCGCTTCATCAAGCCCTGGGTATGGATCCCCTGTAGAAGGATTGGTGATGAAATATTGGGTTCTGATAAGTGCAGCTGGGTCTAAATAAGAATTATCAAAATAGTTCCAGTTCGCTCCTACCCACCAGTATTTAGGGTTATTGTATCTAAATCCAAGAGAGAATGCTGTCTGAGGCGTTCCTCCCTGTCTGTAGTTTTTGATATAGGCATCCCCAATGTAGGTATAAGTAGTTCCTCCAGAAGCGTCCACGGCATCGGAACTGAAATATAATTTAGGATTGTTATTATAAACATATTCGCCGTAGCTTGCCAGCCCTTGTAGTGAGAGCGTAGAAGTTACTTTTACTTCCAGTCCTAGTTCTAATCCTCGGTTTTGTCGTTTCATATCCTTCATCACTTGCGTGAAGAATGCACCATTAGTTACACCTTGTAAAACTGAGCCATCAGCAAAGAAACGCTGAACATTGGTTTCGTTTTCAGAGTTGATGATGTATCCGCTCAGCCTTGCTTTTACGAAAGGCGTAGAAAGCACATAGCTGAGGTCATTAGCATTGATAAACATGCTTCTCATACCTTCCACTACGGATGAATTTACCCTTGGATTAAAGAATAAATCTTCCATGAAAGGCGCTTGGGAATAGGCCGTTCCGTTATAAACTAAGAAGTTTCGCCCATTGATTTTATAGACAACTTGTCCTTTTAGCCCAAAATTGGTAAATTCATAATCTTTACTTCTTCCATAAGAATCTGGGTATAGATAATGCTGGAATTTACCATCTCGGTACGAAGTAGAATAGCTGAACTGCCCTGCCACCAAAACATCAAATTTCCCTGTGGAGAATTTCAGTGCTGGATTTACTTTTACTTCTTGTCTTCCGAAAGTGTAGTCGTAGCTTATTTTATCACCTACGCCTTTGTGGGTATCTGTTTCGTATTCGTTGTATTTTCCGCTTCCATTTCTCTTGTAAGGGTCTTTGTTCAGAGCATACTGACCTCCTAGCAGGTCTTTTATTTCTCTGTATTGGTCAGATTTGTAGTTTTGATAAGAAACATTTAGGATAAATCTTGTCTTATCATTAAAGTTATGCGTAAAATGCGTGGAAAGATTCCAAATTTTGTCATCATTCACATCATCTACCAAATAGAATATTGACCGCCCTTCGTTGCTGAGGTTAGCATGATAAAGTCTATTCCAATCAATCTGAGATACAGAAGGATTGTCATTTATCCAATTTTGAAGGACATTGTCATATCCTGCTTTTCCAAAGAAATAGCTTGGTAAGTTTTTATAATAAGTAGGCGAAGGGTTTTGGGCATTATGCCAATCTAATCGCGAAGATTTTACTTTCCCAAACTGATAAGAAAGCGTCGTCCAAAGTTCCGTTTTCTTATTGATTTTCCAATAATCCGTTAGTTGGAAAATAGGCTGAAAACCTCGTTTTACTCTTTCGCTTCTTTTTTCGCCATCCTGCCATCCCCAGTAGGAGTTATAGTAGATTCCTTTATAGTCATAGACTTCCTGCGTGTTAGGGCTGGATGTAGCCCTTCTATATGGATTTCCTACCATATTGAGCGTGAGGGTGTGTTTGTCATTGATTTTCTTTTCCACCCCTAAATATGCAGCATAGGAATCATAGAAAGTTCCCTCCTGTATGCCTTCTTTTGCCCATCTTCGGCTGACCATCCCTGTGAAAGCCCAGCCGTTTTTGTTCATTCCCGAAGTATATCGGTAAGAGAGCCTGTGGCGATAGTTTCTATTCGTGAGGGAGTAGGTCAGCTGGCTTCCTTTTCTGTATTCGCTCGCCTTTGTGTTTTTATAAATCACAGAGCTGACCCCTCCGAAAGCGTATTCAGACGGCGAGTGGTTAGCTGCAACCTCTGGATAACGCGTAATCTCGTTCAGTCCTCCCCAGCTGCTGAAATCTATATTTCCATTGTTTTGTTTTGACATGGATATGCCGTTGAACATCATTTCTCCAGACCTGCTGTCCAGACCTCTCGGGCGAAACCAGTAAATTCCCAAATCATACCCTGCGATTCTATTGAAAATATCCTGCGAAGACTGCAGCAGTCCCACAGTGGTCTGAAGTGAGCTGTTGTCATCATCATTGTCACTATCGCTGTCTAATAGAGTGAAACCTTGTTCGGTAGAGTTGTAAAGAACTGAATTTAAGACAATAACGCCCAAATCCTTTCTTTTTTCTCCCTCCTGTACACTGAAATCAATGGTCTTGGTTTCGTAATTGTTTTTAAAGACAACGATCTGATAATTACCAGGTTTCAAATCTACAAATTGGAAATACCCGATTTTGTCTGCAATCATATTCTCCTCCGAGCCTTTCATGTCTACTTCAGCTCGTTCCACAGGCTTGCCTTTCTCATCTTTTATATAAGCGTAAACCGTGGTTTGTGCGTTACAGAAGTGCATTGCAGCAACTGTAAAACCGCAAATCAAGACAGATTTTTTAAACATTTTCTAATCTAATTTAACAAGTTTTAACAAAAATAGACTTAAAGTTTAATTAAAACGAATATAACGATATGAAATAAATCATATCAATTTCTTTTCCTAAATGAAAAGAAAAATTTAAATTTATCGGCTTTTAACAAAGAAAGTTATCATGAGACAATTATTTATCGTTATTTTTTGTGTTTTTGGTTTGTTTTATAATGCCCAGATGAAAAGAACCGCCGCAGTGGGATTCTATAATGTGGAAAACCTCTGGGACACCGTGAAATCTGTGGATTATATAGATGCGACACTTCCTGCTCATCATGTCAATTTCCATAGAAGCGTGCCTTTGGATTCTTTGAAATATTTGGAAATTACCAAAGATTACAAAGGACCGTGGGACTATGAGCGGATAAAAGGACAAAAAGTAGTGAGAAAACAGATACTTTCGGATGATTTTACACCGAAAAGCAATAAAAATTACACTTATAATATTTACCAGCAGAAGCTGAAAAACATCGCACAGGTAATCTCCGAAATTGGCTTTAAATATACTAAAACGGCACCCGCAGTGGTGGGACTTGTAGAGGTGGAAAACCGCCAAGTGGTGGAGGCGCTGACTCAGCAGGACGCCCTGAAAAAGTATGACTATGGCGTGGTGCATTATAATTCCTTTGATGCGCGTGGGATAGATGTAGCGCTGATTTATCAAAAGAAAAGATTTACCGTGACCAATTCTTATAAAAAAGAACTTGTACTTTTCCGTGAAGATGGCAAAAGAGAATACACAAGGGATTTGCTGGTGGTTTCTGGGATTTTGGATGGAGAAAAAGTGGCTTTCTTTGTGAATCACTGGCCGTCAAGAAGAGGTGGAGAAGCCGTGTCTATGCCGAAGCGTAATGCCGCTGCTGCTCTGCTGAAACAAGAAATGGATGCCCTGCGGGAGAAAAACCCAAATATCAAACTCATCGCGATGGGAGACTTTAATGATGACCCTATCAGCCCAAGTTTTAAAAATCATCTGAAAGCCGTAGGCGATGAAAAAGAACTGAATGAGGAATATCCATATTTCAATCCGATGTACAAAATGTACAAAAAAGGCGTAGCGAGTTTAGCCTACCGAGATGCACCGAACCTTTTTGACCAGATTATTTATTCTAAAAACTTGGTTTCCAATTCTTCTGCCGAGGAATACACCGTTTACAGAACCGAAGTCTATGCTCCTGCTTACCTTATTAATAAGCAGGGAAATTACAAAGGTTATCCTTTCCGCTCTTGGGATGGAGATAAATTTACAGGAGGCTACAGTGACCATTTCCCTGTGTTCACTATTTTGCAGAAAGAGGCTAAATAAGTATCATATAAATCTCCCATCCTGCCGCAGAGGAAATACGCCTAAAATATGCCCTTTGGTGTCGCAGAGGATGCCGATTTTTTCGCGGTCAATGCTGGATATTTTTTCATCTTTTAGGAATTTGGATATTTTCTTTTTTCCAAACATTCCTTTCGGTTGAAAAATATCTCCTTCTTTGGGTTTTCTCAGCTCAAATGGAGGAAAAACTTTCTCCTTGTTGAAAAGCCAAGGTTTAGAATTTTGGATTCTGAAATCCTCTATTTTGTAGAATTTTTCTGTTTCGGAGAAACTGATTTCGGTGGGAAATTCGGTTTCGTTTTCTTCGTTTTTAGGACTGATGATGAGGTCTGTGTAATCTATTTTTAGCGAAAAATCTTTGCTGAAAAAAACCTTTCCCGTCTCGGCTGAAAATATTTTTTGAATTTCTGTCTCGCTGCTGAATCCGAATTTATTCAGAATCTCAAATTTCATTATATCCTGTGTTTCAGATAGTTTTTCTTTGTTGAAACTCAGATAATTGCCCGTTTTAGTTCCGTTTTCAGCGATGAATTCTTCGGCTTTTTGTTTGATGAAATCACTGCTTTGCTGGATTATATTGAGGCTTTTGCTAAAATTCTGAATAAAATTAGAATCCGCCTTTATCAGCTCTGGAACGATGAGGTTTCGGATTTTGTTCCTTAAATAATCATTTTTTTTGTTAGAAATATCCTCACGGAAAGGCACGGAATTTTTCTCCGCAAAATCATAGATTTCCTCCTTTGTGAAAGCCAAAAGTGGACGCAGAATTTTGTTTTCGTTTGCAGGGATGCCGCTCAGTCCTTTTAGACCGCTTCCACGCATCAGGTTGATGAAAAAGGTTTCCAGCTGGTCATTCAGATGGTGGGCTGTCGCTATAAAATCTATGCCGTTTTCTCCACAGATTTGATAAAAAAAACGGTATCTCAGTTCTCTCGCCCAGAGCTGTATAGAGCCGTTTTCGGGCTTGTTGTCCTTTTCTGAAACGGAATAAACAAACAGCGGGATTTCATATTTTTCGCAGTAGTTTTCTACTATTTTTTGGTCTAAATCAGAGTCTTCACCGCGCAGCTTGTAGTTGATATGCGCCGCCGAAATCATAAAGTCCGATTGCTCTGCGCTTCTCTTTCGGAAAAGGTCAAGCATCACCATAGAATCAGCACCTCCACTCACCGCGAGGAGGATTTTTTTTTGTGTAAAATCTCTGGTGATTTTGTTTATTTCTTCATTAAAAGAATCAAAACTAAGCATAAGACAAAAGTAATAAAAATAACAATAAATAGAGATAAAGTCCGTTATATCAAATAAAATTGTTACCTTTGGGCAGCGTAATTTAAATATTTTGATGATATGAAATTAATGAAAATGTTTGTCATCAGTGCGGTGGTGGCACTTACAGCAACATCTTGTGTTAGTAAAAAACAGTATGATATACTTAATAGCAACTATAAACAAGCAATAGAGAATGTAGCTGAAAGACAGAGAGAAATCCAAGATTTAAAGGCTAAAAATGCTGGTTTGCTTAGTGAAAATAATTTATTAAAAGAACAAAGCGCATCTCTAAAGTCTTCTCTAGACGCGTGTTTGTCTAATACAGGTAAATCATCTTCTAATATCGATAAATTGGTAGGCGAAATCAATGCTTCTAATGCTTATATCAAGCAACTTACAAATGCTAAATTTAGAAATGACAGCTTGAATTTGGCTTTGTCTAATAAAATGAAGCGTTCACTGGACAATGTAGCTGATAAAGATGTAGAAGTAAAAGTATTGAAAGGAGTGGTGATGATTTCACTTTCTGATAAAATGCTTTACAAAACGGGAGATTACAATGTTCTTCCTGCAGCACAAGAAGTGCTAGGAAAAGTAGCAAAAGTAATCAACGACTACGATAAATACTCTGTTTTGATAGAAGGAAATACGGATAATGTGCCGTTAAATTCATCTAATTTACCAAGAGACAACTGGGATCTGTCGGCTCTTAGAGCAACTGCGATAGCAAAAATTCTACAAACTAAATTTGGGGTAAATCCATCAAGAATCACAGCTGGTGGTAGAAGTGAATACAACCCTAAATCTACTAATATGAGTGTTTCTGGTAGAGCAGAAAACAGAAGAACGGAGATTATCATCATGCCGAAGCTGGAGGAATTCATGCAGCTTATGGATGTAGCTCCTGTGAAAAAATAGTAAAATTAAAATTCAGAAAAACCTTAGAAATCTCTAAGGTTTTTTTATTTTTGACACATAAATCATCAGAGGAATGAGTTTTTTTAGTGAATTGAGTCCAGAAATGGATGATTATTTGGAGAAATACTGCTCTCAGGAACCAGAAATTTTGGCAAGATTGAGAGAGGAGACCTATCGTGTGACAGAGCAGCCGCATATGATTTCAGGGAAACAGCAGGGGCGTTTTCTGGCGATTATTTCTAAACTTTTGTCGCCTAAAAATATTTTAGAAATAGGGACTTTCACAGGCTATGCCACGCTTTGTCTGGCTGAGGGACTGGCTGAAAATGGAAAAATTACTACATTGGATATCAATGAAGAATTGTCCTATTTGCCCAAGAAATATTTCGCAGAAAGTGATTTTGCTGAGAAAATAAATTTTTGTCTCCAAGATGGAAGAGAGTTTCTCCAAAACACGGATGAAATGTATGATTTGGTCTTCATAGATGGGAACAAGGCGGCGTATGTAGATTACCTCAATCTGATAAAACCCAGACTCAGAAGCGGCGGAGTGGTGCTGTTTGATAATGTACTTTGGTATGGTAAAGTTTTAGAGGAAAATCCAAAGAGCAAGATGACCCAAAAAATAAAAGAACTAAACGAAATAGTCTCCAAAGATGATGATTTTGAAAATCTTATACTACCTTTGCGAGATGGAATAAATCTCATCAGAAAGAAATAATATTCTAGAAAAGGTGGATTTAGTGATAAATAAAAGATTATGATAATGAAAGCCATTGCCAGTGTGTCAGTAGCTCCTGTGAGGGCGGAAAACTCGGACAGAGCCGAAATCGTGACTCAGCTTTTGTTCGGGGAGAGTTGTGATATTTTAGAAGTGGATAAAAACTGGACGAAGATAAAAATTTATTTTGATGGATATGAAGGCTGGGTAGATACCAAGCAGGTTTTACCGATTTCTGATGCTGATTTTACCAAAAGAAAAACAAAAACTGTCACAGAGAGTTTTATAAATTATCAGCATAATGGAGAAAAAACGCTCCTTTCCATAGGTTCTGAAATAGAGTCTGATAATCAAGAAGATATAAAAAATAACTTCGATAAAGAAAACCTGAAAAAAACAGCCTTAGAGTTTCTGAATGTTCCCTATCTGTGGGGTGGGAGGAGTTTTTTTGGGATAGACTGCAGTGGTTTTACCCAGATTGTTTATAAAGTGAATGGTATCCAGCTTCCGCGTGATGCGTATCAGCAGGCTGAGGTGGGAGAGGTTTTGGATTTTGTTGAAGAAGCTGAAATTGGCGATTTGGCGTTTTTTGAGAATGAAGAAGGCAGAATCATCCATGTGGGAATCATGCTGGAAAATCAGAAAATCATCCACGCCCACGGAAAAGTGCGAATAGATGATCTGGACTGCATAGGGATTTTTAATAAAGACCAAAACAAACACACGCACAAACTGAGATTTGTGAAAAGAATTTGCCCAAACCCATAAGAAATGATTTTTTATAACCTTTTTATTTGTCTGCTTTCTTTTGGATTAAAAGTTTTTTCGTGGTTTAATGAAAAAGCCAAAAAAGGAGTGGATGGACGAAAAGAAAGCCTGAAAATAGTTCAGGAAAAGCTGAAAAATCAGAAAGTGATATGGATGCACTCGGCAAGTCTTGGGGAGTATGAGCAGGGGCTTCCTGTTTTAGAAAAACTAAAAAACGAATACCCAGACTATAAAATTTTAGTAACCTTTTTTTCTCCGTCAGGCTACGAAAATGTAGTCAAAAAACAGCATATTGCTGATGCAGTGTGCTATCTTCCGTTTGACAAAAAATCTACAATACAGGAGTTTATTTCTCAGTTTGACACCAAAATTTTCTTTACCGTAAAATATGATTTTTGGTATCATCTCCTTCGTGAGCTGCACAGAAAGGGAACGAAGATTTTTGTGGTTTCGGCGTTATTTTATGAAAAGCAGATTTTTTTTAAACCTTATGGAAAGTGGTTCGTAAACGAGCTGAAAAAAAATGTGGATTGGTTTTTTCATCAGACGCCACGCTCGGAGCAGCTTGCCAAAAATATAGGATTGGTGCAGTCTTCCATTTCTGGAGATACCCGTTTTGACCGAGTAAAGCAAATTCAAAATCGGGATAATTTTGTGGAATTTATCCAAGAATTCAAAGGAGATAAGCCGCTTGTGGTTTTTGGAAGTTCTTGGAAATCCGAAGAAAAAATTGCTGATGAAATCGTCGATAAAATAGAGGCTAAAATCATCATCGCGCCGCATGATATTAAGCGAAATATTGAGTTTCAGAATGAGAAACAAATTTTGAAATATTCTGAATGGAAAACTAAAAATGCTCAAGAAAAATCAGCTAAAATCTTGATAATAGACAGTATAGGGCTTCTTTCTAAAATTTATTCTTATGCTGATTTGGCGGTTGTGGGAGGCGGTTTTCATGACAAGGGACTGCATAATATTTTAGAGGCGGCTACTTTCGGTGTGCCTGTGGTATTTGGGAATCATTACAAAAAAAATCCAGAAGCAGACAACCTCATCAGAGCCAATGGAGGGAAATCTTTTGAAAATGAAAAAGAGACTTCGGAATTTATTGTAAAATTATTAAAAGATAAAGCGCTTCTGCATGAAATGTCTGAAAAAGCAAGAAATTTTGTAAAATTTCAACCTAATGCGACTGAAATTATTTTACAGAAAATCAGGTCATATATATGATATTATAATTTTTTTTGTAACTTTGATATCTGTTTAACCAAATAAAGTAAGAAAAACAATGAATAACAAAGGGTGTTTTGGAATAGGATTAGTGGGACTTATCGTCATTATTGTGCTTGTTGCAGTGGTAGGATTTTGGGGAGTAGGAAAGTACAATGGTCTAGTGCAAGAGAATAATAATGTTCTCAATAAATGGTCTAATGTAGAAACAGTTTATCAAAAAAGAGCGAACCTGATTCCAAATCTACAAAATACAGTAAAATCTTATGCGAAATTCGAGCAGGAAACTTTGACTAAAGTAGTAGAAGCAAGGTCTAAAGCTACACAGGTGACTATTGACCCAACCAATATGACAGAAGAAGATATGGCGAAGTTCCAGAAAGCACAAGGGGAACTGAGCAGCTCATTGGGTAGATTGATGATGGTAGCAGAGCAGTATCCAGACCTAAAAGCAGACCAGCAGTATATCAACTTCCAAAGAGAATATATTGCCATAGAGAACAGCATCAGAACGGAAACAGTTTATTATAATGATGCTGTGACAGCATTTAATAATAAAGTAGAAACTTTCCCTACAAGTCTGATAGTTGCGATGTTTTCTAAATTTAAAGCAAAACCATATTTCAAAGCTGACGAAGGAGCTTCTAAAGCACCAGAGGTATTTAAAGACTAAAAAAGATGAACCATCTCTCAGACACTGATGTTTCGGCTTTGGTGGAAGCTATAAAAACTGCGGAAAACCACTCCACAGGAGAGATTCGTGTGCATATAGATTCTTCCACAGAGCAGGAGAGTGAGCGTGTGGCATGGGAGATTTTTGAGAAATTGCAGATGTATGAAACCAAGGATAGAAATGCTGTGCTTTTTCATGTTAATTTTGATCAAAAATATCTGAGCATCATCGGAGACAAGGGCATTCATGAGAAAGTATGCCAGAGTTTTTGGGATAAAATTCATGCTGAGATGGTGGCGGATTTTGCGAAAGGTGACTATTTGCAAGGATTGAAAAATGGAATTTTAGCGACAGGAATAGAACTGAAAAAATATTTTCCTGTCGGTGAGGAAAACCCAAATGAATTACCAGATGATATTACATTTTCTTAGAAATTTCATATGGGTTTTGTTGCTTAGTGTAGGTAGCAGTCTTTCAGCTCAGTATACTATCCCTGAGAAACCAAAAGTGCTTTATCCTGTGTATGATGAGGCGGGGCTTCTTTCTTCGGAGGAAAAGGAACTACTGAACCAGAAACTGATAAAATTTGAGGATAGCACATCTACGGAAATAGAGGTGGTTATCATTCCTTCCACGAAGGGGGAGGATATTAACTTTCTCGCTACTAGATTTGGGCAGACTTGGAGGATTGGAAAAAAAGGAGTGGATAATGGAGTTGTTTTTCTGATTGCTACCGAAGACAGACAAATTTCCATACAGCAGGGAAGGGCTGTGGAAAAATACCTGACAGCCTCTGTTGCTGGGCAGATTATAGATTATCTTATCATTCCCAAGTTCAAACAAGGGAAATGGTATGAAGGAATAGATGAAGGGGTAAACGCCCTGATGGAAGCTACACAGGGGAAATTTAAACCACAGAAAAAGAAAAAAGAAGAAGGAGATTTTGCAATGGTGGCTGTTTTGATTTTTGTTGCCTTTATTGTAATAATGATAATTTTAATCAAATATGGCAACAAAGGCGGTGGCGGACGAGGCGGCGGATATAATACCTTTGATGATGTTATTATTTCCCGTAGGGGACCAAGCAGTTTCCCTGGAACATTCTGGGGCTTCCCGTCTTCTGGAGGGGGAAGTTCTGGCGGTGGCTTCGGCGGTTTTGGCGGCGGAGGTACATTCGGTGGCGGTGGAGCCAGCGGCGGATGGTAAAAGTTATATTGAGATTAAAAATGAGATAATTTTTTGAAGGAGGTTTGTTTTATGCTGAAATAAAATTTTAATAACCAATGAAAGAAAAAGTAGGAAACAAATTAGACATATTCAACATTGCAAAAGAAAGAAAAAGGAATGAAATTCTGGAACGCATGAAAAGACAGAAAAAAGTTCCTTTGAAGGTTAAAGAAAACATAGAGCATAAAATAGTTATAGAAATAGATGATGATAAATCTAAATACTATATAAAACAAACCAACCTTCGGAAAGAAAAACTAAAAAAACTACGCCCATATCTTTTAGGTTTTGTATTTTTGGTGATGGCAGGAGCGATAGGGTTTTTATCCCAGCAGTATCTGGAGTTTCAGTATTATCTTTCCAAAAATGAGGAACTAGTAACACTTAGTAAAAAATATCTTGCAGAGCAGAAACAAAAAGCAGAGGAGCTGAAAGAACTACAAAATTTAACTTTAGATAATATAAATAATCTTCCTGAGGAAAGAAAAAACCTGATGCTGAACATCATCCCAAGTGGAAATCCTCTACTGAGGGAACTGGAAGTGACAAGTAATTTCGGGAATAGAACACATCCTATAAGTGGAGGGGTAAAACATCACAATGGAGTGGATTTGAGACTGGATACAGGAGATGATGTCATCGCACCAGCCATGGGGAAAATTGCTTTTGCAGGAGAAAAAGGAGGTTATGGAAATACAGTTATCATAGAGCATGCATTTGGTTTTAAGACCCTTTATGCTCATTTGGATAGGATTTATGTAACGGTGGGTGAAATTGTAGGAAAAGGAAAAGTGATAGCCGCGGGTGGGAACTCGGGTAATTCCACAGGGCCGCATCTTCATTATGAAGTTTTATATGATAATGTGCATGTGGAACCAGAAAATTTTATAAATTGGGACAAGAGTAATTTTAATATAGTGTTTAACAATGAAAAAAATGTACAATGGGAATCTTTTCTAACAATAATGGGAAAAAATCAAACGAAATGAGTGTGAATGTATCATCAAAAGGAGTAAATGTAATCGCTCCAGAAACCCACTTCAAAGGAGTGATAGAAACTAGTGCTATGACGCAGATAGAAGGCTTCTTCGAAGGAGATGTGAAATGTGAAAACACCCTGCACATAGGTAAAACAGGGAAAGTTAATGGAAATATCGTAGCAGATTCTATCTTCATCGATGGAGAAATCAAAGGAGATATCTCTGCGGATAGAGTAGAGATTGGCGAAAATGGACGAGTATATGCTAACATCATTTCGGCTTCTTTTGTTATCCATGAAGGAGCGAGATTCGAAGGGAACAAAAAGATGAAAATAGAGGAAAACACCTATAGTAGTCTTTCCACTTCTGATGATGAGTAATCGTCTTTTAAAATTAAAAAAAGCAGTCGTTTAATGGACTGCTTTTTATTTTTAATCTTCTCCTTTCATTTTTTCGGCGTTTTCTGCCATGATTAGAGCTTCTAGCATTTCTTCTATATCTCCGTTCATAAAGGCGTCTAGGTTGTAAATGGACTTATTGATTCTATGGTCGGTCACACGCCCTTGAGGATAGTTATAAGTTCTGATTTTCGCGGAACGGTCTCCCGTAGAAACCATGGTTTTTCTCTGAGCCGCGATGTCTCCTTGTACTTTTTGTAGCTCTATGTCGTAGAGTTTTGTACGAAGCATTTCCATTGCTAATTCTCTGTTGGCCAACTGAGAACGAGCCTGCTGACAAACCACCACTATTCCTGTAGGTTTGTGAGTCAGCTGCACTTTGGTTTCTACCTTGTTTACATTCTGTCCTCCTGCTCCTCCTGAACGCGAAGTCTGCATTTCTATATCAGCTGGGTTGATTTCCACATCTACTTCCTCTGCTTCTGGTAGTACGGCTACGGTAATCGCTGAGGTATGCACTCGTCCTTGGGACTCGGTCTCTGGAACACGCTGAACACGGTGAACACCAGACTCGAATTTCATGATTCCATACACGCCCTCGCCTTCTACTCTCATGATGAGTTCTTTGTAGCCTTTTGCGGCCTCGTTGTAGTCGGTAACTTCGTGTCTCCAGCCTTTTGACTTGAAATACATCGTGTACATTCTATACACATCTTCCACGAAAATAGCCGCCTCGTCACCGCCTGTTCCTGCACGGAGCTCCACCATGACATTCTTGTCATCGGCTGGGTCTTTCGGGATGAGGAGGATTTTCAGGTCTTCTTCTAATTTAGGGATAAGCGCCAGACTTTCCTGCTTCTCCATTTTAGCCAAATCTATCATATCCTTATCAGATTCTGTGGCGATGATTTCATCCGCTTCTTCTATGGAGTTTTTAGCGTTCATGTATTGGTCAAAAACAGCCACCACCTTTCCCAAATCGCTGTATTCTTTGTTAAGAGAAGAATATCTTTTTTGGTCTGAGATGACATCTGGCTGGATGATAAGATCCGCTACTTCATTATATCTTTGTTTGATTGCTTGTAATTTTGGTATTAAACTATTTGCCATTATTTAATTTTGAATGGGCAAAGATAAGAAAATCCTATGTAATGAGTTAAATTTTGGTTTAATGACAAATAAAATTCCAGTTGTTTTAATGTAATTAAATAAGAAAATATTTGGGGCAAATGTCTTATCTTTGGAGGAAAATATTAGTTTATGAAATTTTTTAAATTATCTGTTTTAGCGACTGTTTTGTTTTTTGGAGTGGCTTGTGCACAAGAAAAGCCTAAGCCACTACCAGAGGAAATAGCAATTTATACATCCACTAATGTTCCAAATTTTCCAGATGGAGGAATTAATGGATTTCGCCAGTTAGTCGCATCAAAAATAAAGTATAACAGAATAGACCCATTTCAGCATTTGCCTGCGGAACAAGCTAGAGAGCTCCGACATCTAATTTTAGAGAGAAGACCTGTTCCTAAAACAATATTGAAATCTAGTTTAGAATTCATAGTTGAGATAGATGGGACATTGTCTGGGATTTCAGCAAAAGGAGAAAATAGTTCTTTTAATAAAGAGATTGAAAGAGTTGTAAAATCTATAAAAACTAGGTGGATTTTTGAGGAAGGAGAAAAGAAAAAGACTCCCATGAGAATGCCTATTAAGATGACAATAGAGGGTTAAAAACTCTCTTTGCAGAAAATATGGAGGGAATTTTTTGTCTATTAAATAGATAGAGAAGAAAAATTGGGATTAAAATTTATTTTTATACTTTTGCGCCCAATTAATTTTTATTAGAGATGAAGAAATTAACATTAGTTATTTTAGCACTTGCATTCGGAAATGCATTTGCACAAGAAAATGAAACAGTAAAAGATTCTGCGGTTGCAGTTGTAGAAGAGGTAGTGGCAGAGCCAGAACCACCAAAAAAAAACTGGTCTATAGAAGGGCAAAATACCCTAATGCTAAACCAAGCAGCGTTCTCTAACTGGGTAGGCGGTGGAGCTAATAATGTGGGCTGGTTAGTAGGAGTGAACTATAATTTCACTTACCAAAAAGACAAAGACCTTTGGGAAAATAACATTATCCTAGGATACGGAAGAAATAATACCCAAGGATTAGGAAACAGAAAAACGCAGGATAATATCAACATCAGCACGAACTACGGTAGAGCTATTTCTAAAAATTGGTATGTATCTGCTGGAGCGAGCTTTATTTCTCAGTTTGATAGTGGATATGCTGACGGGAACAACCCAAGCGCTGCGAAAATATCTAGCTTTATGGCACCAGGTTACTTGAATATCGGTGCTGGTTTTACTTATAAACCAAATGAGGATTTCACGCTTACTTTGAGACCTGCTAACGCAAGAATGACTTTTGTTTTAGACAAGGATTTACAATACAAAGGAAACTACGGACTTAAAAACGATGGAGACAGCATGCTGTTCCAGTTCGGGTTCTATGCAGATGCTTCTTATAAAGTGAAATTGATGGAAAACATCCACTTGACAAACAAAGCATGGTTGTTCTCTAACTATCTAGACCACCCAGAGAGAATAGCAATGGGATACAGTGGAATTCTTAATTTGAAAATCAACAAGTATATTTCGTCTAACATTACTCTTGACCTAGTGTATGACCATAACCAAATCAGAAAAGTTCAGCTGAAACAGACTCTTGGACTTGGATTTGCTTACAACATCAGCAATGGTGTGAAAAAAGCTGACACATCAAGAAACGCTGACTGGAAACAAAACTAAAATATCATCAACTGAAAAATAAGATTTATCCAAAAGGGTAAATCTTATTTTTTGTAATATTGTGGAACGCTAAAAAATCTAAAATGAACTTCACGATAATTAAAATAATTTTGTTTTCCATCGGATTGGTGGTGTCTATTCATAAAATAATCAGAGGCTACAAAACTAAAAACATCCAAATAATAGATGTGATGGCGGCAGTTCTTTTCTCTATGATGCTGTATCTGAATGTGAAAGATTTGGAATAAAAGTAAAGAGTGTGTTCATTGATAATGTGTAGATACCTTAAATTTTTTTTTCGCTCAGCTCATAGTATCATATATCATCTATGTGATTTGTGATTTTTTCCATTTATATACTGCTGTGTATGGGGAAGAGAACATTACCGAATTTTCTTATTGGATAAATGTTTTCTTATTTATTTTCGTATTAATGGGTCTTCCTTATATAGTAAATTCATTCCTCGTATATAAATACGATGGTAAATCAGTGTATGCACTGGTTTTCCTTATCAATACCATTTATCTCTATTGTGTTGATTTTTTGTTTTTTAAATGTACTGATTTTTGCAGTTTATATAATGATTTTATTCGTGTTTTTTCTTGATTTTATTTAAATTTGTACAAAATAAAACGGATAATTGTTAAAAACATTTTCCTTGGATTATTATGATAATATGCTTTTTATCTTTGTCGTGGAAAATTTTCATAAAATAAAATAAAAATCTTCTTGCTTAGTAGAAAAAAATAATTATCTTTGCACTCTCATAAAGGGAGAATAATTTTAAGTTTAAAAAGTAATGGAGCAGTAATGCTACCTCTTACAAGAAAAAGTATATAAAATGAAAAGAACATTCCAACCATCAGAAAGAAAGAGAAGAAACAAACATGGGTTTAGAGAAAGAATGTCTACACCTAATGGTAGAAGAGTTTTAGCTGCAAGAAGAGCAAAAGGAAGAAAAAGATTGACAGTTAGCGAAGCAAGAGCTAAAAGATAATCTATCTTCTGAAAATAAAATAATAGTGTCTGAAAGAATCTATCTTTTGGACATTTTTTCGTTGTTATAATCGCCGATTATTTTAATATTTTTTTAAGTTTAGATTTAACCTTTCGCAAAAAAAATCATCAAACAAATAGAAACCCAATGAAGGTAAAAGATGAAGATATTATACTTCTTATGCAGAGTCCTGAAAATCAAGAAAAAGGACTTCGTATGATGATGGATGCATATCAGAGTCGGTTGTATTGGCATATTCGTAGGCTGGTCGATGATGAAGATGCAGCAAAGGATGTTTTGCAGGAAACCTTTATCAAAGTCTATCAGAATTTTTCACAATTCAAGAAAGACAGTCAGCTCTACACATGGCTCTATAGAATAGCGTCTAACGAGGCTCTGCAACATCTGAATAAGGTGAAAAAAATGCAGAAAACGGAGCAGGATGCAGATGTCTATCTAGAAAACCAAAAAGCAGAAAATAGCACGAGAAATGCTGATGAGATAGAAGATTTACTACAAGATGCGATACAAAAACTACCAGAGAAACAACGGATGGTTTTCACGCTGAGGTATTATGATGACCTGCCATATGAGGAGATTAGCAAGATTTTGGATATGTCAGTAAGTACACTGAAAACCAACTATCACTATGCGAAAAGCAAAATAGAACAATATATTTTAGACCATAGCGAAGAATTTTAAAAATGAAAAAAATAGATATAGAAAAATGGGAGCGAAAAACGCCTGAACTGCCAGAAAACTTTTTCGAGGAAATGCAGGAAAAAGTTTTGGATAAAACGGTAAGGATGGAAAAACAGCCTGTAAAAAGGTTTAAAATAAACCCAGTGTGGGCTTCTGCGGCTGCGATAGCGGTGATTTTTGGGATTTCGTTTTTTGTGAATTTCAAAAATAAAAATGTGGAAGTGATACAAAATCCTCAGATGGTTCAAAATGAAAATGTTTTCACTCCAAATCAACAACAAAATACTGAACCTAAAATAGATATTGTAAATCAAGAAGCTGCAGATAATCAACCCTATACAGAATCAAAAATATCTTTTGCAAGGCAGAGTTCTAATGCTGTTTCTGAGCAGAAAGTGAAAAATCTTTCTACGAAGCTCAAAATGGAAGAGGTTCTCAATGTCATGAGCGAAGAGGAACTTCAGGAGTTAGCCACTAATTATGAACAAGACACCTTTTTGGATTTATATTAATTAAAATTTTAAAAATGAAAAAAATAATTTTCTTATTCGCCATATCTTTCGGAATGCTGGTTTCTGCACAGAAACAACATAGTAAATCTCATGAGAAACACCATGAGGACAAGAAAGACCATATTCATCATTTTGAAAAAATGACCCATGAGGAGAAGATGGCTTTCATTCAGCAGTTGAATATCAATAAAATCACCAAAGAATTAGAGCTTTCTGGTGAGAAAAAAGAAGCAGTAGAGAAGGTTCTCGGGGAATATTTCACTGCTAAAGGCGATATTATAAAAAACTTTAAGCCAGAGGATACTCATAAAAACCTGACCGATGAAGAGGCTTTAAGAAAGATAAATCTTGGTTTTGAAGTTGCTCAAAAGGTTTTGGATAACAGAAAATTTTATTCCAAAAAATTACTGGAACACCTTTCTCCACAGCAGGTCTTGAAAATTTATAAAATAGAGAAAGATATCAAGAATTCCTTTAAGCATAAACACGATAAAGACAAACATAAGACTAAATAAATTTATACCAAAAGAGATTGATTTTTTCAGTCTCTTTTTTGTTATCTTTGCAGGATACTGATTTTTGAAATGAAAAATATAAGAAATTTTTGCATCATTGCACATATTGACCACGGTAAATCTACCTTGGCAGACCGACTTTTGGAGTATACTAATACAGTGACACAGAGGGAGTTGCAGGCGCAGACTCTTGATGATATGGATTTGGAAAAGGAGCGGGGAATTACCATAAAATCCCACGCTATCCAGATGGACTATGAATACAAGGGCGAAAAATATGTTCTTAACCTTATCGATACTCCTGGGCATGTGGATTTCTCGTATGAAGTTTCGCGTTCTATCGCGGCGTGCGAAGGAGCTTTGCTGATTGTAGATGCGGCGCAAAGCATTCAGGCTCAGACTATTTCCAATCTTTATTTGGCATTAGAAAATGATTTGGAAATTATTCCAATTTTGAATAAAATAGACCTTCCTTCGGCAAATCCTGAGGAAGTTACAGATGAAATTGTCAATCTTTTGGGCTGTAAGCCAGAGGATGTTCTCCGTGTTTCTGGGAAAACAGGAGCAGGAGTGAAAGAACTTCTAGAGCAGATAGTGGAGAGAATCCCAGCGCCAGAGGGCGACCCAGATGCACCACTGCAGGCATTGATTTTTGACTCTGTGTTTAACCCATTTAGAGGAATTGAGGCTTATTTCAAAGTGGTAAATGGAAGCATCAAGAAAGGGCAGAAAGTGAAATTTATGGCGACAGACCGCACCTATGATGCCGATGAGGTGGGGACTTTGAAACTAAAACAAGCGCCTAAACAAGAGATAAAATGTGGAGATGTGGGCTACATCATTTCTGGGATAAAGGATGCCCGTGAGGTGAAAGTAGGGGACACTATTACTTCCGCTGAGAATCCAGCACCTGCACCAATAGAAGGATTCGAAGAGGTGAAACCGATGGTATTTGCGGGGATTTATCCGATAGAATCTGAGGATTTTGAGGAGCTTAGGGCTTCATTAGAAAAACTAAGGCTGAATGATGCTTCACTTGTTTTCGAGGCGGAAAGTTCGGCGGCGCTGGGCTTTGGTTTCCGATGTGGTTTCCTTGGAATGCTTCACATGGAGATTGTTCAGGAGCGTCTTGACAGGGAGTTTGGGATGAATGTAATCACTACCGTTCCCAATGTATCTTACCACGGCTACACCAAGAAAGAACCAGATGTTCCTATCCTTATCAATAACCCGTCCGAGATGATGGACCCTACAACGATGGACAGAGTGGAAGAGCCATATATAAAGGCTTCTATCATCACTAAGTCTGATTTTGTGGGGGCTGTGATGACACTTTGTATAGAAAAACGAGGCGAAATCGTTAATCAGTCTTATTTGACTTCTGACCGAGTGGAATTGATTTTCAATATGCCGTTATCAGAGGTGGTGTTTGATTTTTATGACCGATTAAAATCTATTTCCAAAGGATATGCATCGTTTGACTATCACCCAATAGGCTTCCGTCCATCTAAATTGGTGAAAATGGATATCCTTATCAATGGTGATATGGTGGATGCGCTTTCTTCCCTGATACACGATTCTAACGCCTATAATATCGGTAAAAAAATGTGCGAAAAACTTCGCGAACTGATACCGAGACAGCAGTTTGATATCGCAGTTCAGGCGGCTCTGGGAACTAAAGTAATTGCCCGAGAAACCATAAAAGCCCTTCGTAAAGATGTAACCGCAAAATGCTATGGTGGTGACATCTCTCGTAAGAGAAAGCTCCTTGAAAAACAAAAAGAAGGAAAGAAAAAAATGAAACAAATTGGGCGTGTAGAAGTTCCTCAGTCTGCATTTATGGCAGTGCTGAAGCTGAATGATTAGAAATATAATAAAAACTTAATATGAATAAAATTAAGAAAGGGATAGCGGCTCTGTTGCTAGTAGCAAATTTGCTGTCTTGTACTTCGGTGAAGGTCAGTTCTAAAAATAATTTTGATTACTCTGCTCTGAAAGAAAATGTAGAATATACTGTACATAAAGTAAATGGGAGTAAAATAAAAAAATTCCAATTTATAAAAGAACAAGAAGGCGAAATCATAGGAGTAGTAGATAAAGAACAGCAGGTAATTAGTAAAGATGAAATTCAAAAAATTTCAAAAATGAGTGAAGGAAAGACTATATTACTTGTAGTAGTAGGGGTTGGGCTGGCTATTTTTATTCCTGCTTATGTAAATAATAAGCCAGTTTTGTAGAGTGAAAAAACTCTAAAATTATATAAATATATTTTATGTTTAGTAAAGAGGCTTTGTCAGAGATAGAAAATCTGATTTCAGTAAAAGAAAAAATAGTAATCGTTACCCATTACAATCCTGATGGAGATGCTATTGGGAGTAGTCTTGGGCTAAAGCATTTCCTTAGGAATAGAGGCGTAGAGGCAGAAATCATTGTTCCCAACGACTTCCCAAAGTTCCTGAAATGGATGCCCGAAGCCAAAAAAATAACCATCGCAGAGTATAAAAAAAGAAAAGCAATAGAGCTGATAGAGGCAGCGGATGTGGTATTTTGCTTGGATTTTAATACTTATACAAGGATAGGAATGGTAGGTGACTGGGTAAGCAATTCCAAAGCCGTTAAAATCCTGATAGACCACCACCAGCAGCCTGGTGAATTTGATTTTGTCTATTCTGATACTAATATTCCTGCTACTTCGCAGATGGTTTATCATTTTATAGAAGCGCTGGGACAGGAAAATTTAGTAGATGAAAACACCGCGAAATGTCTATATACAGGGATAATGACCGATACGGGAGGTTTTCGGTACCGCTCCACGAGTGCGACTACTCACAGAATTATTGCGAATTTAATAGAAAAAGGCGCAAATCCTGCCGAGATTAGTTCTAACACTTGGGATAATAATACGGTGAGTCGTCTGAAACTGCTCTCCTTGATTTTAGGGCGAGTAGAATTGGTTAAAGATAATGAAGTGGTTGTTCTTTGGCTCAAACGAACTGAATTGCAGGAGTTTGGCTTTGAAAAGGGAGATACAGATGGATTTGTAAATTATGGATTGAGCCTCGCTGGCGTGAAGGTTTCGGCTTTCTTTATGGAAGACCTTTATGAAGATTTTATCAAAATATCTTTCCGTTCCAAAGAAGATGTAGATGTCAATCAGTTCGCTAGAAAATATTTCAACGGTGGCGGACATATCAATGCCGCTGGAGGAAAATATCTGAAATCTCTAGAAGAGACAATATCAGATTTTAAGAAAATTGTAGAAAAAGAAGGAATATAAAAAAGCTGCCATTATTTGGCAGCTTTAGTTTTTTTATGCGTTTTTCAGTTTTGCGATTACATCGATACCTCCCGTGGTAATGTCTCCTATTTTGCAGAGAACTTCTGTGCCGATTGGTAAGAAAACATCCATTCTAGAACCGAATTTGATGAAGCCCAGCTCGCGCCCAGCTTTCGCATCATCACCCACTTCTGAATACATTACAATTCTTCTGGCAACATATCCTGCAATCTGTCTGAATACTACCTTTTGGTTGGTTAGAGTATCCACAGCTATCGTTGTTCTTTCGTTTTCTGTGGAGGATTTCTCATTCCAAGCCATTAGGTATTTCCCAGCGTGGTATTTTCTGTAGGAAACTTTTCCTGTTACAGGATATCTGCATATATGCACATTGAGAGGCGACATGAAAATAGAAATCTGAAGGCATTTTGTTTTCAAAACCTCGTCTTCTTCTACTTCTTTTATCATTACTACCTTCCCATCAACAGGCGCAACTACGGTGTCTGTATGTTCTGAAATATTTCTGTTTGGAACACGGAAAAACCAAACAACCAAGCAGAATAAAATAAGTAAAGGCAGGGTTACCAATACCGAATATCTACCAAGAAAAAAATGTGAAATGGCAGATAACAAGGTTAAAACTAATAAAGAAACGATAATAGTCCCTTTTCCTTCTCTATGAAGTGTCATAATTTTATGTATTTAAATTAAGTTTTCTATAATAAAATATAAATATACCACAGGCGCACATAGGATGAAACTATCCAATCTGTCCAGCACACCACCATGCCCAGGGATGATGTTTCCACTGTCTTTCACGCCGAAAGTTCTTTTCAGCTGACTTTCTACCAAGTCTCCAAGTGGCGCAAAAATAGAAACAAGAAGCCCTACGAGAATCCAATTTCCTCTCAGTTCGGGCATGTTTTGTTCAATGAAGAATCCTAAAATTAAGGTACAGATTACTCCACCAGCAAAACCTTCCCAAGTTTTTTTCGGGCTGATTTTCGGAGCCATTTTATGCTTTCCAAACATTCTTCCAGCAAAATACGCAAAACCATCACTGCTCCATATTAGCATAAATAAGACAAAAGTCTCCCAGCCAAAATGTTTTTCGGAATAATTAAACATAGGAAGCCCTAATGCAAATGAAAATGAGAGAAACACATAAATTACGATGAATATTAGTTTCCCATTGTCATAATAAAGTTCATTTGGGTATTTGAATAAAGTAAATGAAGCGATGAAAACTAGGGCAATACCCAAAAGCTCTTGGATATTAAAAATAAAATAAAAATCATGATTTAGGAATCTTATCCCAAATCTATAAAAAACGATGAATCCGACTGGGAAAACTATCCATTTCCACCAGCCTTCACCGAATTTCATTATTTTAATCGCTTCCCAAGCACCTACCACCACAAAAAATAAAATCAAAGAAAGGTATAAGTACTCTTGTTTTACATCAATATTTAGGAAATCTTTTAAGTAAACAGAGCCGAAATGGGTAGTACATAGAAAAATGACCAAACCATACACTGCTCCAGAAATAATACGCTGAATTAAATTCTTATCCAAAATTAGAAATTTAAAAAAATTAATCTTCGAGCAAAAGTAAGAAAAGTTTTGGATATTTCTTGTTTGGATTGTCTAAATTTGATTTTCCACCACTTATTGATGTTATTTTTTTAATGTGGCTTTTCCGTTTTATTCTTGACATGGCCTCGCTGAGGTCTTCCACTATCTGGGAAACATTCGCCATGATGATGATTTTTTCGGGAAGCATCTGATTACTAAAATGCAGTATATTATCACACGAAAGCACGATTTTTCCATCAAAAGCACTTAAATATTCACAAGTGATAAACGCAGCATCATTTTGTTTGCATAGAAGCTCTGTATAAGGCGTTTTCGTAACATCTAAGAATTTCTGTAAATCCTCATCACAGCAGAAAACGGAAGTTATATTTTCAGAATCAATGATTTTATGAAGAATAGGAAGAGCTTCAGCTTCATTTACACAATAGTTAAAAACACCTCCAGAGAGAGTGAACAGCTGAGCAAATTTATAATCAACATCGGCATGTTTAAGTGTGTCTCCATAATCAAGAAGGCCTTGAGGAGATTTATTTTTTTCTTCGCCACCGAAGATTTTACCGATTAAATTTTTAAAAAAGCTCAATTATAATACGAAAATTATACTATTAGGTTACGAAATTAGTAATAATTTTGAATAAATCAAAAAATAAACAGGTTTTATCTAAGAAACCATAAATAAATTTGATATTATTTGAATTAAATAACGAGGAATTTTGTAAAAAAGTATCAACCTTAGTTTTTACAAATAAAAAAACCTCTCTGATTTTATAGAGAGGTTTTTAAATTATGATTGAGAATCTTTTATTTCATTATTTTCGGAAGGTATTTCTTCCTCTGGAGTATCAATCACAGGAACAGGGTTTTCTGCTGGAGCAGGATTTTTTTCCTCTTTTTTAGAAGTCACAGCAACTTCTGGTTCCCATGCTCTTTTTCCAAAGATTTCTTCCAAGTCTTCTCGGAAAATCACTTCTTTTTCAATAAGTTTATCCGCTAGAGCCTCTAATTTATCTTTGTTTTCAGTTAAAATCTTAATGGCTCTTTGGTATTGATTTTCAATAAGTTTTGATATTTCTTCATCTATGGTCTTCGCTGTATGTTCTGAATATGGTTTTCCAAAGTTGTATTCAGACTGTCCAGAACTGTCATAATAAGAAATGTTTCCTATTTTGTCATTCAGACCATATATGGTAACCATAGCTTGAGCTCTTTTGGTTACTTTTTCCAAATCAGAAAGCGCTCCGGTAGAGATATTATTGAATACCACCTGCTCAGCAGCACGCCCTCCTAGCGTAGCACACATCTCATCCAATAGTTGTTCTGTAGTGGTCAGCTGCCTTTCTTCAGGAAGATACCAAGCTGCACCCAGTGAACGCCCTCTAGGAACGATAGTCACTTTTAGTAATGGATTGGCATGTTCTGTGAGCCAAGATATGGTCGCATGTCCTGCTTCATGGATGGCAACTCTTCTTTTTTCGGAAGGTTTTATTGCCAAACTTTTCTTTTCCAAACCACCAATGATTCTATCCACAGCATCTAGGAAATCCTGTTTAGTAACGCTTTCATGGCTGTTTCTCGCAGCGATAAGGGCAGCCTCATTACATACATTCGCAATGTCTGCACCACTAAACCCAGGAGTTTGTTTTGCTAAAAATTCTTTATCTACAGAATCATCAAGTTTGATTTTCTTTAGATGAACTTCAAAAATTTCTTTTCTTTCGTGGAGTTCAGGAAGGTCTACATAAATTTCTCTGTCAAATCTTCCTGCTCTAAGAAGAGCCTTGTCCAAGATATCGGCACGGTTAGTAGCCGCCATCACGATTACATTGGTATCCGTTCCGAAGCCATCCATCTCTGTAAGTAGCTGGTTAAGAGTGTTCTCTCTCTCGTCATTAGCTCCGCTAAAATTACTTTTACTTCTGGCTCTACCGATAGCATCTATCTCATCGATAAATATAATCGCAGGAGATTTTGCTTTTGCTTGGGCAAATAGGTCACGCACACGAGACGCTCCCACACCTACAAACATTTCTACAAAATCAGACCCTGAAAGAGAGAAGAAAGGCACTTTTGCTTCTCCTGCCACAGCTTTTGCCAGAAGGGTTTTCCCTGTTCCTGGAGGGCCTACTAGCAGCACTCCTTTAGGAATTTTACCACCTAATTTAGTGTATTTTTCAGCATTTCTGAGGAAGTCTACCACTTCTTGAACCTCTTCTTTTGCTCCTTCCAGCCCTGCTACATCTTTAAAAGTGACAACTGCATCTTTTTCATTGATTAGTTTGGCTTTAGAACGCCCAATGTTAAACATACCGCTGCTGCTTCCACCGCCGCCGCCCATTCTTCTGAAAAGGAAGTAGTAGAGTAGGGCAGAAAAACCAATCCACATAGCCATGGAGATAAATGTACTCTTCATAGCAGAACCAGAATCTCCAAAATTGATTACAGATTTTATCTCAGGGTTGGCCTTTTTTATTTCATGAAATCTTTCCTGAAGGTATTTTAAATCTCCATAGGATAATTCCAAATCTGGATTTGCTCCTTGTGAAAAAGGAAGCATTATATCTTTTTGGTCTTCAGTTTTTTTTCTTGCTTCTGAAGTTAAGAATATATCAGCTTTGTGTGTGTCTCTGTATACTTTTATTTCTTTTATCTTTCCTTGTTGCATTAAGCCAAAAAATGTATCCTCATCTACTGGCTTTACCGTAGAAGATGAGCTAAGCATCGGATAAAAGAGCATTCCCAATGCGATGAGAATGACTACATAGAACCAATTAAATCCTTTGTTCATACATATATTTTTCTTAGTTAAATAAATTATCTTGATTTTCTATCACAGTGACTTTGGCATCACTCCAAAGGTCTTCTATGTCATAGTATTCGCGGATGTGTTTTTGGAAAACATGCACCACCACGGAGATGTAATCCACTAAAACCCAAAGTGCGTTTTCTTCACCTTCGGTATGCCATGGGCGTTCTTTGAGCTCATTTCTTACTCTTCTCTCGATATTTCCTGCGATAGCATTTACCTGCGTGTTTGAATTTGCGCTACAGATAATGAAATAGTCTGCAGCGGCATTTTCTATGTTGGTAAGATCCAAAATTCTAATATCCTCACCTTTGGTGTCTTGGATACTGTCTATGATGGTGTTTATTAGAAGTTGTTTTTCTGATTTTATACTCATTTAGATATATATTGTATTAGTTGCAAATTTATTCTTTTTTACTTTAAATCAAAGAAATATTTTTATATTTATCCGTCATAAATTTATGAAGTGGATACATTATTTTACATTCAGCAGTGTTCATCTACTAATGATGAGATTATCAACTTACTAAAAAGCCATGATGGCATCAGGGAACTGACACTCTACACCTTTAACCAAACTAAAGGAAGAGGGCAGTATGGCAACACTTGGGATACGGCTCCGAACCAAAATTTGGCTTTTTCTATGGCTTTGCTGCAAAATGAAGTTTCGCAGTCGGATACCTTATTCAATTTCCATACCGCAAACATTTTACGCGATTTTATTGCCAAAAAGACAGAAACAAAAGTGGAAGTAAAGTGGCCTAATGATATCATCATCCATCACAAAAAGGTGTCAGGAATGCTCATTGAGAAAAAGAAGATAGGAAAAAATGTGTATTTTATAGTTGGTATAGGGCTGAATCTTTTGCAACGAAACTTCCAAAATCTCCCTAAAGCAGGCTCTATTCTTACCCAAACGAAAAAGGAATTTGATTTAGAAAACTGGACAAAAGAAATGCACGCATTTTTTTTAGAAAAAGTTTTTGAGCCTGTTTCTTCGGAAAAAATATTAGACCAATATCATCATTTTTTATTTATCATAAAATAACTTCCATTTATCAGCGTTTACAGTGTCGTTAGTAAGAATAAAATCTCTTACTAAATTGAAAATATCTAATTCTTTTTGTGTAGGTCTAAAGCAAGAATAAATTAACTGATTATCTTTAAAATATGTAAAAGATATATAGACATATTCATCTGGCATAGGCGGGTGATTGGAACAAGAAAAGGGCTGTCCCTCATTCAAAATGTTATTTATTTTTATAAATAACTTATCTGTTTTTTGAGATATTTTGTTATCTATTACC
>CALAEK010000111.1 GCA_937890925.1 uncultured Riemerella sp.
CCAGCATCGTTTCTAATGCAAAGAACCAAAAAGGACATCTTATCCTTACATTAGGATGGAAGTTTTAGACTTAAATATTTACCAAAAAGGATTGCGATTTGCAGTCCTTTTTTTATTGATTCTAAATTAGTAACTTTGTACTCAAATTTTTTATTTTATGAATCAATTACAAGAAAAAACCATAGGTGAATATGTAGCGGAAAATTTCCGTACAGCAGCTGTTTTCAAGAAATACGGCATAAACTTCTGCTGCAAAGGCGGTAGAACAATAGAGGAAACCTGCAAAATGAAGGACTTAGACCCTGCTCCCATCTACGAAGACCTGAAAAACACTCCACAGGGAGCAGTAGAAGAAAATGATTTTAATAATTGGTCTCTTACTGATTTGGCTGATTACATCAAGGAAGTTCACCACGAGTATATTCAGGAGAAATCTATCTACCTGCTTCAGTTTTTGGATAAACTCTGCCGAGTTCACGGTGAGAGACATCCAGAATTATTCAAAATCAATGAACTATTCACCCTTTCTTCTCAAAATCTCATCGTACACCTGAGAGATGCAGAGGAAAAACTCTTCCCATATATCAGAGAAAAAGAGCAAAATCCTGAGACTACATTCGGTGGAGATTTACAGGCTTACATAGAAAAACTACAGGCAGTCTATCAAACAGAAAAGGAAAGATTTGAGGAGATTGCAAGGGTTTCGGATGATTTCACGCCTCCCGAAGGTGCCTGCACCACATACAGAGTTACATTCCAGATGCTCAATGAATTTGATGAATATCTACAGCTCTACATCCACCTTGAAAACAACATCCTTTTTCCAAAACTTCTCAAATTACAATAAAAAAAACGCCCTTTAAAAGGCGTTTTTTTGTTTTCAAAATGTTGAATTTCAGTGTTGAATTTCAAGGAATTTTCCTATTTTTGCGGAATTATTTGCCCAAAAATGGGCAAATTTTAAAATCATCTAAACAATGAGTGATACACTAAAAGGGTATTTGTTTGCCCTCGTTTCGGCGCTTACTTACGGAATGATTCCGCTTTTTATGATTCCATTGAAAAAACTGGATTTTTTCTCTGTGGATACCGCTTTATTTTATCGGTTTTTGATTGCAGGAATTCTGATTTTGGGATATTTAGTTTTCTATCAAAAAGAAAGCGTAAAAATCAATTTAAAAGAAGGCTTTGTTTTAAGTATTTTAGGGCTTTTCTACGCTCTATCGGCGGAGTTTCTGTTTATAGCATATGATTTTCTGAGCCCTGGGATTGCTTCTACTATATTTTTCATTTACCCCATCATGGTTGCCCTTATTTTGGGAATATTTTTCAAAGAAAAAATAACGCTTGCTACCACCATTTCGTTGGTTATCGTAGTTGTGGGAGTGGGTCTTTTAAGCATTAAAGATAATTTTGAAATAAATTACATTGGACTTTTCGTTTCGCTATTAGGCGCATTGATGTATGCTTTGTATATGATTATAGTCAATAAAACTAAAATCAATGCTTCTGGTGTGAAAGTTTCTTTTTATTCAATGGTGTTTGCGTCATTATTTTTCCTCGTTAAAACACTTGTTTTAGGAAATAGTGTCGCTATTCCTTCGCTGGAAATCGGAACTCATTTGGCTTTATTCTCGCTGATAACTACGGCTTTATCAGTGGTTTCGCTGGTTTATGCCATTAAATATATCGGCTCTACGCCTACTGCCATTATGGGAGCTGTGGAACCTGTAGTAGCCGTGATGATAAGCGTGGGACTATTCGGTGAAGCCCTGACTTTCTCACTAATTGCGGGCGTAATTATCATCATCTCTGGTGTTTTGATAGATGTAGTTTTCAATAAGAAAAAATAAAAAAAGCTCCTTTTTGAGAAGGAGCTTTTTCTTTTTATAGTTCTAATGCTTTTTTCTCTGCATTGGCTAAGCCGTCTAAGTTTTTCCCGCCTGCAGTCGCAAAGCCTGGGTTTCCGCCGCCGCCGCCTTGGATTTCTTTCGCAAGGTCTTTCACGATGTTTCCTGCATGATATTTATCCTCTATATCAGCTGAAACCCCTACCGTAAGCATTGGTTTTTCTCCTGCATCAGAAAGGATAACTACCACAGACTGCGGAACTTCTTTTTTCAGCTGGAAGACAATATCTTTCACTGTTCCTGCATCTAGAGATGTTCTCTTCACCAAAAGTTTTTTGTCGCCTTTATCTAAAAAGTCGTTCTTCCAGTTTTGAATTTCTCCTTTTGCTTTTTCTTTTTTCAAAGCTTCTATTTCGGCTTTCAGAGCATTATTTTCTTCCAATAATTTTTCTACATGTTTTACTAAATCTTTGGATTTCAATAGTTCTGAAAGTTTATCCGCTTGTTCTTCCAAATCAGAGAAATACTGTCTTACCCTATCTCTAGTAATGGCCTCCACACGGCGGATTCCTGCTGCTACTGCTCCTTCGGAAACGATT
Source organism: uncultured Riemerella sp. (assembly GCA_937890925.1). Classification (GTDB taxonomy): domain Bacteria; phylum Bacteroidota; class Bacteroidia; order Flavobacteriales; family Weeksellaceae; genus JABCPE02. Next base: position 2,450 of record CALAEK010000111.1, read on the forward strand.
TTGAAATACCAAATATCCGATGTATTTTTCACATGCGTTCCACCACAAAGCTCTTTACTTTCTCCAAACTGAATCATACGAACTCTGTCTCCGTATTTCTCCCCAAAAAGCGCCATCGCACCAGCATCCATTGCCTGCTGCATGGTGATATTTCTATGCTCTTGAAGAGCTATTTTTTGGTGAATTCTCTCATTTACTCTTTTTTCTACTTCGCAAATTTCCTCATCGGTCATTTTTTGGAAATGAGAAAAGTCAAATCTCAGAGACTGCGTATCTACACGAGAACCTCTCTGCTCTACATGCGTTCCCAAAACCTCTCTAAGCGCCTGATGCAGCAAGTGCGTAGCCGAGTGATTCGCCTCTGCAAGGATTCTTCCCTTTACTTCCGCCTTCAGAGGTTCATCTATATTCGTTGGTAAAGTTTCAGAAAGATGAATTATCAAGTTGTTTTCTTTCTTTGTATCAATGATATAGGTAACATCGCCATTTGCAGAAACCAAAAGACCTTTGTCTCCTACCTGCCCTCCTCCTTCTGGATAAAACGGAGTAACATTAAACACCAAATGATAAAGCGTTCCGTCCTTTTGGCTTTCTACTTTTCTGTATTTGGTCACACGAACTATTCCCTCCAAAGTATCATACCCGATGAACTCTTCCTCATCATCCTCACGAAGAACCACCCAGTCATCAGTTTTCATCTGTGCCGCAGCACGAGAGCGTTCTTTTTGTTTTTGTAATTCTTCTTCAAAACCTTTTTCATCCAAAGTGAAACCTTTCTCTGTGAGAATAAGCGCCGTAAGGTCTATCGGGAAACCATAGGTGTCATACAGCTCAAACGCCTTGCTCCCTGAAATCACTTTCTCAGTTGCATTATTCATCATCGTATCCAGCATGAGAAGCCCTTGTTCTAGGGTTCTCAAAAATGAATTTTCCTCTTCTTTTATTACATTTTTAATCAATTCATACTGCTTGTCCAGCTCTGGGAAAGCTCCACCCATCTGCTGAGCGAGTGTAGCCACCAATTTGTAAATAAATGGTTCTTTCTGTCCAAGGAAAGTAAATGCGTAGCGGATTGCCCTTCTCAAAATCCTTCTGATAACATATCCTGCTCCACCATTGGAAGGAAGCTGCCCGTCAGCGATAACGAAAGAAACCGCACGAATGTGGTCTACTATCACACGAATGGCAATATCCTTTTCATCATCCAGTTTTCCTGTATATTTTTTCCCTGAAAGCTCCTCTACTTTTTCTATCAAAGGCGTGAAAACATCCGTATCATAGTTAGAAGATTTCCCCTGAAGCGCCATACAAAGTCGCTCAAAGCCCATCCCTGTATCTACATTCTGTTTTGGTAATTTTTCTAATGAACCGTCTGCTTTTCGGTTGAACTCCATAAATACAAGATTCCAAATCTCTACAACCTGCGGATGGTCATTATTTACCAAATCTTTTCCTGAAACTCTGGCTTTCTCTTCTTCACTTCTCAAATCTACATGAATTTCAGAACAAGGTCCACATGGTCCCTGTTCACCCATTTCCCAGAAATTATCTTTTTTGTTTCCGTTTATTATTCGGCTTTCGTCGATATGTTCTTTCCAAAAATCGTATGCATCTTGGTCTCTTTCCAAGTTTTCGGAAGCATCTCCTTCAAATATCGTTACATACAGATTTTCTTTCGGAATTTTATAAACTTCGGTCAAAAGTTCCCACGCCCAAGCAATCGCTTCTTTTTTGAAATAATCCCCAAAAGACCAGTTCCCCAGCATCTCGAACATCGTATGGTGATAGGTATCACGCCCTACATCATCCAAATCGTTATGCTTTCCTGAAACTCTCAAACACTTTTGTGTATCGGCTACACGGACAGATTTCGGTTCTTTGTATCCGAGGAAAAAGTCCTTAAACTGAGTCATCCCCGAATTGGAGAACATCAGCGTAGGGTCATCTTTCAAAACGATAGGTGCAGAAGGCACTATCTCATGCTCTTTGTTTTTAAAAAATTCTAAAAATTTCTGGCGTATTTCTTTTGAAGTCATAATTCTAATTTTTCGCTAATGGTGACAAAAGTAAGAAAATTATCGGTTTCTTTCCATCATTCTTTTTAAAAATATAGCATAAAAAAGGAATGAAAGGACACAAAATTTGTTTATAAAATTTCTATTTCTATCTAAAAATATAAGAATTTGTTCACCTCGCAAAAAGTTAAACAAATAAACATATAAATTATAGAATAAAACCTTTAAAAG
>CALAEK010000112.1 GCA_937890925.1 uncultured Riemerella sp.
TAGTTTATTCTTCAGGAGGAGGTGAACATATATATGTATATGTTTTTACAACGAAGGATGGCGTTCTGAAATTTAAAGATTTCCAAATAGCAGGATAAGTTATGGAAAAAACATTAGAATGGTTTAAAAAAGAAGTCTCTCCAGACTTGTTAAATTATAAAATTACATATAGAAGCTATAAAAATGGTGATTTCGGAGATTTAGACCAAATTATAATAGAATCTAAAATCTTGGGAGGTGGAATTGATTTTTGGAGTTCAGGCTGGCTTGGAATCGTGCTGTATGATTATGAAAAAGAAAAACAAATAATTAATGTTTTATTAGAACCAACAGAAGAATATGAGACCCATCTAAAAAACTTAATAGAAACCTTGAAAAGCCAATCAAGTGTTTCAAAATAATTATCTTTGCTCTTAAAAAAATTTAATTATTAAACATTACAATGAAAATAGGAATCATCGGAGCGATGGAATTAGAAGTCCAGCTTCTGCGAGAAAAATTACAAGATAGAAAAGACACCGAATTATTTGGATTTACTTTCCATGAAGGGAAAATCGGCAGCCATCAGGTGGTGGTGCTTTTGTCTGGGATAGGAAAGGTGAGTGCAGCGGTGGCTACAGCGCTTTTAATCAATCAGTTTAAACCAGAATTAATCATCAATACAGGAACAGCAGGAGGACTGAAAGACACCAGAGTTTATGATATTATTTTGGCTATGGAGGTTAGACACCATGATGTGGATGTCACAGCTTTTGGCTATGAAATAGGACAACAAGCCAAAATGCCGCCTGCTTTTTTTGCGGATGAGCAGTGGCTGAGCCTTGCCGAGGAACATTGCGGAAAATATACCGACCAACTTCGTAAAGGGTTGGTAGTCAGCGGAGATTCTTTCATCAGTGATAGACAGCGCCGAGAATGGATAGAAAAAAGCTTTCCAGAGGCGCTGGCTGTGGAGATGGAGGCGAGTGCCATTGCGCAGACTTGCCATATTATGGGTGTTCCGTTTCTGATGCTGAGAGCGATTTCGGATAATGCAGGCGAGGGAGACACTGTTTCCTATGAATCCTTTGTGGAGAAGGCTGGGGCGCTTTCGGCGGAGATGAATATTAGTTTCATTGAGAATTTAAAATAATTTCATGAATTTAAAAAAGGTAAAGCTAATCGCCTCGGAAGAATGGAAAAGCATTAATAGGCAGAAAGTGCTGATTTACTTGGTTTTCATCATTGTTGCTGTTTTGTCTCTGGCGGCTTATATCGGTTGGGAAAATGTCCATCATCACAATGAGGAGCAGGAACACTACCAGTCCGAAGTTGTCCAGCAGTGGGAAAACCAGCCAGACAGGCATCCGCACAGGGTTTCGCATTATGGGTATTTGGTTTTTCGGGACAAATATCCTCTGAGCGCCTTTGATTTTGGGGTAAATTCTTATGTGGGAAACTCTGTTTTTTTGGAGGCTCACAGACAGAATACGATGAATATGAGCGATGCCTCGTTTTCCAACGGAATACTGAGGTTTGGGGAACTGAGTATGGCTCTGATTTTCCAGCTGATTTTACCTTTATTCATTATTTTCATTGGTTTTGGTTCGGTTTCTGGGCTGAAACAAAATGGAGTTTTGAAACTGATTTTGGTTCAAAATACAACTTACAAAGACATTATTTTTGGAAAAACTTTGGGGATTTATGCCGTTACGATGGCTTATTTCCTTCCCATTCTTATTTTGGGAATTGCTTTCACAGGGCTGATGTCAGGTGCTGATGCAGAGGAACTTATACCGAGAGCCTTTCTCTTGGTGGTTTCTTACAGCGTTTATTTTTTGATTTTTTCGTTTGTAGTCGTGATTTTTTCAGCTTTGAATAAAACTCCCAAATCCACTTTGTTGGTTTTGTTAATTATTTGGTTTTCAATGGTTTTTATTCTTCCGAAAGCTGCACAGACCCTTGGCGCAAATATCTATGAAGCACCGAATAAAAATGATTTTGATATTTCTATTCATAACCAGATTAAAAAAGAAGGAGACAGCCATAATCCTGATGACCAGCACTTTAAGGAGTTGAAAGAAGAAATCCTGAAAAAATATAATGTCAATTCCATCGAAGAATTGCCGATAAATTACGGTGGATTGGTCTTTGCGGAAGGCGAAAAAATCACCACGAAAATTTTTGGTGAAAAATTTGAGGAATTGATTAAAATTTATCAAAATCAAAACAAAGTAAGCGAATTTTTAGGCTTTGCTAATCCTTATTTGGCGATGAGAAATATGTCTATGGGCTTCAGCGGAAGTAGTTTTTCTGATGCGGTAAGTTTCCAGCGACAGGCCGAAAAATACCGATATGACCGCACTCAGTATCTCAATAAACTTCAGCAGGAGAAAATAAAATATTATAAAGAATCCCAAAAAGAGCGGACACAGAGGATAAATAATGAACTTTTGAAACAAATGCCGCCGTTCAAATACCAGCATTTTTCTACTTATGAAATTCTAAAAGAACAGATTTTGGGGATTTCAGCGTTTGTTTTTATGCTGTTTGCTTCGGTTTTGGCAGCGAATTATATTCAGAAAAATAGTAATAAATTTTTGTAACGATGAAGAGGATTTTAAGCATAGAATTTAAAAATATTTTCAGAAATAACGCCTTCCAAATTGGGGTTTTGGTGGTTTTTCTCTTCGGGCTTTACGGAATTTATTACGGAAACAGGGTCATAGAGGAACAAAAAGAAAACATTTCCAGAATAGAACATCTGGAAAATGAGAGTATAGAGCACATTCTGCACATTGCAGGTGCAGAGAACACGGCGGGAACGGATATTTATTACATGATTTTTCATACTTATAATCCACCAAGTGGCTGGGCGGCGTTTTCTTTGGGGCAGAGAGATATTCTAAACTACAATATCAAAACCAAAATCTTGGCATTAGAAGGGCAGATTTATGATAATGAGCTGACCAATCCTTTATCCCTTTTGGTGGGCAATTTGGATTTGTCGTTTGTTTTTATTTATCTTTTTCCGTTATTGATTATTGCTCTTGGTTTTAGTTTGATTTCGGAGGAGAAAGAAACGGGAGTCTGGAGTATGATAAAGATTTCTGGAGTGCCTACGCTTAGTTTTGTTTTTTATAAAATCTTCGCAAGGTGGCTGATAGTGGTGTCTTTGATCGTTATACTGATGATAGTGGCAGCTTTGGTTTTCAGGGCTGGTTTTGGAGCGGTGTTTTTTGCCATTTTAGGGATTTCTATTCTTTATGTAATCTTTTGGTTTGCAGTGGTTTGGCTTATTAATTCATTGAATAAAAACTCAACTTACAACGCCATTTTGTCCGTGGGGATTTGGATTGTGCTATGTCTGATGTTTCCAGCTTTGGGAAATACGATAATTACGGCTACCACTCCTGTTCATGAGGCTATGGAAACTACACTTATCCAGCGTGAAGCCTATCACGAGAAGTGGGATAAACCAAAATCGGTAACGATGAACAAATTTTACCAAGAATATCCCGAGTATAAAAAATATAAAATTCCAGAAGAGAAATACTATGTAGCAGGCTGGTATTATGCAATGCAGTATGTAGCTGATAAAGAGGCAGAACCGACATCCAAACAAATGGAACAAAAACTGATGGAGCGCCAGCACAAAGCTGAAACTTTGGGAATGTTTCTTCCTACGGTAGGAGTGCAGAGAATGTATAACACCTTGGTTAATACGGATTTAGAAGCGCATATGAGATATTTAGCCTCAGTGAGAAAGCACCACAAAGCTGTGCGTGAGTTTTTTTATCCTTATATTTTTGAGGAAACTTTGACCAAAAATACACCTTGGGAAAAAAGACCTAAATACCAGCCGCCAGCAGAGAAAACGGACATAAGCTGGAAATCCCTATTTGTGTGCTTTTTATACTCATTATTACTTGTGTTTATCGGAATAAAATTGACTAAAAAAATATAGAATTTTATGCTTATTGCAGAAAACTTATCTAAAACATACGGAGATTATAAAGCTTTAAATAATCTAAATTTAAAACTGAACGAAGGTGAAATTTTTGCTCTTCTGGGACAGAATGGAGCAGGGAAGAGCACGACGATTAATATATTTTTAGGCTTTGTGAAACCGACTGAAGGAGTTGCGAAAATCAATGGAATCTCTGTGATAGACCATCCAGAGGAGACCAAGAAATTCATCGCATATATTCCTGAAACTGTGCTGCTTTATCCTAATTTGACAGGCGTAGAAAATCTTAAATTTTTCTCCTCTTTGGCTGGGTTTGATTATGATAATGAGACGCTTACGGGCTTCCTAAGCAAAGCAGGACTGCAGTCTGATGCACATCACAATAGGCTGGGGGGCTATTCTAAAGGGATGCGCCAAAAAGTAGGCATCGCCATTGCTATCGCTAAAAAGGCGAAAGTATTACTTCTGGATGAACCTACATCTGGTCTTGACCCAAAGGCATCGAATGAATTTTCTGAAATATTGAAAGAATTGGCATCAGAAGGAACTACTATTTTCATGGCGACGCATGATATTTTTAGGGCAAAAGAAGTGGCTGACCGAATAGGAATTATGAAACGAGGAAATTTGATTTCCGAAATCAATGCTGATGAAATCTCTGCCAACGAGCTGGAAAAACTGTATCTTCAGACTGTTTAGAAATAAAAAAAGACTTGAAAATCAAGTCTTTTATTTTTTTTTGGATTTTTTCTTCTTTTTATTTAGAACAACATTATATTTGAAACTATTAACATTCCAAACAGGGATATAATAAAAAAGAAAACCAAGGAAATAGCTGATAGCAAAGGATAAAAAAGCATCCAAGCTGAGCTCAAAAAATGTGGTTCCTGTGAAGAAATAATACCCAAGGTTGGAAATTAAAAATATAATCACTCCCATTAAAATAGCATTTATCAAGGAATATTTTACCCTTCCGAGCTGCATGCTGTTTTCCCAATATTCTATGAATTTTTCGTCCTTATCTTTATGTTTCTTGTCCATTTTCTTATTTTTTGCAAAGGTAGAGAATTTATTTATATTTCTGAGCCAAAGCCTGCAGAATACTCCAAGTTTCCGCATCTAAAATACCATCATAGTTTTCAGGTCTGAAATGATATTGAAACGCTTCTATGACGCTTTTGGTCTGTTTGTCCCACATTCCTGTGATTTGGATATCATACCCAAAACTCTTAAAGGTTGATTGTATTTTTCTTATAAAAGATGCATCTTCATATAGTGTAGTAATGTCTTCTAATGCATTTGGATAAAATTCTTGTTTTTTATCCTCATCATACCACATGCCTATTTGGTGTTTTTCATATAATGTTTTCCAAGGAAACAGAGGGCCTGGGTCTTGTTTTCTTGTCGGAGCGATGTCTGAATGAGCCAGAATATTAGTAGGAGGAATCATATATCTTTTGCTAATATCTTTCACCAAAACGGCTATTTTCTCGATTTGATGCTCTGGAAATGCCTGAAACTGTCTCTTTCCTAAACTATCTATTACATAGCCTGTATTTACTATTTCTATACCTATAGAGCTGTCGTTCAGATTGTTGCTATTTTTCCAAGCGCTTATTCCTGCATGATAGGCTCTTTTGTTTTCATCTACTAATTGATATATTTCATGGTCATCCAGATCACTTACAAGATAGTGGGAACTTACCGACTGTTGTGTCAAAACTCTTATAGATTTCTCATTATCCAAAGCCGTATAGTGCAAGATGATGAATCTCTGGCGGAAACCTTGTCCCAAAGAAGGGAAGTAGGTTTTAGTGATTTTATATTTTTTTGGCTTGGCCGAAACTATAGATCCATAGCTTATCGTATTATTATTTTTGGTGCTGTCCGCTATGTTCACTTTATAAAAATCCTCTGTTCCTATATGGACTATTTCGCCTTTTTTTTCTTTTTCAGAGTTTATTTTGTTTGGGTCTAATGAAGATTTGGCTGCGTTGGCTATTTTTTTCTGTGAATCACAAGAAAAAGCCAAAATACATAAGCAGCTGATATAAAATATTTTACGCATGATATAAATAATTAAGCTAATTTTTTTTCAAAAATACGAATATTTTTTTCAAAAAAAATTTGTGGGTTTAAAAAAAAGTTATACCTTTGCAAAGCAAATACAGAAAGGGAGTTCTTAAAGAATAAAAGGAGGGTTGCCGGAGTGGTTAACGGAGCAGTTTGCTAAACTGTCGACTTTCGGGTCGCATGAGTTCGAATCTCATACCCTCCGCAACTGGTAAAATATTCGGGGTGTAGCGTAGCCCGGTCATCGCGCCTGGTTTGGGACCAGGAGGTCGCAGGTTCGAATCCTGCCACCCCGACAAAAGTTTATTAGTTCTTTTTAAAAACTAATTAATGGGTGCGTAGCTCAGCTGGATAGAGCATCTGCCTTCTAAGCAGACGGTCAAAGGTTCGAATCCTTTCGCGCTCACTGAATTTTAAATAAAAACATCTTCAATTTTTGGAGATGTTTTTTTATTTGCTAAAAATTAAAAATCATTTTTAAATACTTGAAATTTCACTTTTTGATAAATATCAAAGGATATTTGTCAGAATTCATGGAAATTTGCACCATCAAATAAACAAACAAAATATATGACAAGTAAGAATAAGTTGTATTATGCATTATTATTTATGTCTTCTTTCGGTTTTGGGCAGTCTTCTTCTGACCAACTGAAAGAGCTCATTAATAGTGCATTAGAGAGAGATGGACAGTACCAACAGCAAAATCTGGAACTGCAATATGTGGATATCGACCAAAAGAGATTAACTGATACTTTCCTTCCAAAAGTAGAACTTACAGGAAGGGTAGGCTATATGGATACGCGAATAAATTACACTTCGCCAGAGTTTGGTATTCCACGGGTTCCTCCTCTGTTTCCAGGGATGATGGTGCCTTCGCAGAATAACACTTTAGGAATTTCTGGTTTTTCTGGTGCGTCTAAATTACAGGCTTCTGTAGTGCTTTATTCAGGAGGAAAAGTAGGGCATCTGAAAAAAGCCTTAAACGAGAAAAAACTTTCCCAGCAGGAACTATTATCCAGTAGTAAGAATGAAGTAATTACTTCTATTGCCAAAATTTATGACCAATTTGCATTGGTTCATCAGTCTAAAAAAGTTTTAGATGAAAGTAAAAAAAGGCTGGAAATTAACAGAAAAACTGCAGAAAAGGCGCTCGGATATGGGCTGATAACGCCGTATGATTTTAAGAAAATAGAACTGGCGCAGATTACGCTGGATACCAAAATGGTAGAATACGAAGGAAAGCGCGAACTGCTTATCACTCAGCTGCATATTCTGACAGGGATGGACAAGGAGCGTATCGCGGAGATAGAGCCAGATTTACAGGTTTTAAACTACTTAGTGGAGGACAAATCCATAGAAAACAGACCTGAAATAAAAGCCCTAAACCACGGAATAGCCGCGGCAGAATACAAAATAAAAGCCGAGAAAACTTGGTGGATTCCAAAGGTGCAGCTTTCTACTTCGCTGTCCTACTTTGGGCTTTATGGCGACCATATTCAGACTTCCAACGATGTGGTTCCTTATTTGGTAAAAAAACTGGATATTCATACCAAACCGCTTAGTCTTTTCCCGATGTTTAATGCTGGAATAGGCTTTAAATGGAGCCTTTTCGATGGGAATACAGGAAAACGAGAAGCTGAAAAGAGCAAGATAGACAAAATGGTTTTGGAGAACAAAAAAGCAGATGCACAGAGAAAACTGCAGCTAAATCTTGCGAATAATCAGACCAATTATGACATTGCTTTGGCGCAAATAGAATTAAAGGACAAAGCTCGTAAAATCGCTAAAAATGCATTAGATCAAGTGGAAAAAGAATTCCGTTACGGGGTGAAAAAATCTATGGATCTGATAGATGCAGAAAACGATTTGGAAAAAGCTGAATTAGAATACAAAACAGCTGTATTTAACCAAAGAAGAGCAGCGATAGAACTGATGAAATCCACACAAAATTTAGATGTAGAAAAATTTTAATAACAAACAAACTGAATAATTTTAATAACCAAATAAAATCAACAAAGAAATGAAACTAAACGATATAAAAATTAAGAATAATGTTGTAAAATCTGCTCTTTTATTGACTGCATTTGTATTGGTTTCTTGTAACAGCGAAAAACAGGAAAGCGCAGTGGAAGGAAAAGTAAAAAAAGAAGTGATTTCTTTCGCGCCGAAAATCACAGGGAGAATTTTGGAAATTTATGTAGAAGAAGGGCAGACAGTAAAGGCAGGAGATACACTTGCGAAGATAGATGCGCCGGAGATTTCGGCTAAAATAGCTCAGGCGCAGGGAGCGACTAATGCAGCGACTGCACAAGCCGAGATGGCAAGAAATGGAGCTACGGCAAACCAATTAAGTCAGCTAAGAGCCAAAGAAAGAGGACTTCGTGAGCAGTATGAATATGCACAAAAATCATACAACAGAGCTACTAATATGTTCAAAGACAGTCTGATGTCGCCACAGGCATACGATGAAGTTATCGCTAAATACCAAGGCGCAAAAGCGCAATATGATGCGGTAATCGCGGAGCTGAGAGATGTGGAAAACGGAACTCGTTATGAGAGAATCAGTATGGCGGCTGGACAGGCTGAGCAGGCAGCAGGAGCATTGCAAGAGGCAAAAGTAGCCTATTCAGAGCGATATGTGATTGCTACCAGCGATATGGAAATAGAATCTATCACGCTTCATAAAGGTGAGCTGGCGACAGCTGGATTTGCATTGTTCAATGGATATCTGCCAGAGAGTACTTATTTCAGATTTACTGTTCCAGAAGGGCAGATTGCAAAATACCAAAAAGGGCAGACTGTAAATATGGAAGTAGTGTATAACAAAGCTGCTGTTTCAGGGAAGATAATGACGATAAAACAACTGACCAAATATGCCGATGTGACCACTGCTTTCCCAGATTATAAAATGCAGGAAGCGGTCTATGAAATAAAAGTAAAACCACAGGATATTCAACAAACAAAAAATATCTTGGTAAACTCTAATGTAATCCTAAAATAATGAAAAAGTTTATTCACTTACTAAAGCGTGAGTTCAAAATATTCTTGGCTAATGATACTTTGCGAAGTGTATTTATTCTTGGGCCTATAGTTTACGGACTGCTCATTGGGTTTACCTACAAAGAAGGAAAAGTGGACAATCTCCCAGTGATAGTCATAGACCAAGACCACACACCCACATCCTCTACAGTGGTGGATATGCTGGGAGACAATAAAACGATAAAAGTCCTCCACTATGCCCAAGAGCCGCTAAGACTGGAAGATGAAGTCATCAAAACAAAAGCTGCCGCAGTGGTGAAAATCCCTGAAAACTTTGAGAAAGATATATTGCTGAGAAAATATCCTGAAATAAATGTTTATGTAAATACAGGAAATGTTCTCACTGCGAATTTCTCCTCTAAGGCGATTCAGGTGACACTCGGGACATTGTCCGCGGGAATGGAAATGAAAACTCTCCAAAAAAGAGGAGCCAATGCAGAACAGGCAAAGATGCAGTACGAACCCTTCAAGGCGAACTACATCACGATGTTTAATACCACTTCCAACTATCTTATTTTCATGTGGCCTGCCATGATGGGCGTGGTTTTTCAGCAGGTGGTGCTGCTTGCTATGGCGGTCAGTTTCGCTTCGGATTTCCGTAGAAAATCTTTCTTGGAAAATTATAAAGGAAGTCCTGCTATTCTAATGCTCATCATGAAATGTCTTCCTATCTGGATAATTTCTGTGATAAATATCCTTATAATTTCGGCGATGGGCTGGTATTTTAAAATACCTGTTTTAGAAAATATATTTGGATTTGCGATTCTTGCTACGGTTTTCATCATGACCTGTACATTTTTGGGCGCGCTTTTCAGTGTTCTCTTACCAAATGCCTTGAAGGCAACGCAGTTTCTGATGATTATCGCTTCGCCGGCGTTCATCATCGGTGGATTTACTTGGCCAAGCAGTGCGATGCCCACAGCGATACAATATTTGGCGAACATCATTCCGCTGACGCCGTTTCTGGAAGCCTTCAAGATTATCCTCATTCAAAAGGGAAGTTTTGAACTCACTTATCCTTACCTTCAGCATTTGCTGATTTTGATGGCGGTTTATTTTGTGCTGTGTATATTGGCTTTGAAATTAAAGGTAAAAAAGCTTTCACCAGTAGAAAAAGAAGAAAATTTTTAAACCTAAAAAAATAAACAAAATGAAGAGGGTTAAGTGGTTGTTATATGTTTAGTTTGTTTGTTTGAATGCCTTGGCTGAAAAAGTCAAGGCATTTTTTAGTAAATTGCACCAAAATTTCAGCAATGATATTAGATTATCTCAGTCAGCATGTGACGATTAACGAGACGATTAAGGCTTTTTTTGAAAAAGAGTGTATCAGAGAATTTTACGAAGAAGGCAGTGAAATAAGCGACTGCGGGCAGTTTAACCGAAAGATATATTTCGTGGAGGAAGGTCTTACGCGGACTTTTTACTATGAAAAAGGCAAAGATATCACGAGTAATTTCTACACCGAGGGCAAAATCATGGCGCAGATAGACACCATCTACAACGGCGAACCCTCGCGCTACGGCATACAAGCGATAGAGAAAAGTGTCATCGTTTCCTGTGACTATCACAAGCTGGAAGCTACACTGAATGTTTCTAAGGAGTATTCTGAGTTCAGCAGATTCGTTCTGGGAAAACTAATGACACAGATGCTGGAGCGGATAGCTTCCCTGCAATACATGACCGCAAAAGAGAAATACAACCACCTGATGGAGAAAAATCCCAGCATCATACTAAGGGCGCCGCTCGGTATGGTGGCTTCTTACCTTGGGATTACACAGGAAACCCTGAGCAGAATAAGAAGTAACGGCTGATAAACCTTCTCTTTGTTCTCAAATTTTATCTTGCTTAATTGGTCGTTTTCTATGATTTTTCCCTGCTTGTCATAGACATTATGATGCAGTTCTCCAATTTTTGGAATAATGAAGTAGTGCTTTTACAATAAATAATATACCAATCCATTTTATTCTTCATCTAAAGGAGGATAATAAATGTCAAAATCAAACTCAGCATTTACTTCTCTTATAAAAGCGTTATATCTTTTATCTAAATGTACCCATGGTACGCTTTCTTCTCTATTATTAAGAAAAATGGCACAAGAAAATTCGCAAGAGTACTTTTCAGAATATTTCTTTAAAATATTTATTTTAGGCTCTAACACATCCAAAATTTTATTCATTTGGTCTTCAAAACTATCCTTGTTTTCATAAGGTGTTCCATAAATCCAGCCATTTACTTTAGCTAATCTTGAATTTATAAAATTTGGATTTATTTTTGTTCCTTTGATATAAACTTTATATGGGATCAATCCTAGTTCTTGTGTTATCATTTCTGCAGTAATATCTTCATATTCCCAAATGCAGAATCTTAAGTTTAGGTCATTCTCTATTTTTGCCATTTTTAGAATATTTCTGTTGAAAATTGTGATTGGTAGTTAGAAGAATATCGTTGTATCATATAAAGAGTCATCATAAACAATGGTACTGCGCGAGAAAAAGCCAGACCTATTCGTTTCAATTCCTAAACGGTGCGATTGATATCCATATTTTTTGAATAATGTGGCGTGAGGTATGAAAATCAGTCATATACATCATTATTCTTGCATGAAAATAATATAGATAGGTTTATGCTTGTCTATATTATGGATTTTATATTATTGTGTTGGCTTTGTTTATCAGATAGTTATATCTTATTTATAATGAAAACGACACATCTGGGACATTACCGTTTTTTGTATATATTATAACATTGATATTATTTTTTTTAGGAAATGTAAAAAAAAAGCTCCTCCTGATATTATCAAGTTTAAAATCACCCCCCAATTCCGAATATTATTAGTATTATATAACTGACTTTCATCATGAGCTTCTTTATACAACCAACTGTTTTTATCATATAATTTCATATATCCCCCCATAATTCCTGAAATAACTCCTGTTAAACCAAATTCCATCCAAAAGATGTTTTCTAATAGTTCTATATACATATCTTAATTTACAGTTTTAGTTTGTGATTCTAATGCAGGGATAGAAATTTTAGAGGCTGCAGTACCATTTTCCTATTCTACGCTTTTGTGATAAAAACAATAAATCTTGTTATTCGATTTTAACGAAATACTAGATCTAAAATCATCCCTCCCCCTTTTTTCAAATATAAGAAAGTATTCACAATTCCTCCTAAGATTAAACATAAAATTATTCCCCAAGTATGTATTTTTCCCGTGTTATTTGATATTTCATCTTCATGAGATTCTTTATACAACCAACTATTTTTATCAAAAAGCTTCATATATGCTCCCATAACCCCCACGATAAAAATAGTTAAACTAAATTCAAACCAGAAAATATTTTCCAATAGTTCTATATACATATCTTAATTTACAGTTTTTGTCCGTTGTTCAACCATTGGAATTACAACTTCTGAAGTAAGAAGAGTATTAAATTCGGAACCTAATTCTCGGTTTATTCCTAACTTTCTAACAGGTTTGATCAAATTTCCTGTTAATTTGTCTACTCCAATTTCAATAGCCATTTTTCCTCCTTCTGTCAAAAATTTACTATATTTTTTTCATAAAGATAAGATATAGCTGTTAGCCCTTTTGCTCCTAGACTTATATATCCTCCAACACTCATCAACAAAATTCCATATTTATCCTAAATATCCAATAGTAGTTATTCATACTTACTATAACAATGAAATTAGTTTTTCCAAAAAATGTAGAAACAACCCCATACCCATAAAACATAGACCTAAAATCAGTCCCCATGTTCTCATACTAGTTAAGGCATACATCCAATGAACTCCTTCGGATTCTTTGTATAGCCAACTGTCTTTTTTAAATAATTTTAAATATATCATTTTATGACTAAAAAA
>CALAEK010000113.1 GCA_937890925.1 uncultured Riemerella sp.
TGTCACTGCAAATATAGAATTAAAAAATTGAAAATAAAAAACCTCCTGTAAATTTAAAATCTACAAGAGGTAAAAACTAATAACCATGAAAACTCAAATTAAACATGAGAATCTACTCTTTATCACATTTATCAAATACCGTGCCAAACTCAAAATTAAATTGAAAAACTGAAAATAAAAAACCTCTTGTAAATTTTAATTTACAGGAGGTAAAAACTAATAACCATGAAAACTCAAATTTAATATGAGAATCTTATTTTGGGTATTATCAAATATCGTGCCAAAAATATTAAAAACAAATATACATATGTGAAAATTAAATCGTATTTTTGCCGAAAATAAATTTTAAGAAAATGGCAGGAAAGATTACATTTACAATGATTAAGCCAGATGCAGTAGCAGACGGGCATATCGGAGCGATTTTAGGAAAAATTTCAGAAGCTGGATTTAAAATCAAAGCAATGAAACTTACTCAGCTTACTGTAGCTGATGCTAAAAAATTCTATGAAGTTCACGCAGCAAGACCTTTCTACGGAGAATTAGTAGAATTCATGTCTTCTGGGCCTATCGTAGCGGCTGTTTTGGAAAAAGACAACGCAGTAGAAGATTTCAGAAAATTGATCGGAGCTACTAACCCAGCAGAAGCAGCAGAAGGAACTATCAGAAAAATGTTCGCAAGAAGCGTAGGAGAAAACGCTGTACATGGTTCTGACTCTGATGAAAACGCACAAATAGAAGCAGCATTCCACTTCTCAGGAAGAGAAATTTTCTAAATAGAATTAAAAAGTATAACACGGCTTTTAAAATTTTAAAAGCCGTGTTTTTTTATGATATGTTTTTTTTCAGCTCTGTTATTTTTTGCTCATATTTTTCTTGTTTTTGATTATATTCTATTTGTGTTAAAACACCATTTTTGTAAAGTTCATTTAGTTTTTCTAATTCTTTCTTAAGATTATCTATATCCTCCTGAATTATATCATTTTTGGCTTTTTTTCTTAAAGTTTGAGATAAAATTTTAGTTTTTTCAGAATATTCTTTTTCTGTAATAGTTCCATTAGCGTAAGCTTCTCGCAATAATTTAATTTTTTCATCTTTTTTCAACAGTTCAAGGTATTTTTCTTTTTCTTTTTTATTTTCACCTTCTGTAGAAGAAGTAGATTCCAAACTCCAAACTAAATATATGATAATAATCATTGGTAATAAAAATATGAGGTAGGAACTCTCATCAGAGTAAGATAAGATAACACAGACCATTATTAATACTGATGGAAAGAGAGCGATAGGGAATTCTTCTTTGAAATAAATTTTTCTCTTAATAGCAGATTTAATGCCAGCTAGAATTGCTGCCCATACGATAATAGAAACTAAAATACCTAATATGTGTCCCATAATTTAAATAATTTTTCAGCAAATATAAATAAAAGTTATCATTTTTGATAACTTTTAAACAAGGAATAGTTATCAAATTTGTCAACTATTATAATTTATAGTTGTTCAGATTGGATAAATTATCACTTCAGGTAAAAATAGGCAGGCGCATAAAAGAACTTCGCGAGAGCAAAAATATCTCGCAGGTGGATTTGGCGTATGCTTGTGATTTTGAAAAATCCAATATGAGCAGGATAGAAGCAGGAAAAACCTGTCCAAATATCTACACACTTTATAAAATAGCCCAGCATTTGGAAATAAATTTATCTGAGCTTGTTTCGCTCTCAGTTGAAAAATAATTTGGATGAAAATAAAAAAGCTGTGCAATGCTACACAGCTTTTTATTTATTAAAGTAAATATCAAAAATCTAAGTAAAAAGAATTGATATCAAAGAAATAGCTGACTGTGGTTCCGTCAGGTTTTTGTACTTTTAGTTCGTCATAGTAGGATTTTCCTTCGTTTATCAATGCTTGGCTTATAACTTTGCATCCTTCGCAGTTTTCTCTAATGTATTGGTATTCTTCTGGTACACTGTTTACTTTTATGGGATTGGAAATAGAAAGACCCAGTTCACCTTTTTTCTTGTTTTTCTCAGGTGTTTTTCTTGTGTCAATAAATTCATAATCAGATTTATTCATTTCTACACCAATGTGCTCAGCTTTGAATTTAACTTGATTTTTATTTAAAACTTCGTAAGAATAGTGGTCAGTTTTTTTTGTGAAATCATGGAATTCATAGAATTTTCCATTTTCTACCCACCAAGTTCCTGTTTCTTCAAAGCTAGAAACATCACCATTTTCTTCGACTGTGAATTCAAGGGAAAAAGAACCGTTTTTAAGTCTTTTCATTACCCAGCTTTTTTTCACACCTTCCATTTGATTATTTTCTTCTGAACCTGCCCATTCTCCTACTAGCCTGTTGTCTATTTGTTTTCCATCAGGTAATGTACTAAATGTTCCTGAACAAGAAAGCACAGCAAAATAAACTAAAAAAGCAAATAAAAATTTTAGATTTTTCATAATGATTAAATTTTTTAGATTGAAACAAATTTACATTTATTTTCTCATTGTTTGAATACGAAAACTAGATTTTTTTGAAATATTTTAGTACATTTAGTTTTTTTAAACTTATTTTTGTAGCCTATTTTATTTTTATGATAAAGAGTATTCCCATAGAGCGGATTTTGTTTTTGGATATTGAAACAGTTCCACAAGTTGGAAACTGGAACGAAGTCTCTGAAGAAGAAAAAAAACTTTGGGATAAGAAAACGCTGCGACAGCGTAGCGAAGATGTTTCAGCGGCGGATTTCTATCAGGATAGGGCAGGAATTATGGCGGAATTTGGTAAAATCATCTGTATTTCTGTGGGAATGCTGGAAAAAGATAATCGATTGAAAATAAAATCTTTCTATGGTGATGATGAGAAAAAACTGCTGGAAGATTTTGGAGAGATTTTCAACAGCCCTAGACTGCAAAATATAATCCTCTGCGCCCATAATGGCAAGGAATTTGATTTTCCGTGGATTGCCCGAAGGATGCTTGTAAATGGTTTTCAGCCGCCTGTTCCGTTCCAGACTTTTGGGAAAAAACCTTGGGAAATTTCGCATTTGGATACCATGGAACTTTGGAAATTCGGTGATTGGAAGAGTTTTATTTCCTTAGAACTGATGGCGCATATCTTTGGTGTTCCTACACCAAAGGATGATATTGACGGCTCTATGGTGGCAGAAATTTATTATCAGGAAAAGGATTTGCAGAGAATAGTGGAATATTGTGAAAAAGATGTTTTAACTTTGGCGAATGTTTTCCGAAAAATGAGACAGGAAGATTTATTGACGAAATCCGAATAATTAGAGAAAAAGAGAAATTATATGAAATTAACAGATGAACAAATCGCTTCGCTAGGAGAGGAGGTTATAAGGGTGCTAAAAACCATCTACGACCCAGAAATCCCTGTGGATATATACGAACTAGGGCTGATTTATGATGTGCAGATAAGTGACGAGGGGGAAGCAAAAGTGCTGATGACCCTCACTACGCCCAACTGTCCCGTAGCGGAGAGCCTTCCGATGGAAGTGGAAGAGAAAGTAGGTGAAATAGAAGGAATTACAAAATCCAAGGTGCAGATAACCTTCGAGCCAGAATGGGAAAAGGACATGATGAGCGAAGAAGCTAAATTTGAATTAGGATTATTATAAAAAAACACTGATTTTCAGTGTTTTTTCTTTTGTGTTAATTTCGTTAAGAAATGCGCTTGTTTTTTTAACCTTTTTTAACAAAGCTTGTTTTTTGCTCTATTCTAGGAGGGTAGCGGTTTGGTTTTGGTTTAAAATATCAAAGAAAAGACATCAAGGAACGAAAAAAATATGAAGATTCTATAAATGGGTATAAATTTGTCTCAACTAATTCAAAAACAAAACTATTTGACATGAAAAGACTTATTTTTTTTGGTCTAATGGCTTTTACACTTGGAGCTTCATTTGACAAGGAAAAAGGAGTAAAAACGAGCACAGCTTCATATTACCATGATAAATTTAGTGGTAGAAAAACAGCAAGTGGCGAGATTTTTGACAATAAAAAATTAACAGCAGCAAATAAAACCCTTCCATTTGGGACAAAGGTAAAAATTACCAATTTGAAGAATGAGAAAAGCGTAATTGTAAGGGTGAATGACAGAGGGCCTTTTTCTAAAAAAAGAGCTTTTGACCTAAGTAAGGCAGCATTTAGTAAGATAGCAGACCTCAGAAGCGGCGTAGTTTCTATAAGCTATGAGGTTGTGGAATAAGATAATTGTATACTTTTAATTTTTAATCTGTTTTATTATTTTAAAAACACACTTTCCCAGAATGGAAAGTGTGTTTTTAATTTGTGTTTTAATGATTTTTGTGTTTTAATGATTGATATTTTCTAGTTTTTCGGGTGTGTGTTTGTATTTGAAAACTATCATAAACATAATCGCTACAGCAAGGGCATAGTAAGCAAAAATAGCCCAAGCGCTATACCAGCCGTTCATTTTCGTGACAGGGTCTATGTCGGAGAAAATCTGATAGTAATTTACGATTTCTCCAGCCACAAGCATCCCGATAGTAGAGCCGAAACCATTGGTCATCATCATGAAAACTCCTTGTGCAGATGAGCGGATATTGGCATCAGTTTCTTGGTCTACGAATAGTGAACCTGATACATTGAAGAAGTCAAAAGCAACACCATAGACAATCATGGAAAGGATAAACATCCAAACTCCGCTGCCTGGGTCTCCCACAGCGAACAGCCCGAATCTTAGGAACCATGAGAACATGGCCATAAGCATCACTTTCTTTATTCCAAATCTCTTTAAACAGAAAGGAATCAGTAAGATGCAGAGCGTTTCTGAAACTTGTGAAAGAGATATCAAGGCATTGGCATTATTAGCACCCCAAGAATCTGCATACTGCGGAATGTCCTTGAAACTTGTAATGAAAGGATTGGCGTAGCCATTGGTAATTTGTAGGGAAATTCCTAGTAACATTGAAAACACAAAGAAAATCGCCATTTTTTTGTCCTTAAATAGAGAAAAAGCCTTCAGACCTAAGGCATCGGATAGCGTTTGTTTTTCATCGGATTTATTAGTAGGGCAGTGCGGCAAAGTGAAAGAATAAGCAAACAGCACAATTCCCAAGAAAGCCGATACAAAAAACTGAGCATAGGTGTTTTGGAAGCTTACAAATCCTTGTGAATTAGAAAAATTAAGAGTGAAACTACCGTTTTCAAATCCAGCAAAATTCACAAAAAGCATCGCAACGATGAAACCTATCGTCCCAAAAGTCCTGATGGGCGGAAAGGTTTTTATAGTATCAAAATTATTATTGATTAAAGCAGAATAAGCTACCGAATTAGAAAGGGCAATAGTCGGCATGTAGAACATTACACTCAGAGAATACAAGCTAAAAAGAGTAGTAAAGTCTGTGCTGTCACTATGCTGCATTCCATAATATCCCGCCACTCCTAAGAAAATAGCAGCGATGAGGTGGGAAATCCCCAAAAGTTTTTGTGCAGGAATCCAGCGGTCTGCGATAATCCCCATAATGGCAGGCATCAGAATGGATACAAAGCCCTGCATGGCATAAAAAAGTCCAATCTGCTGTCCAAGTCCGATAGAACCTAAATAATTTCCCATAGAAGTAAGGTAGGCTCCCCAAACTGCAAACTGGAGGAAACTTAGAATGATAAGTCTGATTTTAATGTTCATTTCTTTGGTTTATTCTATATTATGATTTCTATTTTTTATTTCTTCTTGAATTTTTAGAGCGAGGTCAAAATCCTCATTTTTTACGGCTTCATCTAGTTCTTCCTGTAGCTCTTGCATACTTTTCACGGGTTCTGTGATGACATCTGGATATGTTTCTTCCATTTCATCATCATCATCTTCCTGTAGATTTAGTAAAATTCCTGCTTCATCCAAGACCTCCTGAGTGGTATATACAGGCGCATCAAACCTTATTGCCATCGCTACTGCATCAGATGTTCTAGAATCTAGGGTGATACTATCCCCGATGAGTCTATTGGTAAAATTGATATTAGAAAAAAATACCCCGTCTACTATCTTATAAATCACAACGGATTCTATGATATAGCGGGTGTCTTCTATAAATCTTGCAAATAAATCATGAGTAAGCGGTCTAGTAAGTTTGAAATCTTTTTCTAGTCCCATAGAGATAGACTGAGCTTCGAAATTACCGATTACGATGGGCAGTTTTATCCCTGTTTCTGGTTCTTCCAGCAATAGAGCATAGGCACCAGACTGAGTCTGGCTGTATGAAATACCTCGGATAAATAGTTTTTTATATTCCATAGGCACAAAGATATTACTTTTGTAGAAAAAATGAAACTTCAAGAAAAAAATCCCACAAAAATCTTTTAAATTTTTGCAGGATTTTAATCAAATATAAGTTTAAAAATTATGTTTTAAGGCATGGTGAAACCTCTTCTAGTGGCTCTTCCGTATTCATCGAGATAAACCACAGAAACAGTTCCTTTGTAATTTTTCAGTAGATTTTCTATATCTTTTTGAGAATTAACTGGTTTTCCATTTATTTCCATGATGATATAGTTATCTACGACACCTATTTTGGAGAGTTCTCCGCCATCTACGATGTTTCTAGCGATGACACCGCTGTTTAGTCCATAACTTACTTTTACTCTGTCGCTTAGGCTTTCAAACTCACCTCCGATTTTTTCAGTTACGCTGAGGTCAGCTTTGCTTCGTAGAGAAGTGTTTCCTTTTTGGTCTTTTAGAGCGGCAGTAGTTTTGTGCTCTTTTCCGCCTCTTATGTAGGTTACAGAAACTTTGTCCCCAGGTCTCTTGCTGCCGATAGCTAGAGAAAGGTCAGAGAATCCATCGATGTTTACATTGTCTATTTTAGTGATGATGTCTCCAGTTTTGATTCCTGCATCTTCTGCACCACTATTTTTAGCAACATCCGTTACATAGATACCTTTTCCAGATTTTAGGCTGGTTTTGTTTCTTTGGTTGTAAGTTTTAACTTGTAAATCATTAGATAAATCTAAAGATCCAACTCCCAAGAATCCTCTCTGAACAAGACCAAATTTCTTGATATCTTCTACTACTTTTTTAGCCAAATTAGCAGGGACAGCAAATCCATAACCTTCGTAATATCCAGAAGATGAAGAGATTGCAGAGTTTATCCCAATCAAATCACCGTTTAGGTTTACCAGCGCGCCTCCACTGTTTCCTTTGTTGATGGCAGCATCAGTCTGGATAAAACTTTCAATCGGTGTTCTACTCTGCTGGCTGAGAAGGTCTATATTTCTGCCTTTTGCAGAGACAATTCCTGCTGTTACGGTAGAGTTAAGCCCCAATGGATTTCCCACAGCAAGAACCCATTGTCCTACCTCAACTAAATCTGAGTTCGCAAAGTTAAGATAAGGAAGCCCTTTGTCTTCTATTTTTAGTAGTGCGATGTCTGTACTTGGGTCAGTTCCGATGAGTGTCGCAGTGTAAGTTTTCTTGTTGCTTAGAACTACTTCCAGTTTGCTGGCTCCTGCTACCACATGGTTATTTGATATGATGTATCCATCAGGCGAAATGATAACTCCCGAACCCAGCCCAGAAGGCAGGTCTTTTGGTGCTTCTTGTCTTTGGCTTCTATTATTTCTGAATCCTTCTCCGAAGAAAAAATCAAAAATATCCTGATCCATAGATCTTCCAGAGGAAGGTGTATTGTTTTGGTAATTTCTTATCGTAACTACGGCAGGAACTGTTGTTTTAGAAGCTTTTACGAAGTTGTCAGAAGACGCTCCGTTCAGCCCTGCTGGGATGGCGTTTTTCCCAGAAGTAGAGAAATAAGAAAAATCGGTGTTGTTTTGTTCTTCATTAAAATAGTTAATTGCTCCAAAGGTCGTCGCCCCAGAAAGTATTCCTACTAATGCAAAAGGAGCAAGTTTTTTCAATTGGTTTTTCATATAAATGTTGTATTTACTTTGATTTTGTTGATACAAATTTAATGCAAAAACAATCTTGTTTCATTGGTTTTAACTAAGTTTAACAAGAATTATAAGATTTTAAAAATAGAAACTGTCAATTGGCTGGGAATAGTGGTTATTGTGTCTGGGAATTTTTAGTTTATCTTTGTTTCAAAGAAAGAAATTAAGAAATGCAACAGAAAAAAATCATGTTCAAAATCCAAAATGCTTATCAAAAAATCATTTTTTCTATTCATGGGCACCGAGATAGGAAGGACAATTTTGAAGATTGGCTGAAAGTAGAAGTGAAGGTGAAAGATGATTTAGAAGGAAAATATTATACACGAGTAAGTGAGTGTATGCTTTTTTCTGAAGTGGTGGGGCTTTTAGAATGGTTTGAGCAGATTTCAGCCGATAAAGAGAAATCCACAGAAATTGATTTTATAGAGCCAGAATTAGCCTTTGAATATCAAAATAAAAAACTTATAGTGCTGCTATGCTATGATATAGCGCCTGTTTCCTATGGCGAAGAACCATATCAACTCACTTTTTCTTTGGATGATAAAACTCTTGCAATGATTATAAAGGAACTTGGTGAGGCTGTGGCTTCTTTTAAGAAGGAATAATGATGAAAAAACACGAGTTGTGAGCCCGTGTTTGTATTGTAATTTGTTAAGAAAGAAGCCTAATAAGCGTTTGATAATGATGGTTTCTGAGTAACTTACATGCAGGCTATGGCTTGTTAATACTAGCAATTTTCCTTGTTTGTTTGATTGCGTAATCAGTCGCAATTGAAGTTAATTCTGAAGATTTCAAAGTGATTTTTCCTTCGATATACTTTGATAAAGTCTCCATCAGTTTTTTATATTCCTCTTTTGTAAATATATTTTTTGAAGATTTTGAGTATTCATCAAATATTTTCAAAGAATTACTCAGGTCTTCTTTTCGAATGTTATTTATTTGTCCGCTTATAAAAACAGCAAAAGCTCTCATTGTATGTTCTCTTGGAGCGAGGCTGGATATGTGCATAGCATCTTCAAAAAAGTCAGGCTCTTGCATGAAAAAATCTGGGTATAGAGAGATAGTCAGTATATTTGCTACATACTTTATTTTTTTATCCTCATCGTTTTTAAAGGACTTTAAAAAATTAAAACAAAACCATTTACAATTTTCATCCTTTGACAATCCACCGAACTCTCCAATTGCATTGATGTAGGTTTCCAAAATTTTTTTATCACTTTTATGAAATGTTGCAAACTGGGCTACATGCTCTAGAAAAAGTATATTATCTGAATATAATGCTGATGATTGGCGAAATTTCAAAGCGATATTTAGAATTATTTTTGCTGTTTCAAGAGGATTTTCATCGATTTTTTCTGTCAGAAACACATTTAATTCATCATACTTTTCTTTATTTTCTAAATCTTTTCTACAAAATTTCATACTATAATTTCTAAGATTTATTTTACTTCGTATTTCATTCCTGCTGACACTATTTTTAGCTTGTCTATATAAAAGTTTAACTCACAAAAGAATCATTTAAAAATACTGACCAATCATCATCCTCATTGTCATAGCCTATAATTTTTTCTTTGTATTTGCTCCCAAAAATATATTCTCTTGTAAAGCTATCAAAATCAACCTCAATGCCCTCAATCCTTTCATAGACATCGGCAGGAAATATCACACATTGGGTATGTTTATCAAGGAAAAGTGGCTCATACAAAAGCTGCCCTATTTCATACCAAGAAGGCTGTTCTGCAGGAATGTGATATTGGTTTTCCAACAGTTCCTCTGCACTCCACAGAATGATATCACCAAAAGACCCGCCATTGCAAAGCTTTAAAAAAGCACTATGCACAGGTGCTATGAGTTGTAACACCTCTGGGGGAATACTTTCAGCACCTTCGGGGATTTCGCCAATAAGTATAGCATCGGGCGATGTAGCTAAGCGATTTCTGTAATGGGTAATGATAGTTTCTAAGGTCATTTTCAATCAATTATTCTAACCAAACATTTGGGCATCATTAAAATTCTCACCGTCAAACTCTGAGGCGATAAGCGAGTGCCCCAAGAACATATCGTTGTCATCAAAGAAGACTTCTACATCCTCGCTGTAAAACAAGAGACTTTGCAAACTGAGAGCTTCCATAAATTCCTCTTTAGTAAGTTCGGGTTTATCAGGATCATCCTCATCATCGCCAAAACGCCAATTGTCATTGTACAGGTTTAAATATTTCTCGGCAATACATTCTTTGGCTTTGGGCAGAAGGGTGTTTATCTCACTGAAAAAAGAGTTCATCTGCTGTTCTATCTTTTCAGTTTCGCCTTCATCTTCAAGGATGATGTCCACCCTTAATTCTTTTCCATTGATAACCACCGTCCCATCATAAGAAGTAGGGTCATCAGTGTGCTGTGTAAAATCTTTAATTTTATATTGTTTCATAAGAACTTGATTTTAATTTTGTTTAAAAAGGTTTAATACCAAAGAAAAAGTGGAAATAATAAAAATAATATTGATTTCAATACATTTATGTTGTAATACAGAGATATAAAAAAATCAATGAATTAACAATGAAAAATAACTCAGACTAATCAGTAGTGTGGGCTTTTTCAATCGGTTTGTATGGGAGCAATATCATACCCTAAAAGCTCCAAGAAAAGAAGTCCGTTTAGTGGCGGGATTTTGTTGTCTCCTTTCCAGCCTTGCTCCTCTCCCCAGTTAATCAGTTTTGGGATATATTTGGGCTCGTTGAGGTTTATGGTTTCTTTGGTTTGTGTATTTTTGTTCAGTAAATTGATATTGCCGTTGAGAGGCTGTCCCATGTATTTATCCTCAATGGTGAAGAAATCGATACATAAAGGCGTGTTTTTTTCTCCTGCCAAAAAGATACGCACGGAGAGCAGAGAGGTGCTATCTTTTTTCGTGTTGTAGACTGTATTTATTCTATACAAATACTCTTTGTCTTTATGAATCAATTTGCGCAATTTCTGTTTCATATTTGTTTCTATTTAGTTCATAAAATTCAAACGATGATAATTAGTTTATTGTTTCTATAATCTTTTGAATGAAATTCAATACGAAGTCGCTGTTTTTCAGCTCGTAGCTGAGACTTACAGGAGCAATATTTCCTCTTATTAGCTCCCAATTTTGGTCACGAGTTATGACCTCATCTGTAGAAGTAATGGTTACTATCCCGTTTTGTATAGTGATATTTTGAAGTTCGTAGAGTCGCCATTCTTCTTCACGAGCATCTCTAAAGAATGTCTTTTCAAACAAAATCTTTGTATCGGCAACTTCATTGCGACTTTGTAATTTGTTCTCTTCATTGATTCCCATAGTAAACACACTAAAGCCGCCACCTTCTTCAGCAGAAGGGATTATATGCCCTTCATTGTCATATTGAGTAGTTCTTAGCTCAAATAATTTACCTTTTTCTGTTCCCAATGTAATCGTACTCCAGTGCTTTTCTCGCCTATTTAAGAGGGTTTGTTTAGTATGCAAATCATAAATAGTTTTAATCCAAACCTTATCCGATGGATATTGAGCCAAGAACTGAAAGCGTTCTATTTTCCATTTTGAAAGCACTTCAAAGGATAATTCGCTATAATCGGCATTTACTTGCACATTGTAAAGAGGTAGAGGATAAGCGTCTCCGTAAGGGTTTTCATCATAGAAATATTGATGTGTTTTAGGGTCGTATTCCAAACATACAAAATTGTCTTCCTCATTTCCTAATACTACTGAAAACCAATCAAAATCATCTATTTCCACGCTGCAATTATTTAGCGCAATTACTGTAGGTGCTGGTGTCTCAAAACCATACGCCAAAGCGGCTTCGCGGATAAAGTTAGAAAGTTCCACCGTATAACCATTGTAAAGAAAACCCCAAAGATACTCAGGCATTTCTTCTTCCTCAGGATCGTTAAAGGTGGAGAGTTGCTCACAAAGGGTTTGTATAACTTCTGCAAGGTAAGTCTGCTTATCAGGAGCTTGGTCAGCCTTTTCCAATTGTGTAAGGAAAGCCTCCAAATGAGCTTTACAGTCAGTTATATTTTCTTCTGTATAGTAGCGGTTTTCTGCTGTGGTAGTTGAGAGTTCTGCACGCATTTGTGCGATGATTTGGTCTTTTTGAGTAATGAGTGATGTCATTTTTTATTTTTAATATGAAACAAAGATACTAATTAACTAATGAGAAAATCTAGTCTGTTTTCAAAAATTCAATACAAAATAGTGTAAAATACATCTGTTAAGAGAGTGTCTATCATTATTTTTAGCTGCTCTTGCTGAGTGCTATTAAGCGCCATTTCTTTTATTTTGGCATTCACGGCGTTGGGGTATTGGGGGGAGTGTTCAAAGCACGATTTTAAAAACTTTAGTTTTTCAAGATAAAAATTCTTTGCAAATTCATCTGAGGTCATAATGTTATTATTTAAACGCTTCTTTTCTTAATGCGACACAAAGTTTATCCCTCACTATCTTATGTATTTGGGCAAATTGCTGAGGTGCTAACTTTTGGATGGCATAGAGCAGCTTCCTGTGAAAAGAATAATGATGATTATACTCCATATAAGGCAGGGAGAGACTGAAAGCCTTCTGTAAAGTAGCTACATTCGAGGCATTGCCATAGGATTCAATCATATCCACAAGATCTTCGTGACTGTGATGCCAATCTTCCAAAAGCAAGTTTTCATACTGGGACAACAACTTTTTATCTTCACCCAATGCTCCTGCAAGAATGATAGCACACTCTATACGGCTAGCATTTTTATGAGTAATGGCATCATTTAGATAAGTTTTGAGCAAATCTATAAGAGTAGAACCTTCAAGCATTTGTTCTATATAATAAGGAAGGTGATTGACTTGAATTTCATTGTCCAAAAGGCGATCGGTAAGGGCATCAAGTTCGCTAAAATTATACATAGTAATCTGTTTATGAGTTAAGTAAAACTCTCTGGCATTGTCATTCACCTGAATTTTCAAAATACAAATTAGGACTCAATTATCTTATGGCTTCTATGATATTATCCACTTTTAGTTTTTCGAGGATATTCTGTCTGTGGCGGTTTACGGTATGTACGCTGATATTCAGTTTTTTGGATATTTCTTTGCTTAACATCCCTTCTTTGGCAAGGGCGAGAACTTCTCTCTCTCGCGGAGTGAGTAGGGTGTCGGCGGCGCTTTCAATTGCGAAAGGCACTATCTCATCAGTGAGACAATTTTTTACCTGAAAACGCACAGAAGTGTTTGCCGATTGTTCAGGAGCGAGGTCTATGATACCCATTGCTAGGAAATTATCATCTCTGAATGCCAATATACGCATTTGGTAAATCATTCGTACATATTTCCCTTTTTCCAATACTCTCAGCTCATAGATGTATTTGTAAGTCAGTTTTTCCTCCTCAGGGAGTGTATCCAAAAGTTCCCATACTTTTTTATCAATTCTTTTTACCACCTCTAAATCATCGGGATGTACTAATTTCTCAATATCAAGCTCTTGAGGCGCATCAATATATTCAGTTACATAATAGTAATGCCCAAATCTATCTGATAGAAAAACAGCGAAACTTCCTGCTTGTTCCAAGATTTTCATATAGGGAAGGTGTTCCTGTGCGATTTCCTCTATGCTTTTATCAGTTTTCATCTTTAAAAATGGTTATTATTCAGTATTGGAGAAGGATATTTGTTGAAATAATTTTACACCAAAATTATATAAATATTTTTAAAGATGAAAAATCAAACGCGAACAATTCGGAATTTATGTATTTTTATTCTCGTAGCCCTCAGTTGTGGCTGGGTCAGCGTATGGGTAGATTCTCTTACGGGAGAAACAACAGGCGATTTCAGCGATACCAGCAATGGCACTAGCGGAATGGGTATTTTTATAGCTGCTCCTGTGGTGGCTTGGATAGTTTTGCGCGCTTTTATGGGCGATGGTTGGCGTGATGCAGGATTGCGTCCACTTATCAAGAAAAACCTGCATTGGTATGGTGTGGCTACTCTTATTTATCCTGTGGTGATTGCCCTTACCCTGCTTATAGGAGAGCTTTTTGGCTGGCTGAAAGTTCAAATCCGTTGGACAGATTATCTCAGTGGTTTTGGTATTTTTGTATTGGCGGAATTTGTAAAGAATTTCTTTGAAGAATCATCGTGGCGAGGATACCTTACGGCTCGTTTGCTCAGTTTGAATATTAAAGATGTGTGGCTCTACCTTATTGTAGGGGTAGTGTGGTGCTCGTGGCATTGGCCTTACTTTTTCTACTTTGTAAAACCTCAACAGCTATTTGTTGTATTCCCCTACGACAAGGTTACTTTTTGCCTCATGGCATTGGTGTGCTGCATCTCGTGGACGGTGATGTATACCGAACTTTTCCGCCTTACGAAGTCAATATGGCCTGGGGTGTGGATGCATGCCATAGAGGATGCCACTATCAACAGCCTGATATATGATAAACATATCCTTATAGAAACAGGGAAAGAAATTCTCATTTCGCCCGTTTCAGGGATTATTCCTTGCTTGTTGTATCTTGGTGTAGGTTTATGGCTCAGAAGAATTAGAATCAATACTCAGCGAGTTAATGAAGAATCAAATTTTTAGTTCTTTCAAAATAAAATGAAGCATGGATTTAAAGGAAAAAAAGACAGCGCAAAATTATTAAAACTGAATAACAAAAAACATTATCTTTGCGCCCTTTAAAAATGTCAAAAGATGAAGAAAAGATTTTTGATAGCGGTTCTTTTTACACTCTTTTTAGGAAGTTTTGCTGTGGCGCAAACCCAAGAAGAAAACTCAACACTTGCTCAGCTCCAAGCCGAAAATGAGAAATTGGAAAAGAAACTCGCTAAAACAATCAAACTGAAAAAAGAAGCCAAAGAATTTTTAGAAACAAAGTATAAAGATGCTTGGTTTTCTTCTGATGAAAATATCAGTAAAAAGCAAAGAAAGTTCGCTAAAATAATTCTACGAGGCGCCAAACGCCAAGAAAGAAAACTTAAAAGAGAATTGAAAACCCTTCACAAACAAATAGAACAAGCGAAGAGCCAAGAATCATAACAAAAAAATCCCTGAATTTGTGTGGTGCAAGTTCAGGGTTTTGCTATTCAAAAACTTATAGTATTTATTTTCTTTTTTTAGAGCTTTTTGCTCTGCTGTTAAATTCGAGGCAAAGTTCCAGCCAAAAAACGAAATCTTCTTTCGTTTTAAATCCGCATTCTTCCACATAGCAATAGCCCTTGAGCTCTTTTCCTCTCATTATTACGGGAAGAAAACCCAGTCGTTCGGCTATTTCTTCTGTCCGCTCAGGGTCAAATCTGCACATCAGAACATCTTCGCCTATGTTGATGCACATTTTATCATTTACCAAGAAAGCCAAACCACCAAACATGGTTTTTTCTTCTACTGTAATATTAGGAATTTCGGCTAAATATTCCCGAATCCTATCCGCAAGAGCTGTACTGTAAGCCATTTTTATTTAATGAAAATTGGTTAGTTATATCTCAAAAATTTTATTCAAAGTAAAGGTGTGGGTTCCCTGTTTAGTATCCTTAGCGGCTTTTATCATTTTTTCTGCTAAAACCGATGTAGGCATGGGTTTGTATCGTTTGAAAAGTCCTATTTTATTTAAAAAGTTAATGACCTTCATACTTATATTTTCGCCCGTACGGTCAGAATGCTCACGAACCAATAGAGATGGTTGAAAGATGAGGAGTTTTGGGAAGTTCAGGGTTTTCACATCATCTTCTAGTTTTCCTTTCATTTTGTTGTAAAACATACTTGATTCAGCATCTGCTCCAGCAGCAGACACCAGCACGAAAGCAGGAACACCGTTTTGTCGGCATCTTTCTGCGAACTGCCACTGATAATCATAGTCTACACGCCACTGGGCTTCTTCGCTTCCAGCCTGTGCAAGGGTAGTTCCCAAGCAGGAAAATGCCACATCTCCGTGGAGCAGCTCTGCCCAAGTGTCTGGCTGTTCAAAATCTACAACATGAGATTTTAGTTTTGGGTGGGCTGATGAAGGTGCTCTGTGCACAAAACTATGCACCTCCGAAATGGTATCATCTTCTAAAAGCAAAGAAACCAAATTTTTTCCTGTGGCGCCTGTTCCGCCAATAATAAGAGCTTTCATATAATAAAAAATTTACAACAAAAATACAAAAATTGGGTATTTGTCAGCTAAATTGTTAATAGCCTTATCTATACTTTTAACTGACTGAAGGGTTGTGATAAGGCAACTATCAACACTTACTTTATCCAGCCATTTTCTCGATACCAAGCGATAGTATCTTTTAAGGTTTCAGCAAAAGGACGAAAACCCGCTCCTAATTCGCGCGCACTTTTTTCGTGGCTAAACCGCGTGCAGTCGTATTCATCTTCAATGCCTTTTACACTGGCACGGCTCAGTAGAATAGGCTTTTTAGTGAGGAAGTGATAGAACTCATTTAGGTAAGCAATCGTCCATAACAAAGCGTTTGGAATTTTTCGTGTAGGCATCGGAACGCCACTCACTTGGGCTAGCGTTGCCATAA
>CALAEK010000114.1 GCA_937890925.1 uncultured Riemerella sp.
GGCAACAGTAGGCGGTGTGTCTTTCGGGGACAAAAACTGTATCCGTTTCTCTTACGCAGCTTCAGAAGAGCAGTTGGTAGAGGCAATGAGAAGAATAAAAGAATTATTGAATAAATAAATTTTATCTAAATAAAATTAACTTCGGCAAGGCATCGCTTTGTCGAAGTTTTTTATGTATTTTTGTAAAAATCAATTCTAAAAAATGTCTGTATCACTTATTTTAAAATATTTTCCAGAAATCACCGACGAACAAAAACAGCAGTTTGAAAAACTGGAACAGCTATACACCGAATGGAACGAGAAAATAAATGTCATTTCCCGAAAAGATATGGATGGGCTTTATGAAAAGCACATTCTGCATTCGCTCGGAATTGCCAAAGTAATGCCTTTTGCGGATGGCACAAAGGTGCTGGATGTCGGCACAGGAGGCGGATTTCCTGGGATTCCGCTGGCTATTCTTTTCCCAGAGGTGAGTTTTACGCTGATAGATTCCATCGGCAAGAAAATAAAAGTGGTAGAAGCTGTTTCTGAGAGACTTGGGCTGAAAAATGTGACCGCAGTGCATGGAAGAGCTGAAAAACTGAAAGAAAAGTTTCATTTTGTGGTGAGCAGGGCTGTTACCCAGATGCCTGAGTTTTTGCGATGGCTGAAAGGAAAATTTGAAAAAGAGCAGTTCAATGAAAAGCATAACGGCGTACTTTACCTCAAAGGAGGAGATTTGGCGGAGGAACTGGCAGGGCTTCGCTGTGAGATTTTTCAGCTGAAAAATTATTTTGAAGAAGAATTTTTTGATACCAAAAAAGTGGTGTATTTATCAAAAGGGAATTTTAATTCGTAGATAATTGATTGTTAGGTTATTGTAGCTTTTAATTATTATTCTTATATAAATAACTGAATATGAAATTTCTCTCAAAAATTATTTCGGAATTATTATCAGAAACTTCGGATTTGTCCCAGACTGTAATCGTTTTACCAGGGAAAAGACCCGTAGTTTTTTTGAAACAAATCCTAAAAGAGCAGAAATACGAAGGTTTTTTGCCTGAGTTTTTTACGGTAGATGAATTGATTAAGAAAATATCTGGAAAACAGCACATTCAGGGAATATCTCTGTGGCTTTTTGGGTATGATATTTATAAGAAAATCTATCCCGAAGAAACTTTGGAAAACTTCCTAAAATGGTTTCCTACTTTGCTGAAAGATTGGGATGATATGCTTAAATTCAGCGAAGAGGACAAGGCTGTTTTGGAATATATGCTTGATGATGAGCGAATTAAAAACTGGGGCGAAACGCTGGGCGATGGAGATAATGCAAGGAAACGAAACCTTAATCTTTGGAAAAAGATGAATGTTTTTTTACCTAAATTAAAGGAAAATCTCCAAGCGAAAGGCTGGGCGACTGATGGGATGATTCACGAAATGGTGAGAGAAAAAATAAGTGATTTCGCAGAGGAAACGGAAACAAAATTTGTTTTTTGTGGTTTCAATGCGCTTACGCCTTTGGAGGAGAAATTGATTCGGGAACTGCTCCAAAAAGGAAAGGCGGAATGCTTTTTCCAAGCCGATGAATATTACATAAAAGACTTAAAACAGGAGGCTGGAAAGTTTCTGCGAAAGCATATGCACTGGAAGGAATTTAATGAAAACCGAAAATTCCAGTGGATAGAAAATAGTTTTGGTAAAGAGAAAAACATCAAGGTTTATGAGGTGGCAGGAAATGTAGCCCAAACCAAAATTTTGCCTGAAATTTTACAAGAAATTCCAAAAGAAAATTATTCTAAAACGGCGGTTGTTTTATTAGATGAAAACCTGCTTCTGCCGAGTCTGGACGCGGTGAGTTTTGTGGATAATCTTAATATCACGATGGGATTTCCTATCAAAAATCTTGGTTTCAGCGGGGCGGTTAAGAAGCTTTTTTATCTACAAAAACAGCTCTGGAAAAATGATAAATCCTACTATTATATGGATGTTTTTTCGGTTTTGGAGGAGTTCCCATATAATGAAGAAGACCGAAAAATAATAGATCAATTCACAGCTAAAATAGAAGACGAAAACATCGTTTATATTTCGAAAAAAATGATGCAGGAGCATTTGGGAGAGCTTTCTTATTTTCAGCTTTTTGAGAAGAGAACAGCTGCTGAACTGCTGGAAGATTTGTCTAATTTTTGCTATCAGCTGAAATTCAGAGAAATAGATGATATTTTATATGAAAATGTTTCTCTTTTTGAAACGACATTTAAGATTCTAAAAAATCATATGAAAGACTATGATTTTGAGATTTCTATAGATGCGCTGGAGGTTTTGATGAATCAGCTTGTCAATTCAGAAAATTTGGATTTCCAGGGCGAACCGCTTGAGGGACTGCAGTTTATGGGGCTTTTAGAAACTCGTCTTTTGGATTTTGAAAATATTATTCTGCTTTCTGTCAATGAAGGAAAACTGCCGCTGGGGAATACGCAGAATACCTATCTTCCGTTCGATGTGAGAAGGAATTTTGGGCTGAATACTTTTTTGGAAAATGATAGTATTTATGCCTATCATTTCTACCGTTTGCTGCAAAATTCTAAAAATATCTATCTGTTATACAATGCTTTAGGTTCGGGAGTGAATACGGGCGAGAAAAGTAGATTTATCACCCAAATGGAAATGGAAAGCCCTCATAAAATAGAGCATATCGTGATAGAAAACACCTCTGAACCGATTTTGCAGGAGCCAATAATCATAGAAAAAACAGAAAAAGTTTTAGAGAAACTAAATGAATGGAAGGACAGGATTTCAGCATCACATTTGATTTCTTATCTCTATAATCCGATAGATTTTTACTTAAATAACATCTTAAAAGCAAGGGAAACAGAGGAGATAGAAGAGGAACTTTCGCAGCGAAACTATGGGAATTTGGTGCATTATGCTTTGGAGGAGTTGTATGGAGAAATAAAAGGTAAAATACTGAAAGAAAACGATATAGAAGATTTAAAGTCAAAAATAAATGAAGCTATTGATTCTGCAATTTCAGAACTTAAACACCAGCCAGAGCTCTATGAACGAGGAATGAATTACATTCATAAATCTATGGCGGCCAAGGTGATAGAGCATATTTTAGATTATGATTTAGGTTTAATTAAAGCTGGTAACTCTTTAGAAATCATAAGTTTAGAAAATCGCATTAATGCTGAATTTTTGATGGGTGAAAATGGTGAAAAAATTAATTTCATTGGTTATATAGACCGTATAGATCGCCTAAATGGAGTGGTCAGGGTGATAGATTTTAAAACAGCCAAAGCCAAAAATCTTTCCGTGAAACCAAAGGAAGAAAAATTGGAAGATTTTATGAGCAGTGCGGACAGCAAACAGGCTTTACAGCTGAGTATTTATGCGTATATGGTGTTGCATAACGAAAAGTTTTCTGCCAATCAGCTACAATGCGGCATTTGGAGTTTTACGGAAATAGGGAAGGGCATTCAGACTTTGAAGCTTTATGACAATGAAAATATTGATAATGAGAATGTTAGCATATGTATGAATTCCATTAAAAATATTATTTTAGAAATATTAAATCCTGAAATTCCGTTTAAAGAAAACTAAAATGAACCAAAATATATCTCTGACCATAGATTTTGTAAAGAAAACCTTGGAGGAGGCAGAGGCAGGGCATGATTGGTTCCATACCGAGCGGGTTTGGCGACTTGCAAAGCTCATTGCCAAAACAGAAAACTGCAATCAAGAAATTGTGGAAATTTCGGCTTTACTGCACGATATTGCCGACCCAAAATTTCATAACGGAGATGAAACCTTGGCGCTTGAGATTTCAGAGAAATTCCTCAATGAAATAGGGGTGGAAACCCAGAAGATAGAGCAGATTTTATTTATCATCAAACATATTTCCTTTAAAAATAAAGACGAAACGATAGAAAAGATCAAAGAGCTTGAAATCGTGCAGGATGCGGATAGGCTGGATGCGATGGGGGCTATTGGGATAGCGCGGACTTTTAATTTTGGAGGATATAAAAATAATCCAATTTATAATCCTGATATTCAGCCGAATATCCATCAGACTAAGGAAGAATATAAAAAATCTAACGGCACAACGATCAATCATTTTTATGAAAAACTGCTCCTGCTGAAAAACCTTATGAATACTGATAAAGGCAGGGAATTAGCAGAGGAAAGGCATAGTTTTATGCTGGTGTTTTTGAAGCAGTTTTATAAAGAATGGAATTCGGGCTTAGATGTTTGATTCTATTTTGTTTAGAAAAGTATTGAAAATCAATACACTTTCGCTGAATTTATCAAAAATTTTATTTGAAATATGCGGAAGTTCGTTTTCTAAAAAATAAATTCTATCTGATTGATTATCAAAGAATAATAAAACATTGGTGTTTTTGCCTTCGGAGAGCATTTCTGATTCAACTTCGGAAATGATGTATTTTCTGCTAAAGTTTTTGATAATCGCTAAAAGTTCTTCTTCCAAAAAGGAATTCCAATCATTTATCTTGTGTTCTTCTGTGTGAAAAGTGATACTGAGTATTGCCATTTTTGTGAAATTTTTAACTTAAATTTTTTGGTAAAAGTAATCAAATTTTCATAAATTGCCATGTTATTTATTTCTCATCGCAGAAAAGAAAAAATAGATGTAAATAGTGGTGCATAAAGCACTGATTCATATAACTTTAATAAAAATAAATGAACGCAGGAGAAAAGTTAATTCCTATCAACATTGTTGATGAAATGAAGTCCTCTTACATAGACTATTCGATGTCGGTGATTGTTTCCCGTGCATTGCCTGATGTAAGAGATGGTCTGAAACCCGTTCACAGAAGGGTTCTGTATGGTATGTATGATTTGGGAGTTTTTTCCAATAAAAAACATTTGAAATCAGCCAGAATCGTAGGGGATGTTTTGGGTAAATACCACCCTCACGGAGACAGCTCTGTATATGATGCTATGGTGCGTATGGCGCAGCCGTGGAGCTTGAGATACCCTATGGTCGATGGACAGGGGAACTTCGGTTCTATGGATGGTGACCCGCCAGCAGCGATGCGTTATACGGAAGCAAGACTGAAAAAAATCTCAGATGAAATTCTTTCTGATTTAGATAAAGAAACGGTTGATTTTCAGAATAACTTCGATGATACCACCAAAGAGCCTACGGTTCTCCCTACGAGAATTCCTACACTTTTAGTGAACGGAAGTTCGGGTATCGCAGTAGGGATGGCTACCAATATGGCTCCGCATAACCTTAGCGAGAGTATAGATGCTATCTGTGCGTATATTGATAACAGAGATATTACCATAGATGAGCTGATGAAACACATCATTGCTCCAGACTTCCCTACAGGAGGGATTATCTATGGTTATGACGGCGTAAGAGATGCTTTCCATACAGGGCGAGGACGAGTGGTACTGAGAGGGAAAGTGAAATTTGAGGAAATAGGAAACCGAAATGCTATCGTAGTAACAGAGGTGCCTTATCAAGTGAATAAGGCGGATATGATAGAGCGAACAGCAGAACTGGTAAAAGAGGATAAAATACCTGGGATTTATGAAATCCGTGATGAATCTGACAGAGAAGGACTTCGTGTGGTTTATGAATTGAAAAACGATGCGATTCCGAATGTGGTGCTTAACCTATTATATAAGTATACGGCTCTGCAGACTTCATTTAGTATCAATAATATTGCGCTGGTTGGTGGAAGACCGCAACAGCTTAATTTAAAGGATATTATCTACAATTTCGTAGAACATAGACATGATGTAGTAACCAGAAGAACAGAATACGAGCTGAAAAAAGCAAAAGAAAGAGCTCATATTTTGGAGGGGTATATGAAGGTGATTGCTACTCAGGATACGCTGGATAAGGCAATAGCGATTATTAGACATAGTGCTAATCCGCAGGCAGCGAAAGAAGGCTTGATAGCAGAATTTGAACTTTCTGAAATTCAAGCTCAGGCTATTCTTGATTTAAGACTTGCTCGTCTTACAGGAATGGAATTGGATAAAATTCGTGATGAATACGAGGAAATCATGAAGATTATCGCTGATTTAGAAGATATCCTATCTAACGAGGGCAGAAGATTTGAGATTATCAAAAATGAGCTTCTTGAAATCAAAGAAAAATACGGAGACGAAAGAAAATCAGAAATTGACTATTCAGGCGGTGAGATGTCCATAGAAGACATTATCCCAAATGAGCAGGTGGTGCTTACGATTTCTCACGCAGGGTATATTAAGAGAACTCTGCTTTCTGAATACAAAGTGCAGTCTAGGGGAGGTGTAGGTAATAAAGCCGCAACGACCCGTGATGAAGACTTCTTGGAATACATCGTATCTGCTACCAACCACCAGTATATGATGTTCTTTACCGAGAAAGGAAAATGCTACTGGCTGCGCGTATTCGAAATCCCAGAAGGCTCTAAAACAGCCAAAGGAAGAGCGGTGCAGAATCTTATCAATATAGAGCCAGATGATAAAATCAAAGCTTACATCAGAACTAATGACCTAAAAGATGCAGACTATGTAAACAGCATGTATGTGGTGATGGTTACCAAAAATGGTGTTATCAAGAAAACATCATTGGAGGCGTATTCTAGACCGAGAGTAAATGGGGTAAATGCCATAGAAATTCGTGAAGATGACCAGCTTTTAGAAGCAAGACTGACCACAGGTGAATCTGAAATCATGATTGCTACTAAAAATGGTAAGTGTATCCGTTTCCCAGAGGAAAAAGTAAGAGCTGTGGGAAGAACTTCTATCGGGGTGAGAGGTATCACATTGGAGGATAATGATGAAGTAATCGGTATGATTATCGCTAATGATTTGGAGAAAGAATCTGTTTTAGTTGTTTCTGAAAAAGGCTACGGAAAGAGAACCGCAGTGGAGGATTACAGAGTTACCAACAGAGGTGGAAAAGGAGTTATCACCCTGAATATCACTGAAAAAACAGGAAAACTCATCGCGATACAAAATGTAACAGATGAAGATGGTCTGATGATTATCAATAAATCTGGTGTGGCTATCCGTATGGCAGTGGAAGAACTCCGCGTGATGGGAAGAAATACCCAAGGGGTGAAACTTATCAACCTAAAAGGAAGTGATGAAATCGCGGCGGTG
Organism: uncultured Riemerella sp.; assembly: GCA_937890925.1. Lineage (GTDB taxonomy): Bacteria > Bacteroidota > Bacteroidia > Flavobacteriales > Weeksellaceae > JABCPE02. The sequence goes on from CALAEK010000114.1 coordinate 7,105, forward strand.
GCAAAAGTAGAAATGGATAAAGATGTGGAAGATGTGGAAGATGCCGAAGAGCAAACTGAGGAAGGTGAAAACACGGAAAACACAGGGAATGTTTCAGAATAAAATTAAATAAAAAATTATCATTAACATGAAAAAAATAGTTTTAAGTTTAGCATTAGTGAGTGCATCATTCGCTTTTGCACAGAAAAAAGAAATTCAAAATGCTTTCAAAGCGGTAGAAAAAGGTGATGTCTCAACAGCAAACACAGAGTTAGCAAAAGCTGATGCTATTCTAAATGGTCAATTGCATTTCTTGGAACCAAGTGTTTTAGAGGAATATTATTACACAAAAGGAGTGGCTCATATCAAAGCTAGCAAAACCTCTGAAGGAGCTATTTTCTTAGGAAAAATTAATGATTTGAAAACTATTTTTGTTGGAAAAAATAGCGATAAAAAAAAGGTTTTCTATGTAGGAAGAGAGGCTGCTGAAAAAAGTGGTTTGTCAGAGTTAAAGATGGAAAGTTACACTCCTAAGACGACAGAAAAAGTAAATAGTTTTGTAAATCCGCTTTTGAAATCTGCAAGTGATGAAGCTTACAAAGCTTATCAAGCTAAAAACTACAACAAAGCAGCAGAAAAATACGAAGAAGTATACAACTTACTGAAAGCCGTAGGAAATGAGGATAAAACTTATCTTTACTACGCAGGGATAAACTATCAAGCGGCTGGAAAGAATAATGAAGCGATAGATATTTATAATAGTCTGATTAACAGCGGGTACACAGGAGTTACGACTCAGTATTTGGCAACTGATGTGAAAACTGGGCAGGTTCAGTCTTTTGATAAAAACTCTTTTGAATTGATTAAAAAATCTGGTTCAAATGAATACAAAGACCTAAAAACTCAATCGACTCCAAGCGTAGAACTAGAGCTATATGAATCAAACATAAGACTTTTGGTGGATGCTGCAAGATATGATGAAGCTTTGGTTTTGATAGAAAAAGGACTTAAAAAATTCCCTAACAATCAGAGATTGTCGGAATTACAGGGAATTGCTTATTACAGATCTGGAAAAACGGCTGAATTTATCCAGAACCTTAAAAATCAAGTTGCTAAAAACCCTAATGATAAGGAATCTTGGTATAATTTAGGTTTCTTGCAAAGTCAAGATAATGCTACTTTGGCGGATGCTGAAAAATCATTCAAAAAAGCATTAGAAATTGATGGAAACTATGTTTTGGCGCTGCAAGGTTTGGCTTATGCTGTTCATTTAAAGGATGATGAAAAGACATTGGAGCAAATCCGAGCTTTCCAAAAAGCAAAGAAAATCAATGAAATGAATAAATTGATGGAAAAGAGAAGAGAAACCTTCAAAAAAGCTCTTCCTTACCTTGAAAAATGGCATTCTATTGAGCCTAAAAATGTAGAAGTAGTAAGTACTCTGAAAGGAATCTACATGAATCTGGACAATATGGATAAATATAACCATTTCAAGAAGTTAGAAGATTCTTTGAAAAAATAATTTATATAAAATAAGCTCTATTTTTGTAGGGCTTATTTTTTAAAAAAATAAAACCTTATGAAAAAGATTATTTTATTCCATCTGCTTTGTTTGCTGTCTTCATGCCATGGACAGGATAAAAAAAACGAAGTAAAAACAGAGCAGATAAAAGCCGAAAAAAAGTTTGATATCAAACGATTTAATGAAAATAAGAAAAACGGAAAATATATTTATACTGACAGCTTGGGAAATCAGGTGACGGAAATTACTACCAAAAGAGGTTATGGGCGTTATGTGTCTTTAAAAAATGAATTCAATGTAAAATTTCTTTATCATTTCTATTCTACAGGAATTCTAAAAGAAGAAGGTAAAGTTTTTGATGGAGGAGGTTTTCGTATAGGAACATGGAATTTCTATGATGAAAAGGGTGTCTTAACAAAAAGCATAGATTATGACAAACCTTTTGAAAAATATCCATTAGAGAAGGTTTTGGCGTATATGAAAAGCCGTAAAGCAGAATTATTAGGCATGTATACAAGGATATACAGAAAAATCGATGAAAAAGAAGTTCCTATGTGGTATATCAGCTGGGATGCTCATCAGAGAACCAAAGAAGACTGTATCACTATGGTTAATATAGAAATAGATGCTCAAAAAGGCGAAATTGTCAAAGAATACTATTCCTTCTTTTGGGAATACAATAATCCTTACGATAAGGTTCCTGCTCCTGTCATTATCTTTGATAAAACCAAAAAATAAGTAATTTTTAACGCTAAAAAGATTTAAATAATTTTGATTTTTCAAAATAAATATTAACTTTGCAATTCAAAGTTCTTTTTATGGATACTAAAAATTATCAAGAAGATTTATCTCACATTCGCTCTATTATGGAGAAAAGTTCCCGCTTCATCTCTCTGAGTGGGCTTTCTGGAGTTTTTGTAGGGATTTTTGCTATTTTGGGAGCGGTGTATGTGTTTTTCGCTTTTGAAAGGGAAGGGATTAGCTATTTTGACAGATATCCTAAATTTTATGATTTTAATTTTATATCTGAACTGATTTTAGTTGCCCTTGTAGTCCTTGTTTTCTCTTTGGCTGCGGCTGTTTTCTTCACAGTGAGAAAGAGTAAAAGAAAAGAACTTCCTATTTGGACTACATCTACTAAACTTCTGATAATCAATTTTTCTATTCCATTGGTTACTGGGGGAATTTTCTGTTTGGGGCTTCTTTTTCATGAATTTTATGCGTTTTTGGCTCCTTCTACATTGATTTTTTATGGATTGTCCCTTATCAACGCTTCTAAATACACTTATTCTGACATTAGATATTTAGGGATTTGTGAGGTAGTTTTAGGCTTGCTTTCATCATTTTTGCTGGGGTATGGATTGGTATTCTGGGCGTTAGGATTTGGGCTGTTGCATATTATTTATGGGCTTATTTTGTATAAAAAGTATCAATAATTTTAGTGAAAATGTTTAATATCAATCAGCTCAATAAGGAATTTGAAAGTCGCGTAAGGCTGGGCATTATGTCTGTCCTTATCGTGAATGACTGGGTTGATTTCAGTGAAATGAAAAACCTCCTTAACATCACTGATGGCAACTTGGCGAGCCACAGCACAGCCCTTGAGAAATCAGGATATATAGAGGTGAAAAAAGAATTCGTCGGCAAAAAACCGAAAACTTCCTATCGTGTTACACAATCGGGGAGAGAGGCTTTTAGCCAGCATATCAATACTTTGGAAAAATTATTGAAAAAATAATTATATTTTTTTGCTTTCAAACTTTGAAATACAAAGTTCTTTGAATAATTAATTTTAAATTTTTAAATATTATGAAAACACATCATTTAATTATGCTGACGACAGCAGTAGTTACAGCGTTGTTTTACAGAGAATCTTTTGGCTTAAATGTCGGATTATTAGCCATTTTTCTCAGTGTTATCACTTTGGTAAAAACCCATAAAAAAATGAAAAACAGAGAGTTTTTTATCATTTTCGCGTTGTCCATTTTGTCCGCTTTTGCTTTTATGTGGTACGGGGATTTTGTTTCGTTTTTGGCGGTTTCTTTTTCCTTGCTACTGCTGAGATTTAAGTCAAAATATAGAAGGTTCAAAAGCATTCTGGCTGTCCCGATAGCGACGATGAATAATATCGCTTTTCCGTATCGTTTCTTTGATTTTAATACATGGATTATCAGAGATGGAAACTCTAAATTTAATTTTAAATCAATCATCATTTTAGTAATCCCAATCCTGTTTTTCTTGTTCTTTTTCTGGATTTACAGCATGGGAAGTTCCATATTTTCAGAGGTTTATCTTTATGAATTGGACATTGATAACTGGTTTTTCGTAGTGGCTGCTTTGGCATTTTATTTCTCGTTTGGTTATTGGAATTTTTCAGGGGCAAAATTTTTCTTGCGACGAAACCAATTTCTACAAAATGATTTTTCAGAAAGAGTTAAAAATCAGAAATTTACGCCAATGTTAGAGTTTTTAGACCTTGATTCTGAAAGAAAAATAGGCGTACTGACTTTTGTTCTGCTCAATCTTCTTTTGCTGGTTTTTATTTTAGTTTTTAATTATGAACAGTTTTTCCAAGTTGATACAGATAGGCTGGCAAACCTTTCCGCGGACACGCACAACCGTGTAAATGTGGTTATTTTGTCCATTGTGATGGCAGTTTTACTATTGATGCTTTATTTTAGGTCTTATTTTAACTTTGATGATAAATCATTGTTACTTAAAAAGTTAGCCAAAATGTGGATAATTCTTAATTCTCTTCTTGTCCTTTCTGCTCTTATCAAAAATACAGAATACATCTACCACTGGGGGCTTACCTACAAAAGGCTGGGAGTTTATGCATTTCTTATTTTGTCCGTTATTGGTCTGATATTCACTTACTTAAAGATAGAGCATAGAAAAACCAATTATTATCTTTTTAACCAAATGATTTGGTATTTCTACGGAACACTTTTGCTTTGCAGCTTTGTAAACTGGGGTTATTTGGGGACATTTTACAATATAAAAGTTCAGAAAGTAAGTGATTTTGATGCTGTTTATGAATTTGATTTTAATGATTCTCTGCTTTTGGAATATTATCCTGATGAAATTTATTCCACTTATCGTTTTGATTATGTTAAAAGCCAAAAAAAAGATGAAAGATTTTTGTCCAAAGTGCTTTATTATCAATTTATTAACCTTCCTGATGAAAAACCAGCTTCAAGCATAGAATTACCCAATGAAAAACAAAACTAAAATCAATAATTTTTCGTAAATTAGCAGTAAAATTATAAGAAATGTCAAAAAAAGTTTTACTCGCAATATTAGACGGCTGGGGATTGGCTGAGAATCCCGAAGTATGTGCTATTACCAAGGCTCACACGCCGTTTGTGGACAGCTGCTATCAGAAATATCCTCATACTCAGTTGCATGCATCAGGCTTGGAAGTGGGGCTTCCCGAAGGACAAATCGGTAATTCCGAAGTAGGACATATGAATTTGGGCGCGGGAAGAGTTGTCTATCAGAACCTTACGAGGCTGAATTTAGCTGTAAAAAATGGAACTTTGGGTAAAGAAAAACCTATCCAAGAGGCATTTTTACACGCACAGAAAAACAATAAAAATGTCCATCTCCTTGGGCTGTTGTCTGATGGCGGTGTTCATTCGCATATCACTCATTTAGAGGCTCTTCTGGATGAAGCGAAAGATTTGGGATTGAAAAATGTTTTCGTTCATGCCTTTACTGATGGGCGTGACTGCGACCCGCACAGAGGAAAGGTTTTTGTAAAAGAGATTCAGGAGTATTTATCCAAAACCACAGGAAAACTGGCGACTGTCACAGGGCGATTTTTCGCGATGGATAGGGACAAACGCTGGGAAAGGGTAAAAAAAGCCTACGATGCCTTGGTCAATGGAGTGGGGGTAAAAACACAAAATGCATTGGAAGCGGTGGAAAATTCTTACCAAAATAATGTTTTGGATGAATTTATCGAACCGATTATTTTAACTGATGAAAACCAAAATCCTGTGGGGAATATTCAAGAAGGTGATGTGGTTATTTTCTACAATTTCCGTACGGACAGAGGTCGCGAACTTACAGAAGTTCTTTCGCAGAAGGATTTTCCAGAATTTGGAATGAAAAAACTGAATCTCTATTTTGTGACAATGACCAACTACGACAGAGATTTTGAAAATATCAAAATTGTCTATGATGAAGAAATCATCCACGAAACTCTAGGGGAAGTTTTAGAGAGAGAGGGAAAATCTCAAATCAGAATCGCCGAAACCGAAAAATATCCTCATGTGACATTCTTCTTTTCAGGAGGGCGCGAAACCGAGTTTGAAAACGAAAAAAGAATCCTCTGCCCAAGCCCTAGGGATGTGAAAACTTATGATTTAAAGCCTGAAATGGCAGCTTTTGATATTTGTAATGCCATCATTCCAGAATTGCAGAAACAGACAGCAGATTTTGTTTGCTTAAATTTTGCTAACCCTGATATGGTGGGACATACAGGCGTTTTTGATGCAGTGGTAAAAGCCTGCGAAGTAGTGGATGAATGCATAGAAGAGGTAGCCAATACAGCCTATGAAAACGGCTATACGGTACTTATCCTCGCTGACCATGGTAATTCAGACTATATGATAAACGAGGATGGTTCGCCTAATACCAACCATACCACTAGTTTAGTTCCTCTGATAGTAATGGATAAAGATAAAAAATGGCAGCTCAAAAGAGGAAAATTAGGCGATGTGGCACCCACCATTCTCCACATTATGGGAATAAAAATTCCTGAAAAAATGACAGGAGAGGTATTGGTTTCATAAAATTTCTTACATTTGCACACTTTTGATTTTTTAAAAATGAGCAATTTAGATAACCTACTGCCTTACGGTTTTGCTTTAATCGTGGCAGTTCCTTTCGTTATATTGCTGAGACAGTTTGTGTTTCAGTTCATTAAGTTGAAAAACAGAGAATTGAGCATTATTTCAGGGAAATCCAATGCGCAGATAAGATTGCAGGCGTATGAAAGAATGACTTTGTTTTTGGAGAGAATGAAGCCTTCTAACTTGGTTCAGAAGTTTGACAAGGAATTGGCCGCTGTGGAATTTGTGTTTTTGGTGGAAAAAAATATTATGGAAGAATTTGAGTATAATGCTTCACAACAGCTTTATATCAGCCAAGATTCTTGGAATAATATTTTAAATTCTAAAAATAATGTTCTTCAGCTTCTCCACAAGACTTTGGAAAACAGCCCAAATGTTTCTTTGCAGGAGTTTAAGACTCTGTTTCTGATGGGGTATTTGGATGGCGAGGATTATATCTCAGATACTATCCAAAACCTTAGAAATGAAATAAGTAGTATAATTTAAAAATAAATATAGTATAATGATTCCAACTTTTAAAGCACATCCTTGGCATGGAATTTCAGCTGGGGAAAAAGCACCAGATGTAGTTAATGTTTTTGTGGAAATAGTTCCATCAGATACTATTAAATATGAAATCGATAAAGAAAGCGGACATCTAAAAGTAGACAGACCGCAGAAATTTTCTAATATAATTCCTGCTCTATATGGCTTTGTTCCAAGAACTTACTGCGATGAGAGAGTAAAGGAACTTGCAGTGAAAAGAGGCGCTTCTGACATTACGGAAGGAGACCATGATCCGCTAGATATCTGCGTATTGAGCAGCCACAATGTTCCTGTTGGTGGTATTTTGCTGGAAGCAGTGCCAATCGGTGGGTTCAAGATGATAGACAAAGGCGAAGCTGATGATAAAATCGTAGCTGTATTAGTAGGAGACCAGTCTTATGGACATATCAAAGACATTTCAGAACTTCCTAAGGCTGAAGTAGATAGACTGATGCACTATTTCTTGACTTATAAAAATCTTCCTGGTGAGCCTGTGGCATGTAGAATAGATGAAGTCTATGATGCTAAACACGCAAAAGAAGTTATCAAAGCATCTCAAGAAGATTATCAAGAGAAATATAAAGGATAAAATAATGAAAAATTACTTGGAAAAACTTTCTGAGTAATTTTTTTATTTTTTTAATGTAAATATTTTGTAAATTGGCTTCCTTAATAAAAATAAAATGACTACAATAGAGAAAATTTCAAAACTTCGTCAGAAGATGCAGGAGAAAGGTATCAATGCATTCATTGTCTACTCTGCAGACCCACATATGAGCGAATATCTACCCGAAGAATGGCAGGAACGCACTTGGCTTTCAGGTTTTACAGGTTCTGCTGGTTTTTTGGTGGTAACTAATGAAAAAGCTGCTCTATGGACAGATGGAAGATATTTCGTTCAGGCAGCACAGGAGCTGGAAAACACAGGAATAGAACTGATGAAAGACGGTATAGAAAGCACTCCGAACTACATAGACTGGATAATCTCTCAAACGCCTGAAAATGGAAAAGTAGCTGTAAATGCTCTGGCGACATCTCATCTAAATTGGGAAAGTCTTGATCAAAAATTATCTGCAAGAAAAATCCAACTTGTCAATGAACCTTTATTAAAGGATATCTGGACAGACAGAGGCGAACCTTCTAAAAATGAAATCTTTGTTCATCCTTTGAAATGGGCAGGGCAGTCTGTTGTAGAAAAACTAAACGCCATCCGTGCGAAAATGGAGGAAAAAGGCACTTCATTGCATGTTATTTCAAGTCTTGATGATGTGGCTTGGACACTAAATTTGCGAGGAAGCGATGTGGACTGCAACCCTGTATTTCTTGGTTATATCCTCGTGACAGAGGATGGAGAGGCTACGCTCTTTGTAGATGTAGAAAAACTCAATGATGAAGCCAAAAAACAAATGCAAGAGGCGGAAGTAAGTGTAGTTCCTTACGATGAATTTTTCTCTTATTTAGGTCAATTAAAAAATGAAAAAGTTTTAATTTCACCAAATTGTAACCAAGCGGTTTTCAATGCTTTAAAGGATAAAAACTCTTTCGTTCTATCTGCCGTTCCTGGTAATCTGATGAAAGCCATTAAAAACGAAACCGAATTGGAAGGCTTCCGCACGGTGATGGTTCGTGATGGTGTAGCAATGGTGAGATTCCTCCATTGGCTGAAAAACAGTGTAGGAAAAGAGCCTATGACGGAATATTCTATCGGAAAAAAATTGAGAGATTTCCGTGCTGAAGGCGAAAATTTCGTGGGCGAAAGCTTCGGAAGTATCATTGGTTATAAAGGAAATGGTGCTATCGTGCATTATTCTGCAAAAAACGAAGGAAGCAAAGAAGTTACTAACGAGGGAAGTATTCTTGTAGATTCTGGTGGACAATATTTAGAAGGAACTACTGACATTACCAGAACGCTGGCTTTGGGTAAAGTGTCAGCGAAGTTTGTAAAAGACTGCACTTTGGTTCTGAAAGGGATGATTAACCTTTCTTTAGCTCAGTTTCCGAAAGGCACAAGAGGTGTTCAGCTGGATGCTATCGCTCGTCTTCCGCTTTGGAAAGAGGGCAAAGACTATGCACACGGAACAGGGCACGGCGTAGGAAGTTTCATGAATGTGCATGAAGGTCCTCAGAATATCCGAAAAGATATGAATCCACAGGAGCTTTTAGCTGGAATGGTGTGTTCCAACGAACCAGGGTTTTATGTTGAAAATCAATATGGTATCCGCCATGAGAATTTAGTGGCAGTGAAGGAACTGAGAACCACAGAATACGGCACTTTCTATGGTTTTGAAACCCTTACACTTTGTCCGTTTTTCAAGGATGTGATAGATGTGGAACTACTTACCGGACCAGAAAAAGAATGGCTGAACGCCTACCACAAGACCTGCGAGGAGAAATTAGCTCCGCACTTGTCAGGTGAAGTCAAAGAATGGTTCCTAGAACTAGTAAAACCAATATAAAATAAAAATCTCTTTTCCTTCTCAATGGAAAGGGGATTTTTTCATCTAAATTACTACCTTTGTGAGGTAAAATATTATCATAATGCCACAGCAGTTTTTAGGAAATAAAGAATTTTTAACGAAAGATGTAGAGGTTTTTGCGAGTTGTCCCAGTAATATTGCCCTTATCAAATATTGGGGAAAATATGAAGGGCAGATTCCAGCAAATCCCAGCATCAGTTTTACACTTAGTAATTGTAAAACAGAGACTAAAATGATTTTTAAATCAGGTGAAAAATTTTCAGTCAAAACCTTTTTGGCAGGGAAAGAAGAAACCAAATTTTCGGAGAAAATAGAAAAATATTTTAGAAGCATAGAGAAGTATCTTCCTTGGATTTTGCAGGGAAGTTTTGTCATTGAGACCGAAAATACTTTCCCGCATAGTTCTGGAATTGCCAGTTCTGCATCGGGTTTTGGAGCTATAGCCAAATGCCTTATGGAGATGGATAGAGAGTTTTCTGGGAAAGATTTTTTTGATGCTAAAAAAGCTTCTTTTTTGGCTCGTTTGGGCAGTGGGAGTGCCTGCCGAAGCGTTTATGACGGGCTGGTAGTCTGGGGCGATGTGAATGAAGTGAAAGGAAGTTCCGACTTGTATGCTGTGAAGTATCCTGACGAGGAAATCCACCCGATATTTAGAGATTTTAATGATTATGTTCTGCTGATTCATGAAGGGCAAAAGTCTGTGAGTTCCACCGTGGGGCATGGACTGATGAACACCAATCCCTATGCTGAACGCCGTTTTCAGGAAGCGAGAGAAAACTTTGTTCCGATGAAAGAAATATTAAAATCAGGTGATTTACAAGCTTTTATGAAATTAGTGGAGCATGAGGCGCTTACCCTTCATGCGATGATGATGATGAGTGACCCTGCTTTTATTCTGATGCAGACAGGTACTTTGCAGGTAATCAATAGGGTTTGGGAATTTAGAAAGGAAACCAATCTGCCTCTTTTCTTTACTTTGGACGCTGGGGCAAATGTACATCTGCTATTCCCAAGCGAAAAAAAGGCGGAAATCTCTAATTTCATAGAAACAGAACTTTTGCGATACACGCAGAATGGCGGAATTGTAAGGGATTTCATGAAGTTTTAAAGTAAAAATAACATGAAGAGGAATAAGTTTTTACTGCTGAATTATGTTTTTGTAGTGAGCATAATTTTATTATTTATCAATGACCATTTTTTGAAATTGTATTTTCATAATTGGTTCACGGGTAAATTTTCAGATTTTTTGGGAATGATTATTTTTCCATTGTTTTTGGCTTATATTTTCCCAAAACTGAGAACTTTTTCCATTCTCGTTAGTTTTGTTTTGTTCATATTTTGGAAGTCTCCGTTTTCAGAGGGATTTATTGATTTTTACAACCAGATTTCGCCCATTGCAGTCGCTCGTGTGGTGGATTATACCGATTTCATCGCCTTTGTGTTTTTAGTAATTCCTTTTCTTTTGATAAAGTATGATGCCTTGCTTCAGCCTTTCAAAATAAGAAAAATAAGTCCTGCACTAGTGCTTGTTCCTTCTATTTTTGTGATAATGGCTACTTCTCCGCCACCATATTATAGATATGGTTCGGATGGGATGGTGTTGTTCAACGATTATTCTTTTAAGATACCGAAAAGTAAAACGGAGGCTTTGGATGAGTTGAAAAACAGGAATATTTTGTTCAAAAAAGACACGCTGATGATTATTAAAAGAAATAATATAAGCAGTGAAAGCCTGATTATGAACGGAACCGATCTAAAAACGCTGGAAGTAGATAAAGAAATTCTAAAAAAGGAACTGGAAAGAGAAATACAATTTTATGATTATTACATCATAGACAGCCTAAAAATAGGAGATGAAACTCTAAAAAATATAAGATTTGAGCTGGAAGAAATAAACAAATCAAAAGTAGAAATAATCCTGAAATCAGTGGTGTTAGAGGGGCGAAATACGAATCATAAAAAATTGCAAAAGAAATTCAGAAAAATTTATAGAGAACTTCTGAAAAAAGAATTTTTGAATAAAAACTATAATCAAAACTAAACATTTAATTCATGAAAATAGGAATATTAGGAGGCGGACAGCTCGGCAGGATGTTCATTCAAGAAGCCTTAAAATACGATGATGAATTTTACACATTAGACTCAAGTTCTGACTGCCCGTGCGCAGGAATATCGCACTTTACAAAAGGTGATTTTAATGATTATCAGGCTGTTATGGATTTTGGGAAGGATAAAGATGTTCTCACAATAGAGATAGAGCATGTGAATGTCCAAGCGCTGGAAGATTTACAGAAACAAGGAATAAAAATCATCCCAAGTCCTAGTGCTGTCAAAATCATTCAGCAGAAAATATTGCAGAAAGAATTTTATCAAAAAAACGAAATCCCAAGTCCTGATTTTCAAGTTATTCGAGACAAATTGGAGGTAAATTTTCCTTTGCCTTTTGTTCAAAAACTAAATACTGGCGGCTATGACGGAAAGGGCGTTCAGGTGATTCGTAATGAAAAAGAGCTGGAAAATCTTTGGGATTCGCCCTCTGTTTTAGAAACATTGGTGGATATAGAAAAGGAGCTTTCTGTAATTGTCGCTAAAAACGACAAGGGAGAAGTCAAAGTTTTTCCTGTTACGGAAATGGTTGCCAATCCACGATTAAATCTATTGGATTTTAATATTTGTCCAAGTGAAATTTCCGATGAAATTCAAAGTCAAATTGATGAAATTGTCATAAAATTCATTCAAGCGATGGCTTCTTCTGGGCTTTTTGCGATAGAATTGTTTTTGGATAAAAATGGAAAAGTCTGGGTCAATGAAACGGCTCCAAGGCTGCACAACAGTGGACATCTCACGCAGGAAGGAAATAGTAACTCCCAGTTCGAGCAGATGTACCGAGTGGTAAAAAATCTTCCACTGGCAGACACAGATGCGGATAAATACAGCGGAATGTTTAATCTTGTAGGAGAGGAGGGCTACCAAGGAAAAGCCTATTATGAAGGCTTGGAAGAGGTTTTAAAACTGCCCAAAACTTATGTCCATCTATACGGAAAAACCGAAACCAAACATGGGCGTAAAATGGGACACATTAACATTTTAGCGGATAGCAGGGAAGAGTTGTTAGAAAAACTAACCACGATAAAATCAATGATTAGAGTGATATCAAAAAAGCATTAGAATTTTCTAATGCTTTTTTGTTTTGAACATATCTGGATGATAATTCGTTATAAATATTCCTAAAATAATCAAAAACGCAGCAATAACAAAATTAGAATCCACAGGCTCATCAGCTATCAGCCAACCTAAAAAGATCGCAATAATGGTATTTACATAAGAAATCATTGAAACTTTCACAGCGGAAATTTGGCTCAGTGCATAGATATATGCTAAATAAGCGATAATAGAAGCAAAAATCGTAAGCGAGAACATAGCTATAACGCTTTTCATACTCCATATTTCTGGCGTAAATTCCTCTCCTAAAACCAAAGCACTCATAATCTGCACCACTCCCGCAAAGACAAATTGATAAAAAAGACTTAATAAAATATTAGTGCTTTTGTAGTTTGTTTTTTTGATGTAAAGGGCTCCTGTGGCATTTCCAGAAATAGCAAGGAATAGGTAAATCATTCCTTTACGGTAATCAGGATTTGCCAAATCAGCCAGCCCATCCCAGAAAATCAAAATAATTCCAGAAAAGCCCAGTAAAATCCCTAGAACAGATTTTAATGTAAACTGCTGCATTCTAAATAAAACGCTGCCAATAAATATCAAAATAGGCGAACAAGAACTAATCAGAGACGCCAGACTGCTGGAAACATGCTCTTCGGCAATCGTGGTAAGCCCATTGGTTATGATAAGAATACAAGTGGAAAGTATCAGCTGGACTTTTAGATTTTCCCAGCCTATCCATTTTAGTTTTCCTGTAAAGGACAAATAAACACCCAAAATAATAGCTGACAACACATGCCGGATACCTGCCACATACAGCGGAGGAATAGTCTCCACGGCGAGTCTAATACCCAAAAACGAAGTCCCCCAGATGATAGCAATGGCCAAAATAGCGAATGTAAGTTTCATGTTTTTCATCTCAGGAAAATTAGTTTTTCGTTTTAAAGGTTAATTTTTTATCTTTGGAATGTTTAAATTTTTCGTTTGTAAAGTTAATTAAATTTATTTTAAAATCAATCAAAATATGGTAGGAATTATTATGGGAAGCAAAAGTGATTTCCCGATTATGCATCAGGCAGTAGATTTTTTACAATCATTGGGAGTTCCCTACGAGGTTACCATAGTTTCTGCGCACAGAACTCCAGAACGAATGCTGGACTATGCGAAAACGGCTAAAAAAAGAGGAATCAGTGTAATCATAGCAGGAGCAGGAGGAGCAGCCCATTTGCCTGGGATGGTGGCGAGCTGTACCACTTTGCCAGTGATAGGCGTGCCTATTTTGTCAAGTAATTCCATAGATGGCTGGGATAGTGTTTTGTCTATTTTGCAGATGCCTTCTGGAATTCCTGTTGCTACAGTGGCGCTAAACGGAGCCATGAATGCAGGAATTTTGGCAGCTAAAATTTTAGCGGTATCAAATCCTGAAATTGCTGACAAATTAGAAAACTATCAAGAATCCCTCTCCAAAAAAGTATTGGCATCGGTAGATGAACTGAAAACAGATTTCCCAAATTCTTATGATGAGTAATGGAATTTTATGGATTTAATCATTTTGGAAGAAAATATTTCAGGATGCTAATTTTTCATACCGTTTTTTATACCACTTTTGAAAAACCACAAGAAAGAACATTTTAGAAAAAAATAGGAAAGCTTTTATAAAAAGGCTTTCCTAATATTGTACCCAGAGCCGGAATCGAACCGGCACGCCTTGCGGCGCTGGATTTTGAGTCCAGTGCGTCTACCAGTTCCGCCATCTGGGCCTACTCAAATCTTACGGGTGCAAATATAGACATTATTTTCATAACAGCAAAAAAAATCAGCATAATTTTAGAAATTAATTTCTAAACCATCATACGCCAGATGAACATCATCAGGGAGTTCGGCTTCTGTCTGTTCATAAAAACCTATTTTATGGCTGATGTGTGTCAGATAGGTTTTCTTTGGTTTTAGTTTTTTTACCAATTCCAAAACATCTGGCAAAATGAAGTGCGCAGGATGTTTTTCCTCTTTTCTAAGACAGTTGATAATCAAGAAATCCAGATTTAGCAATTTCTCCATTTCTGAATCAGGGATAGAGCTTGCATCCGTTATATAGGCCAAGTTTTTCACCTTAAAACCAATTATAGGCAGCTGATTGTGAAAAACATGTATCGGTGTGATTTTGGTATCATCTATTGTAAAATCGCTGTCAATCAGATGAATATCAAAACTTGGAGCTCCAGGGTATCTCACCTCGCTAAAAGCATAGGGAAATCGCTGTTTTATTTCTTCCGCAGTTCTTTCCAGACAATAGATAGGAATATTTTTTTGTCTTTTGAAAATAATGGGACGCAAGTCATCCAGCCCAATTACATGGTCATTATGCTCGTGTGTGAGAAGCACTGCATCTATGTTATTCTCTCCATTGGTAAGCATCTGCTGTCTAAAATCAGGCCCGCAGTCTATCAATATTTTCCCATTTGTCTCGGTGGTTATCAGAGCGGAGCTTCGCAGTCTTTTGTCTCGTGGGTCAGAAGACAGACAGACAGGATCATCAGAGCCGATTATCGGAACGCCTTGGGAAGTTCCTGTTCCTAAAAATTTTAACTTCATTCGTTTTAATATTTTATAAAAAATCCAGATTAATAATAACCTGGATTTCTTTTATTGATAACAAAAAACGCGATTCAACATTTATTTTACTTGATCTACAACAGCTTTGAATGCTTCTGGATGATTCATTGCTAAATCAGCCAATACTTTTCTATTTAGCTCGATGTTGTTTCTCTTAAGAGCTCCCATGAACTGAGAGTAAGACATTCCGTATTGTCTAGTTCCCGCATTGATACGCGTAATCCAAAGACTTCTGAAATTTCTCTTTTTCTCTTTTCTGCCTCTGTAGGCATATTGCATTGCTTTTTCTACTGCATTTTTCGCGACAGTCCAAACATTTTTTCTTCTTCCGAAGAAACCTTTAGCTTGTTTTAAGATTTTTTTTCTGCGCGCTCTAGACGCTACAGCGTTTACTGATCTTGGCATAATTTAATTAATTTGTTTTTTTGAAAAGGGCGGAATTACATAGAATTCTCTTAGCTGCACCGTTTCAGGGTTAAACTTTTTTGAATAAAATTCTTATAAACCGAAATGATTTATAAAAACTACTTAATTGCTAATTGCTTTAAAACGCTTTTCTCATCCACACTAGCAACATAAGAAGTCTGAGTTAGATTTCTCTTTCTCTTAGTTTCTTTTTTAGTCAAGATGTGGCTTTTGAAAGCATTTTTTCTTTTGATTTTACCTGTTCCAGTAAGAGCAAAACGCTTCTTAGCACCTGATTTCGTTTTTAATTTTGGCATTTTCTTACTTCTTTTATGTTATTTGTTATCAATATCTTATTTTGCTGAAAGATAAAACTATTTAGTCTTTTTCGGGCTCATTAGCATTATCATTCTTTTTCCTTCTAATTTAGGCATTTGGTCTACTTTTCCTACATGCTCCAGCTCTTGGGCAAGTTTTAGAAGTAATATTTCTCCTTGATCCTTAAAAACTATTGATCTTCCTTTGAAGAAAACATAAGTTTTTAGTTTAGAACCTTCTTCCAAGAATTTTTCAGCATGTTTTTTCTTGAATTGGAAATCGTGCTCATCAGTCTGAGGACCAAAACGGATTTCCTTTATCACCACTTTTACCTGCTTGGCTTTCAGCTCCTTTTGTTTTTTCTTTTGTTCGTAAAGGAACTTTTTGTAATCCAAGATACGGCAGATAAAAGGCTCTGCTTTATCCGAAATTACTACCAAATCCAATTCCTGTTCCTCAGCCATTTTCAAAGCTTCGGAAGTAGGGTAGACACCAGGTTCTACATTATCACCGACCAAACGAACCTCCTTGGCTCTGATTTTGTCGTTAATCTGATGCGCATCTTCCTGTGCAGGCTTTCGCATCGGACCTCTGTTGTTAATTTTCTTTAGTGCTATCGCTTTAAATTTTAATGGTTAATATCTTATTTAATATCTGAAGACAAAGCCGCTTCTTTCTTAAAGTAAGCTATGAAATCTTCTATGCTCATCGTTCCTAAATCTCCTTCGCCTCTCTTTCTCACAGAAACAGTTCCCTCAGCCTCTTCATTTTCTCCTACAACCAGCATAAATGGCAGTTTGTTTAATTCTGCATCACGGATTTTTTTACCCGTTTTTTCATTTCTTTTGTCAATCAGACCGCAAATATCGTTAATTTCCAGCAATTGTGAAACTTTTTCTGCATAATTTACATATTTTTCACTAATTGGAAGGATTGTAAACTGCTCTGGAGCCAGCCAAAGTGGGAAATCTCCCGCTGTATTTTCTAGTAAAATAGCGATAAAACGCTCCATAGAACCGAATGGTGCTCTGTGAATCATCACAGGTCTGTGCTTCTCGTTATCACTTCCTGTATACCAAAGGTCAAATCTCTCTGGCAGGTTGTAATCCACTTGGATAGTTCCAAGCTGCCAACTTCTTCCCAAGGCATCTTTCACCATGAAATCTAGTTTAGGCCCATAGAATGCAGCTTCTCCGTATTCTACCACAGTATTTAGTCCTTTATTTTTAGCAGCAGTAATGATTGCATTTTCAGCTTTTTCCCAGTTTTCATCAGAACCTATGTATTTTTGCTTGTTTTCAGGGTCTCTTAATGAGATTTGAGCCGTAAAATCAGCAAATCCAAGGCTGCTGAATACATACAATACCAAGTCTATAACTCCTTCAAACTCAGATAATAACTGGTCTGGGGTACAGAATAGGTGGGCATCATCCTGAGTAAAGCCTCTTACTCTGGTAAGTCCGTGTAACTCACCACTTTGTTCATATCTGTATACCGTTCCGAATTCTGCAAATCTCTTCGGTAAATCTTTATAAGACCACTGGCTTGTTTTGTATATTTCACAGTGGTGAGGGCAGTTCATCGGTTTTAATAAAAATTCTTCTCCTTCGTGTGGAGTTTTTATCGGCTGGAATGAATCTGCACCGTATTTTTCGTAATGTCCAGAAGTTACATACAAGTCTTTGTGACCGATGTGCGGCGAAATTACGAATTCATATCCTGCTTTTTTCTGTGCTTCGGAAAGGAAGTTTTCTAATTTTTTTCTTAGTGCAGCACCTTTTGGAAGCCAAAGAGGAAGCCCAGCACCTACTTTTTCAGAAAAGGCAAAAATTCCTAATTCTTTACCTAGTTTTCTGTGGTCACGGCGTTTTGCTTCTTCTAATCTTTCCAAGTATTCGGTAAGTTCTTTTTGTTTTGGGAAAGAAATACCATAAACTCTGGTAAGTTGCTTGTTTTTTTCATCTCCTCGCCAGTATGCTCCTGCTGCATTTAGGATTTTTACAGCTTTGATAAGTCCTGTGCTAGGAATATGCCCTCCACGACATAGGTCTGTGAAATTATCATGTGTAACGAAAGTGATTTCTCCATCAGTAAGGTTTTCTATCAATTCCTTTTTAAATGGATTATCAGCATATTCTTTCAGTGCATCTGCTTTGGATACTGGATAAATTCTAAAAGAAGAATCTTTCTTTGCATTTTCCAGCATTTTTTTCTCAATTTTTTCAAAATCTTTCTCAGAAAGAATTTCTCCATCAAAATCCACATCATAGTAAAATCCGTTTTCTATGGCAGGACCTATGGTAAGTTTCGCATTAGGATAAAAATCCAAAATAGTCTGCGCTAAAACATGGGCAGAAGAGTGCCAAAAGGCTTTTTTACCCATATCATCATTCCATGTTAATAACTGAACCGTGGCATCCTCCGTGATAGGGGTAGAGACTTCTACTTGTTTTTCATCTACTAGTGCAGAGATTGTATTTCTCGCAAGACCTTCGCTAATTGATTTGGCAATTTCCAAAGGAGTTACTCCTCTGTTAAAATCACGCTGATTGCCGTCTGGAAAAGTTATTTTTATCATAGTATTAAAAAATTGAATGGCAAATCTACAAAATAGAAGTGAAATTATAAATATTTTTCAGCCTAAAAAACTTATTTTTGTTGATAATTTATATAAAAATGCAGTTTAGAATTCAGTCTTTCCCTCCATTAGTATCAAAAAATTCTAAAATCCTAATTTTGGGTTCTATCCCTGGGACTAAATCTTTGGAGAAACAAGAATACTACGCGCACCCTCAGAATCATTTTTGGAAATTGCTGTTTTGTATGTTTGGAGAGGAGTTTTCCGCTGATTATCAGGATAGATTAAAACTTTTAGAGAAATATAATATCGCACTTTGGGACACGATAGAAAGCTGCGAAAGGGAAGGGAGCCAAGATGTGAAAATCAAGAATGAAACTACCAATCAAATCCCTGATTTGCTGGAAAAACACTATAATATAAAGGCGGTTTTCTGCAATGGTCAAAAATCTTATAAAAATCTCATCAAATTATTAGGCAGAGATTTTCATTTGCCCATTATGCTTTTGCCTTCGACGAGTCCTTTGCACACCATTTCTTTTGATAAAAAATTAGAAGACTGGAAAAAGATTTTGGAATATCTTTCTTGATTTAGCTCGAATTTAAGAGCTGTTTGGGGCGTTGATAAAAATAAAACTTGACAAAGGCATTTTAAGGTTGTATATTTGCCAACTTATTTTAATTTTAAAAAATATAAAATCCGTAAATTTTATTCAAATGAAAACATCTAATTTTAATTTCCATTTGCCAGAGCACCTTTTGGCTGAACATCCATCAGAGCACAGAGACGAAGCAAAACTAATGGTTCTCAATAGAAAAACAGAAACCATAGAGCATAAACTGTTCAAGGATGTGATTGATTACTTTGATGATGGAGATTTATTTATCTTTAATAATACTAAGGTTTTCCCTGCAAGACTATACGGAAACAAAGAAAAAACAGGAGCAAGAATAGAAGTTTTCCTGCTTAGAGAACTTGACCGCGAAACTCGTGTTTGGGATGTTTTGGTAGATCCTGCAAGAAAAATAAGAATAGGGAATAAACTTTTCTTTACCGAAGACGAATCTTTGGTGGCGGAAGTGATTGACAATACAACTTCCCGTGGAAGAACGCTAAGATTCTTATTTGATGGTAGTTATGAAGAATTCCGTCAAAAACTAAAAGAACTGGGAGAAACTCCGCTTCCTAAATACATCAAAAGAGCAGTAGAGCCAGAAGACGCAGAAAGATACCAAACTATCTACGCCAAAGTAGAAGGTGCAGTGGCGGCTCCTACGGCTGGACTTCACTTTTCTAAACACCTTATGAAGAGGCTGGAAATCAAGGGGATTAACTTTGCAGAAGTTACGCTTCATGTAGGTTTAGGAACATTTAACCCGATAGAGGTGGAGGATATTTCTAAACACAAAATGGAGTGCGAAGAAGCCATTATAGATGAAAAAAATGCTGAAATCATCAATAAAGCCGTAGAGGAAAACAGAAGAATTTGCTGCGTAGGAACTACTACCATGAGAGCACTGGAAACCTCTGTTTCTTCTAACAAAAGAGTGTCTGCATACCATGGATGGACTAATAAATTCATCTATCCGCCGTATGAATTTGGCGTGGCTAATGCTATGATTACCAATTTCCATACACCGAAATCTACTTTACTGATGATGATTGCTGCTTTTGCAGGAAAGGATTTCGTGATGCATGCTTACGAAGAAGCCATTAAGAATGAGTACAAGTTTTATTCTTATGGTGATGCGATGCTTATCATTTAATTTTAAAGAAATTATTAACCCTAAAAAAACTAAACAATGCTTTTAGATGATTTAAAATGGCGCTATGCCACAAAAACCTATCAAGAGGGAAAGAAAGTCCCACAAGAGGACATAGACAAGATTATAGAAGCTATTCGCCTTGCGCCTACTTCTTCTGGGCTGCAGCCTTTCAGAATCATTGTAATAGATGACCAAGAAACCAAAGAAAAGCTGGTAGAAGGTGCTTTAAATCCAAAAGGAATTATGGCATGCTCGCACATTATCGCCTTTGCTGCGTGGGACAATTATACACCTGAGAGAATCGATGAAATGTATAACCTTATCACCGATGAGCGTGGGCTTCCTCGTGGGCGATATGAGAGATACACGGATATGATAAAGGAGCGTTTTGCACAGCGTGAGCCTATCCGAAATTTTGAACATGCAGCGAGACAAGCATACATAGCCCTAGGAATGGCACTTGCACAAGCGGCAGAACTCAAAATAGATTCTACGCCTGTGGAAGGATTTGACAACGAAAATTTTGATAAAGTTCTTGGTTTAGAGAAACTTGGGCTGAAAAGCGTGGTACTGATGTATGTAGGCTATGCTGACCGCGAAAACGACTGGCTAGCACCGATGAAAAAGGTGAGAATCTCCAAGGAAGAATTAGTCATAAAACATAAATAATCATTTCAAAAAGCCTAATCAAAAGGCTTTTTTATCTTAAAAACAATCAAATAGAATGAAAGATATCAGAACGCTCAGTTTAGACCAGCTCAAAGAATATTTTGTTTCTTTGGGAGAAAAACCATTTCGTGCCAAGCAGGTCTATGACTGGCTTTGGTCTAAAAATCTTCATTCTATTGAGGAAATGACTAATCTTTCCAAAGAGCTTCGCCAAAGGATTTCCGAGGAATATACGATAAATCCCATCTCGGTAGATAAACTTCAAAGAAGTTCAGATGGAACCATAAAAAACGGCGTAAAACTTCATGACGGGCTTTTGGTAGAAAGTGTTCTAATCCCAACAGAAACACGGACAACAGCTTGTGTTTCCTCACAGGTAGGATGTTCTCTAAACTGTGAGTTTTGCGCTACTGCCAAACTCAAAAGAATGAGAAACTTAGAGGTAGCGGAGATTGTGGATCAAGTGGCTTTGATAGACAAGCAGAGCAGACTTTATTTTGATAGACCTCTCTCTAACATCGTATTCATGGGAATGGGCGAGCCTATGATGAACTACAAAAATGTAGTGGAAGCCATCAGAAAAATTACTCAGCCCGATGGCTTGGGCATGTCACCAAGGAGAATTACCGTGTCTACTTCTGGAATTCCGAAGATGATAAAAATGCTGGCAGATGAAGATTTAAAGGTAAAATTAGCGCTTTCGCTACATTCAGCGATTGAAGAAAAACGAAATGAAATCATGCCTTTTTCTTCTAATTTCCCGCTTACGGACATCATAGAAGCCCTGCAATATTGGTATTCTAAAACAGGCTCTATCATTACTTTGGAATACTGCATTTGGAAAGGCATAAACGATAAAGATGAAGATATAAAAGCCCTGATAAAATTCTGTAAAAAAGTGCCTACAAAGGTGAATTTGATAGAATACAATTCCATCGGTAATGGAAAATACGACCGCAGCAACCCTGAGGCCACAGAAAACTATGTCCGTCAATTAGAGAAAAACGGAATCACTACGATGATTCGCCGAAGCAGAGGAGGAGACATCGATGCAGCCTGCGGACAGCTTGCCAATAAAATAGCTGAAGCGTAGAAAAAGCCCTACAAATAGAGAATAAAATGGATAATTTTATTTTAATCATATTGTGCATTGTGGCGGGAATGGTCTTTAAGGCAACTAAATCCATTCACCCAGATGCCCACAAAGGAATCAACACTTGGATACTTTACATCGCACTGCCCTCTATTTCCTTTAAATATATTCCTAAAATAGAGTGGTCGCTGGAAATATTCTATCCTGCGGCTAGTATGGCTATTTTGGCCTTGGGAGCGTATTTATTTATACAATATTATTCAAAACTAAAAAACTATTCCAACCGTTCTACAAGCACCTTGCAGCTGGCAAGTGGATACAGCAATACCTCGTTCATTGGTTTTCCGCTGGTTTCTGCTTTTTATGGAGAAGAATATTTGAGCATCGCGATTATCTGCGACCAAGCCATGTTTCTTACCCTTTCTACACTGGGCATCATCACTGCTTTGCAAGGTGGAAACAATGACACCATCAGCGCTAAATTCCTGCTCAAAAGACTTTTTACATTTCCGCCATTTATCGGATGTGTTACAGCATTAGTTTTATCCTCTTTTATAGACCTTTCTCCTGCCGAACCGCTTTTTAACAAGCTGTCTGGAACGGTGGCACCTTTGGCTCTGTTCTCGATAGGTTTGCAGTTGAAATTTAACGGCTGGAAAAAACTGATGAGCCAAATTTCCATGTCTATGGTTTATAAATTATTGATTGGTCCTGCTTTGATTTTGGTTTTGGGACTTGTTTTGGGACTGAAAGAAAGTTTAGTAAAAATCACAGTTTTTGAATCTGCGATGCCTACTTTGGTAATGTCTAGTGTCATTGCTGAGCAATTTAAACTCAATACCAAACTCACCAATATGATTATCGGAATCAGCATTATTGTCGGGTTTTTCACTTTGGGAATTTGGTATAAAGTGCTGGAATGGTGCTTTTAATGAAAAAAAAATATATAACGAAATCTATATAACCATGAAAAAAATATTGTTTATAGGGCTGTCTATAGCGGCTATGGTATCTTGTTCCAGAGGAAAAGAAACGATAGAATATGTTGATTATCAAGATAATACACCTGAAAACCCTACGAAAATGGCAAAAGTAATCTATGGAGAAGATCATTCTATGATTTCTAACCCAGAACGGGGATTTTGTACAAGAAACGGCTACCACAGCAGGAGCTCGGTAATATCTGATTATGAAATCAATACACTGAAAAGCGGCAAACATACATTAGTTTTTTTTGATTTTAAATTGAAGGAGTTTATTTCTAGTCCTATAAATTCGGATATGCTGGGAATGATGCAGAGAAATTTTGATAAACTGAGGGCTAATGGGATAAAAGCAGTGGTTCGTTTTACATATTCCAACAGCACTTCTGCGGCTGTTTATGATACCGAGCCATCCATTGTTTTAAAGCATATTTCTCAACTAAAACCAGTTTTAGAGAAAAATAAAGATGTCATCGCCCTTATAGAAGCTGGTTTCATCGGTGCTTATGGAGAATGGTATTATTCTACACATTACGGAAACAAAGGGCAGGCTGATTATACTAAACGAAGAACTATCGTCAATGCCATGCTGGATGCTTTCCCAAAAGAAAGAATGATAGCGGTACGAACTCCATTGATTAAAACCAATCTTCTTAACATCTCTTTAAACTCTCCATTGACTCAGTCGGAGGGCTTTAATAGAAGTAACAAAGCGCGTCTGGGACATCATAACGACTGCTTTTTAGCAGATGAAAAAGATAGAGGAACTTACACCAGTGAGCAAGATAAAAAATATACACAGTTAGACTCTAAATACACCGTTGTAGGAGGGGAGACCTGTACGCCGCCGACCAGCTATTCTCAGTGTAATGCAGCTCTGCAGACTATGGGAAAATACCATTGGTCTTATCTCAATCTAAGCTATCATCAGGACATGATTGCAGATTGGAAAAACACACATTGTTTTGAGGAAATCCAAAAAAGACTGGGATATCGTTTCGTGATGAAAGAAGTCCAATATACCGAAAAAATGGAGTCTGGAAAAAACTATAAATTGATACTAAATTTTGAGAACAAAGGCTTTGCATCTCCGTATAATCCAAGGTCTGCGTACATTAAATTCCGTTCTGTTTCCGATGGCAGAATACATTTTTCTCATCAGATTCAGTCCAATCCTCAGTTTTGGTTTACAGGAAATCATCGGTTAGAAATATCCGTAAATATCCCAAGCCATCTTCCTGCAGGGGATTATGATGTTTTGCTTCATCTTCCAGACTCATCTGTGTCCATCGCAGACCGAGCGGAATATGCTGTCAGATTTGCTAATATGAATACCTGGGAGGCTGCTACAGGTTACAATAAACTATTCACCCAAACTAAAAAATAGAAGATGAAAAAGAGTTTTTTAATCGTTTTTCTATGTGGATTTTTCACTTTTTCTTTGGCTCAAAAAACCAAAAGACTGACTTTGAAAAATTATAAAATCGCTGTCTTAAATGATGCTTTGAGGGAAACATCAGGATTAACACTGATGAATGGGAAGTTGTACAGCTTTAATGATGGTGGAAATCCTAATGAAATTTATGAAATAAACCCTGAAAATGGGCAGATAATTTCTACCATCAAAGTTGATTTCCCAAACAGAGACTGGGAAGCCATGACCAGCGACGGGCAAAGCCTTTATATAGGAGATTTTGGGAATAATGGAGGTAAAAGAATCGATTTGGCGATTTATAAAATATCGGATAATTCTCATCAGAAAATCAGATTTAAATACAAAAAAAAAACCCCTTTTTTTTTTTTAAAAAAAAAAAACACGATTTTGATGCCGAAGCGATGATTTTCAAAGACGGGAAAATCTATCTTTTTTCCAAAGAATGGGCTTCGCTAAAAGTATCAAAATACATGATAAATCCTGATGCAGAGGAGGAACAGAGCATCGAAAAAACGGAAGAATTCAAAACCAATTTCTTGGTAACAGATGCTTTTTATTTTAATAAAAAACTGTATTTGGTGGGTTATAACAAAGTCGCAAAAGCCTTTTTGATGATTTTTGATGAAGATGAAAACGGAAATTTTTTCAGTGGAAAATATACGAAATACAAGCTGGGCTCGGTCTTTAAATATGGTCAGATAGAGGGAGTTGCAGTAGATGAAAAGGGCATTTATATCTCAGGTGAAGAATTTAAGAAATTTAGTTTTCAAGCGAAACAGAGTTTGTATTTTGTGCCTTTTGAGCGGCTGTAATTTTAAATTAAATATTCTTATATTTGTGGATTAAAATAAAATTGTGGCTAAAATCTTAGAAGAAATCAAAGCTCCCATAAGCAGGGAAATGAAACTTTTTGAAGAAAAGTTTTATCAGTCCATGCAGAGCAGCGTGCCTTTGTTAGATAAAATCACACAATTTATCATCGCTACGAAGGGCAAACAGATGCGGCCTATCCTCGTTTTCCTTTCAGCAAAAATGACAGGCGAGGTGAGCGAAAAAACCTTTCGTGGAGCTTCTTTGATAGAGCTGATACATACGGCGGCTTTGGTGCATGATGATGTAGTAGATGAGAGCGCCAGAAGGCGTAATTTCTTCTCTATCAATGCCTTGTGGGGGAACAAGACTGCGGTTTTGATTGGGGATTATTTATTGTCCAAATCGGTAATTCTTTCTACTGAAAATAAGGATTTTGATTTGTTGGAAATCGTTTCCCAAACCATAAAAGATATGTCCGAAGGCGAGCTTTTGCAACTGGAAAAAGCAAGAAAGCTGGACATTACGGAAGATGTTTATTATCAGATTATTAGACAAAAAACAGCATCGCTTATTTCGGCGTGCTGTCAGATAGGGGCAGTTTCTAATAATGCTGAAAACTCGCTGGTAATGAAGATGAAAGATTTTGGGTTTTATGCAGGAATGGCTTTTCAGATAAAAGATGATTTGTTTGATTATTTTAGCAAAAACATCGTAGGGAAGCCTGTGGGCATAGATATTAAGGAACAAAAAATGACTTTGCCGCTTATTTATTCTTTAAAAACGGCAAGTGAAAAGGACAGAAAATATTACTTTAATATCATTAAAAACCACAATAAAACCCCAAAACGAGTAAAAGAACTGATTGATTTTGTGAAAAAATCGGGTGGGCTGGACTACGCCGAGAAAATAATGGAAAATTACCAGCACAAGGCTTTGGATATTTTATCCGAATTCCCTGATAATGAAGCGAAAAAGTCTTTACAGCTGATGCTGGATTATGTAATAAAAAGAGAATTTTAAAAAAAGTATAAAATGGAGAATAATATTTTAGATTGTGTGATTATAGGTTCTGGACCTTCTGGTTTTACGGCGGCTATCTATGCAGCGAGAGCGGATTTAAAACCAGAACTTTATACAGGTCTGCAGCATGGCGGCCAGCTTATTGGGACTACGGAAGTGGACAATTTCCCTGGTTATCCAGAGGGAGTTACAGGGCCAAAAATGATGGAAGATTTACAAAAACAAGCCGAAAGATTTGACACCAAAGTTCATTATGAAATGATTACGAAAGTGGAATTTTCTAAGGAAAAAGGCGGAATTCATAAACTTTGGGCTGGAGAGAAAGAAATTTTGGCTAAAACTGTGATTATTTCTACTGGGGCTACAGCTAAATACCTTGGGCTGGATGATGAGAAGAAATACTCTGGCGGTGGAGTGTCTGCATGTGCTACTTGTGATGGATTTTTTTACAGAAACCAAGAGGTTATCGTAGTTGGAGCAGGGGACACGGCAGCTGAAGAGGCGACTTACCTTGCTAATATTTGTAGTAAAGTAACGATGCTTGTGAGAAAAAACTATTTCCGTGCTTCCAAAGCAATGGCTCACAGAGTGGAAAAAACACCAAATATAGAAGTGAAATTTAATCACGAATTGATAGGCATTAAAGGAGAAAATAACTTGGTGGAAAAAGCTGTGGTTATCAACAACCAAACGCAAGAAACTTCTGAAATCCCTGTCAGCGGGATATTCATAGCCATAGGGCATCAGCCTAATACTGAGATATTTAAAGGGCAAATAGACATGGATGAAAATGGCTATATCATCACCGAAGGAAAATCTTCAAAAACCAATCTTCCTGGGGTTTTCGCGGCGGGAGATGTGCAGGATCACATTTATCGTCAGGCAGTTACAGCGGCAGGAAGCGGATGTATGGCAGCGATAGACGCAGAGAGATATTTAGGCGAATTAAAATAAAAAACTACTATGAAAGCCCTGATATATGTTTTCCTTGGGGGAGGAGTGGGGAGTATTTTTCGGTTTATGATTTCTAATTATGCTCATAAACTGCCGATGGCAAGCTCTTTTCCTCTTGGAACGCTCTTGGCCAATGTTTTGGGATGTTTTTTCATCGGGATATTTTCTTCTTTATTTAAAGAAAATGAATATCTGAAATACCTTTTGGTTACAGGATTTTGTGGCGGATTTACTACATTTTCCACATTTTCTATGGAAAACATCACTCTTTGGCAAAATGGACAGTATGGAATTTTAGTTTTGTACTTGACACTGAGTATAGCATTGGGGCTTTCTGCGGTGTATTTAGGAAGTCAGCTTTTGAAATAAAGTAAATTTTTAATATTGATTTTCAAAACATTAATGATTTAAGCATAAAAATCCTATAAATAAATTTGTCAGTATTAAAAATATCCTTACATTTGCACCACTGAAATGATAGATATTTCATTTTTGGAGAGATGGCAGAGCGGTCGAATGCGGCGGTCTTGAAAACCGTTGACTGTAACAGGTCCGGGGGTTCGAATCCCTCTCTCTCCGCAAGTATTAAAACTAAATTACAAGGACTTTTGAAAAATTCAAAAGCCTTTTTTATTTTAAGTCTTAAAAGTTTTCACAAAGCGATATCCCTGCTTTTTTCCTATTCAATCTTGTATTACTTTTTCATAGTAATGAAGAAATATGCAGTAT
>CALAEK010000115.1 GCA_937890925.1 uncultured Riemerella sp.
TTGAGGTTTCTTATAGAGTTTGTCTCCTTCTTTTACATTAAATGCCTTGTAGAAAGCATCTACATTGGTAAGTGGAGCAAAAGCTCTGTAGAACCCTGGTGAGTGTGGGTCTGTTTTCACTTGGTTGATGAGGTACTGCTCTGTAGATTTAGTTCTCCAGATAGTAGCCCAGCTTAGGAAAAATCTTTGCTCTTGGGTATAGCCGCTGATGACACCTGGATTTTTTCTTTCTTTTAGATACATTTGGAGGGCATCGTAGGCGATGGCAACTCCACCTAAATCCGCGATGTTTTCACCGCTGGTAAACACACCATTCACGAAACTTCCTTTCACAGGCTCGTATTTGCTGTACTGCTCAGCAAGTTGTTTTACTTTGATGTCAAAATTCTTACGGTCTTGCTCTGTCCACCAGTTGTTGAGGTTTCCGTCTCCATCGAAACGAGCTCCTCCGTCATCGAATCCGTGAGAAATCTCATGCCCGATAACTGCTCCTATTCCTCCGAAATTCACCGCTGGATCAGCTTTGAAATCAAAGAAAGGCGCTTGTAGAATAGCCGCTGGGAATACGATTTCGTTGTTTGTAGGGCTGTAGTAGGCGTTTACCGTTTGAGGCGGCATTCCCCATTTTTCTTTATCTACAGGTTTTCCTACTTTTTCTAGGCTTTTCTCGTAGCTCCATTCAGCTACATTTTTTAAGTTAGAATAAAGCGAAGCCCCATTTTTAGGCGATTCTACTACTAGTTTAGAGTAATCTTCCCATTTGTTCGGGTAGGCTACTTTTACAGAGAATTTGTGTAGCTTGTCTAGCGCTTTGGTTTTTGTTTCGCTGGACATCCATTCTAGTTCGCTGATGTGCTTGTGGTAAGCCTTTTTCAGGTAACTTATGAGGATTTCCATTTCTTGTTTAGCCTCAGGAGAGAAATATTTTTGAACATATAATTTTCCGAAAGCCTCACCAAGAACGCTGTTGATTAGGCTAAGAGCTCTCTTGTCCATAGCTCTTTGCTCTTTTTGTCCTTGTAGATATTTGCTGTAAAAATCAAAGTTGATTTTATCCAATCTCTGGTCAAGGCTCGATGCACTTCCAGAAAGAAGACGAAGTTTTAGATAATCTTTGATTAGAGCGATATTATTACTATTGATGAATTTATCAAGGTTTTCGTAATATTTCAACTCGGATAGAATTACACGGTCTGTGTTTACTCCTGCTTCTTTCAGGTAGTTAGCCAAATTTACATTTTTTACAATCTTAGAAAGTTCAGCCGTAGTTTTTGGATTGTATCGCTTGTTAGCATCTCTTCCTTCCTCGTTAGTTAGGATGGTTTTAGCTAAACTCTTTTCAAAATCTACGATTTTCTGCGCCGTAGCATCAGCATTTTTGTAGCCTAAAATCTGCAATAGAGAAGCCACATATTTCTTGTATTCAGCGATAGTTTTTGTATTCGCTTCATTTTCTTTTTGGTAATAATCTTTTCCTAAACCTAAACGAGGCCCACCAAGATAAACGGCGTTCATCTTAGAGTTTTTCAGGTCTGTATAAACGCTCCATCCGTATAGCGGATTGTCACCAGTTCTCACAGCTCCTATAAGGTAGTTTTGAAGGTCTTTCAGGTTTCTGATAGAGTTTATCTCTTCTAAATCCTTTTCGATAGGTTTGATGCCGTCTGCGTTACGCTTGTCCATATCCATATATGTAGCATACAAATCCTGAATCTGCTGTCCTTCAGTTCCTTTTTGGTAGTTTTCAGAAAGGATATTTTTTAGGATTTTTAGTGAATTTTCATCAGTTTTTTCTCTCAATTCTTGGAAAGAACCCCAAGTAGATTTGTCAGCAGGAATTACAGCGGTTTTCATCCATCCGCCGTTTACATAGTTGTAAAAATCATCTTGCGGACGCACGGAAGTATCCATCAAATCAAGGGCAATCCCATGGTCATGCTGCTGGGCATGAGCGTGGTTTTCTTCTTTTTTTACTTCTACTGTTTTTGTTTCGGCTGTATTTTTCTGCGTGGTGCAGGAAGTAAGGAAATAAGCCCCTGCTAAAAGCGAAATGCCTAATGATGTAATTTTCATAATATAAAATTTAAGTTAAATTATTATTTAATTATAAAATATGTCTTTCTGCTCTGTAAGAACTTCTTGTAAGAGGCGAACTCTCTACATGCCTGAATCCCAGATTTTCCGCGAAAATTCTATACTCTTCGAATTCTTCCAATGGGATAAATCTTTTCACAGGCAGGTGTTTTTTACTTGGCTGTAGATACTGCCCTATGGTGATTACATCCACATTAGCATTTCTTATGTCTTCTATTGTTTGGAAAACTTCATCTCTTTCTTCGCCCAGCCCCAGCATTATTCCTGTTTTTGTTCTTCGCTGTCCTGAGTCTTTCAGGTATTTGAGGACATCTAGGCTTCTTTCATATTTAGCCTGAATTCTTACTTCTCGTGTCAGTCTTTTCACGGTTTCCATATTGTGCGAAATGACTTCTGGCGCCACTTCTATCATTCTGTCAAGATGTCTTGTAATACCTTGGAAATCAGGAATAAGGGTTTCTAGTGTGGTTTCGGGAGAAATTCTTCTCACAGCATTCACCGTTTCTGCCCAAAGGATAGAGCCCATATCCTTCAAATCATCCCTGTCTACGGAGGTGATAACAGCGTGTTTTATTTTCATTAGTTTGATGGAGCGGGCTATTTTTTCTGGCTCTTCCCAGTTTACATCCAGTGGCTTCCCAGTCTTTACTCCACAAAAACCACACGAACGAGTGCATATATTCCCTAAAATCATAAAGGTAGCCGTTCCTTCGCCCCAGCAGTCTCCCATATTTGGGCAGGAACCGCTTTGGCAGATGGTGTTCAGCTTATATTTATCAACCAATGAGCGGAGTTCTCGGTAGTTTTTTCCCGTTGGGAGTTTTACCCTTATCCACTTGGGTTTATTAGTTATAGTGTTTGTTTCGGAAACCTCTTTGTTCATTGTTTTTTATTCGTTTTTTAATAATTCGGCTAATATTTTTTTTGCTCTCATTATCCTCACTTTCGTATTTGCAACCGAAATATTCAGAGTTTCTGCAATTTCTTTTATGCTTTTTTCCTCAAAGAATCTCAGTTCTATGATTTTTCTGTATTGGGCATCCATGGAAGCAATAGTGCTGATGATATGCTGCTGCTGCTGTTTAGAAATCAATAATTCCTCTGGAGATTTTTCAAATTCATTTTTAACATCTTTAAAATCATCCGTAAAGACTTCCTCTCTTGATTTTTTCCGCCAATAGTCTATCACTGAGTTTTGTGCAATGGTCAAAATCCAAGTTTTAAACTGAAAATTTTCATCATAAAGGTTCAGTTTAGTTAATATCTTGGCAAAAACAGCTACCGTAAGCTCATCTGCGATAGTTCTGTCCTGTACTTTTTTCAATACAAAACTGAAAACATCATCCCAAAAATAGTTAATTAGCTTGGTCTGTGCTTTTTGGCTCCCACTTTGGATTTGAGTAATGGTATCAACTAATTCCTTGTCCTTCAAAAAAACATATTTGAGACAAATATAATAAAAAGATTACAT
>CALAEK010000116.1 GCA_937890925.1 uncultured Riemerella sp.
AGATCTACACAGAGTAGATCGTCGGCAGCGTCAGATGTGTATAAGAGACAGTTTGAATAAAATATAAATTTATGAAATGTGGAATTGTGGGCTTGCCCAATGTAGGTAAATCTACCCTTTTTAATTGTTTGAGTAACGCTAAAGCACAGTCAGCAAACTATCCTTTCTGTACCATAGAACCCAATGTAGGAACGGTTTCTGTGCCAGACCCTAGACTGTTCGAATTAGAGAAAATAGTAAAACCAGAGCGTGTCCTTCCTACTGTAGTAGAGATTGTAGACATCGCAGGGCTGGTAAAAGGAGCAAGCAAGGGAGAAGGTCTTGGAAATCAGTTTCTTGCAAACATCCGTGAGTGTGATGCTATCATCCATATGCTTAGATGTTTTGAAAACGGAAACATCGTCCATGTGGAAGGTTCTGTAGATCCGCTGAGAGATAAAGAAATCATAGATATAGAACTACAGCTCAAGGACTTAGAAGTTCTTGGAAAAGCGATAGAAAAAGCTAAAAAACAAATAAAATCTGGCAAAAAAGAAGATGTCCAGACTTATGAAACTCTCGTAAAACTAAACGAGTTCATAGAAAGCGGAAAAAATGCAAGAGAATTCCCTGCGGATGATTTTGCTAAATCAATCATTGATGAAATTCATCTTTTGACTAAAAAACCTGTTCTCTATGTGTGCAATGTAGATGAGGACTCTATCCGAAACGGAAATCCTTGGATTGCTAAAATAGAAGAAATGGCAGCCAAAGAAGGTTCTGATACTCTGGTAATTGCAGCACAGATAGAAGCTGATATCAACGAGCTGGAAACCTACGAAGAACGCCAAATTTTCTTGGAAGAACTAGGACTAAAAGAACCAGGTGTCAATCGTCTTATCCGCCAAGCTTATCATTTGCTAAAACTTCAGACCTACTTCACTGCTGGTGTCAAAGAAGTGAGAGCATGGACTATCGGTATCGGCTGGACTGCACCACAGGCAGCAGGAGTGATTCACTCTGATTTCGAAAAAGGATTTATCCGTGCAGAAGTGATGAAATACGAAGATTTCATACACTATGGTTCTGAACTAAAAGTAAAAGAAGCAGGAAAACTCTCCGTAGAAGGTAAAGAATACATCGTACAAGATGGTGACATTATGCATTTTAGATTTAATGTCTAATTATTGTTAATGAATTTTTCTCATATTATTTTTAATGTAAAGGTCAGCCATATTTTGTGACTGACCTTTTTATTAGCTATAAAATTCCTCTTGCTTTGATTTCCAGATATTTGTTTATCACCTCTATATTTAGATTTTCTGGAAGTGTGTAAATCGTGAATATTCCGTATTTTCTCAGCTCTTGGATAATCAATTTTTTCTCAAATTCCAGCTTTTCAGCGATAATCTCATCATAGACTTCCTGAATATTTTCTGGCTTTTTATTCATTAAATCATTTAGTTCAGAATTTTTAAAAAAGATAACTACCAAAAGGTGATTTCTCGCAATGCCACGCAAGTATTTCATTTGTCTATTAACGGCATCCAGTGTTTCAAAATTAGTAAAAAGCAGCACCAGACTTCTTTGGTTGATGGAGGTTTTCACATCTTGATAAAGTCGGCTGAAATCACTTTCATAAAAATTGGTTTTGATGTTATAAAGCGCCTCTGATATTTTTTTCAGCTGACCAGACTTTTGCTCCGCCTGAACCTTATTCTCTGTTTTTTGGGAAAAAGTCATCATCCCAGCTCGGTCGCTCTTCTTCAAAATAATATGCGAAAGCGCCATCACTGCATTTATGGAATAATCCAAAAGACTCAGCCCCTGGAAAGGCATCTGCATCGTCCTTCCCTTGTCTATCAGCATGTAGATTCTTTGGGATCTTTCATCTTGGTACTGATTGACCATTAATTTGTTAGCCTTAGAAGTAGCCTTCCAGTTGATACTTCTTATATCGTCTCCCTGCACATAATCCCGTATCTGCTCAAACTCCATCGTATGCCCCAGTTTTCGGATTTTTTTAATCCCGCCAAGCAAAAACTCGTTCTGAAGAGCCATGAGCTCATACTTACGAAGATGAACAAAAGAAGGATAACTCGGTAAAGAGGCTTCTTTCTGAAAAACAAATTTTCTAGAAACAAGACCAATAGGACTTTTAGCAAAAATATTCAGCCCTCCAAAGACATACTCTCCCCTTTCTTTCGGGATTAAAATATATTCAAAAAAGGAACTTCCCTGTGGCAAAATGGTCTTTTTTATCAAAAAATCCCTTTTTTGGAACTGGAATGGAATTTCATCTATAATTTTCAAATCCACCCGAAATGGATAATTATTCTTAATGTCTATTTTCACGGAGTTCTCATCGCCATTAGACAATTTTTCAGGCAAAATTCTTTGGGAATAGATTGCATCTTTTTGGTTAAATAAAAGCAGTGAATCCACGATAAAAAGTACCGCTAAAAGACACAAAAGCCCATGAGCAAACCATGTAAGTTTTGGAAAGAAAAATGCCAAAAAATAGCACAGCCCTACCCCTGCTAGAACATGAAAAAATCTATGATTGATATAAAAACGCTTCCACATATCTTTTCTTACTGGTTAATCATTTTGCATTTTTGATGCCCATTTTTCAATTCCATAAATCAAAATAAACCCCGCAAAAGCTAGCCCCACAGCCAATAAAACCTGAGGTTCTCCAGCGAAATCCGAAGGCAAAACGCTCTTTTCCAACAAAATAATTTCCTTCCCATGAGCATCTATTTCCTTATCCAAAACCTCTTTCCATGGCCATACTTTATTCAGAGAACCGATGATAAAGCCTGTAAGCCCAGCCATTGTGGTATTTTTTTTGTGTTCAAAAAGCCATTTCAAAGCCTTGGAAAAACTCAAAATTCCCGTCACAGCTCCCAGTCCTACAATGGACAATACTTTCAAATCAAAAGTATCCAGCGCATTCAGCACCGTATGATAAGCCCCTAAAAGCACCAAAATAAACGCCCCCGAAATCCCTGGCAAAATCATCGCACAAATAGCCAAAGCTCCTGCAAAGAACAAGAAAATATACCCGTTATTATTCACCAGTGGAGGAATAACCGTGATGTAATATGCTGTAAATGCAGCTATTACAATCGCAAGAACCGCTGGAACATCCCATTTCTTGATATCTTTCCACAGAAAAAGAACACTCGCCATCATCAGCCCAAAGAAGAAAGACCAAACCGCTATCGGATGAGTTCCCAAAAGGTATTTGATGCCTTTCGCTAGGGATAAAATACTGATTCCTATCCCCAAAAATAAAGCCACAAAGAAATTTCCATTGATGTATTCCCATGCAGATTTTATCCCTTCTTTTCTTAAAATTTTTACTGCTGTAAAGTTGATTTTATTGATAGAATCTATAAGCTCTTGGTAAATCCCCGATATGAAAGCGATAGTCCCCCCAGAAACCCCAGGCACCACATCAGCTGCTCCCATCGCCACACCGCGAAGCGTAATGAATAGATAATCCTTCAAAGTCCTTTTCATAAAATTCTTATATGCTACAAAAATACATTATTTTGCTGTAAATCTGCGAAAGAATATTTCGTTTTTTACTCATCAAAACCTATGAAATAAAAAAGCTTGACAAAATTTGTCAAGCTTTTCGGGTTTTTATTTATAAAGTTCTAGTGTTTCTGTCAGTAACTTTATTTGCTGGTTGATACTCTCGCTTTTTGGATTTGCTCTTAGTAATTCTGTTTTCTTAGCAAGTCCATTCTCAAGCATCTGCACTATCATCATTTTCACATTTGGGTTATCTGGAATTTCGGATTTTACTTGTTTCAAAATCTTTGCAACTCCAGCCGTAGCCTTTGTGTTATCTGATTCCATTATCCAGTTGAAACCTTTTTCAGCCGTAGCTCCTGCTTTTTCATCTTGAAATTTCAGGAATGGATAAAATGCCACCACTCTCCCTATGTAAGGCATCTGCGACACGATTTTATTATCCACGATTGTAGGCAACAGTTGTGTAATGGTTTCTTCTGATGCTTTGGATAAATCCACTTTGTCCGCAAGGGCTTTTACTCTCTCTGAGTCTGTCACAGAAATTGCCGATAGAGAAGCCGCTTTCACTGCGTTTGACACAGAGCTGATTCCTTTTTCGTAGATTGGCAGGTATTTCTTGTTTTTAGTCGTAGCTAATGCTTTGATTGCTGCCGCCTGAACCAATGTTTTAGGGTCTTTCTGAGCTAATTTTTCTACTTCTGAAAGAGCCAGTTTTGCATGTTCTGGTTTAGATAAATCTAATCCTCCAAGCGCCTGAATTCTCAATCTGAAAAACGGATCTTTCAATGCAGATACCAATGTTTTCACAGAAGTGATGTTATTATTTTTCTTTGCATTTTCAGCAGCATTTTTCAGTGCTAAATGTTTGCTCTTAAACTCCTTAGTTTTAGCATATTGCAGAGCATATTGTTCAGGAGTTTTAGTATCATTGATTTCTCCCAATAGAAGCCCGTCTGCATCTACATTGATAAGGTCTGGATTTTTCGCTGTGCTGAATGTAAAATCATTCTTCGCTCTAGCATCTACCCACACTTTTTCTCTTCTTACTTTTCCGTTTTCGTGGATATCTATGGTAAGCGGGAACTCAAAATATTGGTCTTGAGTTTGGTTAATCGTTACCACAGTTTGTTTTTTCACTGGTTCGTAAGAATATTTTACATCTAATTTAGGGTTTCCGCTGTTAAAATACCACTGATTAAAGAACCAGTTAAGGTCTTTTCCAGAAACTTTTTCTAAAGAAAGTCTCAGCTGGTGCGCCTCTCCTGTTCCGTATTCATTGGTTTTCAAATAATCAGAAATTCCTTCAAAGAACGCTTCATCTCCTAGATAATTTCTCAACATGTGAAGAATTCCGCCTCCTTTGTTATAAGACACGCTGTCAAACATATCCTCACGGCTTTTATAATCAAATCTCACCAAATGTTTGTTATAATTCAGCGGATTATGAATATATGCCGAAATATCGTTCATTAAATGATAATCTGCTGCATCTTTTCCGTATTTGTATTCATTCCAAAGGTATTCAGAATAATTCGCAAAAGACTCATTTACAGTAAGGTTAGACCAGCTTTCAGCCGTTACCAAATCTCCAAACCAGTGGTGGAACAGCTCGTGAGCAATCACAGGTTCCCAAGTGTTCTCATCTACAAGGTCGCCTTCCTTTAAGTTCGCATATTCTCCGTGGATTACGGCAGTTGTATTTTCCATCGCACCACTTACATAGTCTCTTCCTACCAGCTGTGCGTATTTTTGCCAAGGATATTCGTATTTTAGTTTTTTAGAGAAGAAATCCAGCATTTCTGGAGTCATCCCGAATATTTGTTTTGCATAAGGCTCATATTCCTTTTCTACATAATAATCTACTGCGATGTTTTTCCATTTATCCTTTACTATCGCATACTCTCCCACTCCCATAAAGAATAAATATGGAGCATGCTTCTTATCCATTACCCAATGGTCTGTTCTAAGCCCTCCACTTTCGCTGAAAGATGATTTTAAGATTCCATTAGAAAGAGTAACATATTTATCTGGAACCGTCATAAATAATTCCTGCGTAGTCTTTTGGTTTGGTTTGTCTATCGTAGGAAACCACACTGAGTTAGACTCTGTTTCACCTTGTGTCCATATCTGCGTTGGTTTGTCTGGGTCTTTTCCTTGAGCATTGATGAAATAAAGCCCTTTCGCAGAGTTTATCGCTGCACTTCCCTTACCCTTATACTCATTAGGACGAGCTGTATATTTGATATAGATTGTATAATTCTCACCTTTTTTGTACACTTTGTCAAGATTAATTCTCAGTAAATCATCTGAATAAGTATATTTAAGAGGTTTTTTAGTTCCTTGATTTAGAGCCACTTCATGGATAACCATCGCTTTTGCATTAAGCACCAAAGAATCTGATGCATAGAAATGCGGCGATGCAGTAAGCCACTCCTCACCATGCATTTGCTCTTTTTCAAAGTCAAATTTCACCTTTAATTTGGTGTGTTTAAGTTCTGTAGTCTTGTTGTGAGTTGCTCTATATGGAGCATTTCTACCAGAAGTTTCGGTCTGTGCAAGGGCAAAATTACTTCCTAAAATTGCTCCAAGCATCATCGCTGAGAATAAAATCTTTTTCATTGTTAATAAATTTTAATTCTTTTTTATTTAATTAATAATCATTAGATTAGTCGTAATATTCTATTACTCTTTTAGTTATGATAAATGGTTTATTTTGTTTTAGAGAGATTCTCTCTATCCAATTATTCTTTTCGTCATATTTGTATCGATATTGGAAAGATGTTTTGTAATATTTTTTCTTCACAATATCGTTGTATTTGTTGTACTTATATCGGATTTGGTCTATTTTTTTCCCTTCCTTATTATAGACTATATCCTTGATTCTGTTTCCTTTGCTATCGTACTTAAAGACAAATCTCCTGTACAAAGGCTCTTCTACAATATCATCAAGGATTTGCTCTATGATATTGCCCTTGTCATCGTATTTGTAATATGATTTAGCCACTATATCAGGATTTTGACTAAGGTAAATAGTCTCAACAATATTCCCTTTATCATCGTAATTATCAATAAATCCTCTTGGTTCTTCATACAAAATTCTCCCTCTAAGGATTTTATTTTGGGGTAATGGTCTCTTTTCTATTATCTTGTCGTTCTCATCATGATATATTATCATCTCGTTTTCACCTTCTAAAGTATAAGTTATTCTTTTCCTTTCGAGATTGGATATTTCTTGCTTTACACCTCCCATATCCTCAGTTGGAAGATAGTACATCGTCTCTTTGATAGATTTTACTTTTTTCTTTAGATTACTGCTATCCCAGCCTATTTCCATTTGTCCAAAAGCATATCCAGCAGTCAGTAGCAAGGCTGATATTAGTATTTTGTTCATTTGTTTATGTGTTCTATTTTTAGTTTAAATGTTCTATTTTAAATCGCCACAGGAGCTTTTATCCCTGGGTGTGGGTCATAGTTTTCTAGTGTAAAATCATTAAAATCAAAATCAAAAATATTTTTGATTTCTGGATTTAGTTTCATCGTTGGTAAAGATTTTGGCTCTCGGGAAAGCTGTTTTTCCACCTGCTCAAAATGATTATTATAAATATGCACATCACCAAAAGTATGCACATACTCACCAACTTCCAAATCACAAACTTGAGCTACCATCATCAGCAGAAGAGCATAGCTGGCAATGTTAAACGGCACGCCTAGAAATACATCCGCACTCCTCTGATAGAGCTGTAATGACAGTTTCCCATCCGCTACATAAAACTGAAACATCGCATGACAAGGAGCCAATGCCATTTTTGGCAGCTCTGCTACATTCCACGCAGATACGATGAGCCTGCGGCTGTCAGGATTTTTCTTGATTTGGTCTATCACTTCGCTGATTTGGTCTATCACTTTCCCATCTGCTCCTTGCCAACTTCTCCACTGGGCGCCATACACAGGCCCAAGATTTCCCTCTGCATCTGCCCATTCATTCCAAATCGTGACACCATTTTCCTGAAGATACTTCACATTCGTATCTCCTTTTAAAAACCAAAGAAGTTCGTAGATAATGGATTTAAGGTGAACTTTCTTAGTGGTTACCAGCGGAAATCCTTTGCTCAAATCATATCTCAGCTGATATCCGAACACACTCCGCGTTCCCGTCCCTGTCCTATCCGTTTTATCTGTTCCGTTTTCTTTTATATATCGTAATAAATCTAAATAATTTTGCATTTATCGTCACTTCTTTTTCATTCGTCCATTTCTCTCACAATCCACAAATATAACTAAATTTCATAGAAAGGCAAGGATTTTTTTTAAATTTGCAAAATGGCAAAACGAAAGAGAAAAAAATCTAAATCTAAGATTAAAAAAAATAAAAACCGTTCATACTTATTCATTTCCCTTGGGCTGTTTTTCTTATTGGCTGTTGGACTTGTTGCATTACTGAAAAAAAATCAGATAATGTATTATTATACAATGTATTTCACTGAAAAACAAGCACCAAAACTGACCAACTCGCCTTTTGAAACGCAGAGAATCAGTAAAATTATAAAAAACTATTCAGACAAAACATTCGGATTAGATATATCGCATTACCAAGAGCGGGAGCACATCAACTGGGAAAAACTGACTATCTCAAATGGCGCTATTCCCTTAGAATTTATCGTCTTACGAGCCACTATGGGCAGCGATGGAAAGGACAAGCACTTTGCTCACTACTGGGAAAAAGCCAAAAAAAACGGACTTACCCGCGGTGCCTATCATTTCTATCGTCCTGATGAAGACCCTGTCACTCAGGCAGATTCATATATCAGGAGCGTAAATCTCTCTTCTGGTGATATGAGACCTGTTTTAGATGTAGAAAAACTACCAAAAACCAAATCTAAAGAACAATTCATAAAAGACCTCCATATTTGGATAAATATAATAGAAAAACACTATGGCAAAAAACCTATTCTCTACACATATTATCATTTTTATAAAGACTATCTAAAAGGACAATTTGATGAATTTCCTCTCTGGATGGCAAACTACAATGATGTTCCACAGCCCACCGATACTGACCCTTGGAAAATATGGCAATTCACAGAAAACGGAATATCAGACGGCATAGAAACCAAAATAGACCTTAATGTCTATAACGGAAACATATGGGAAATGAGAGAACTTTTAATAGATTAAACATTTTATTTAAATCAAATTTCTTTATAATTTAAAATTTATCTAAAAATAAAAAAATCCTGCCCAAAAGCAGGATTCTTATTTTATTAATGTTTTTTATGAGGTGGTTCATAAACAAGTCTGATGAAACCACTATATCCCTCATATTGTCTGTTAGTAGGAACTCCAACCACCAAACCTAGAATAGTGTTATCATTTAGAGCTACTCTAATTTGTGGTCTAAGTACCATATTAAATCTCTCTTTAGTAATGCTCTTATTCACCTCCAAACCAACAAAGTTTCTAGAATTTGGAATTAGATAATGGATACTCGAGTTAATCTGCCAGTCTGTATCCACATGATTACTTCCAAAATGATGCGTGAAAACAGGCCCTGCATACACCATCGTACTGATGCTGTGAGTTTTACCCCATCCCTTTGCTACTACAAAGAACGGATTATAAACATTCCCTGTGAAAAATTTCCCATTTCCATAGTTTCTGAAAGAGTTCAGCTCTATTTCATTGAGGTAACCTATCGCCATGGAAGTGTAGGCTTTTTTATTTACCAAGAAAGTATACTGGATAGAGGTTTTGATACCTGCTATTCCTGTCCCTGGTGATTTATGTGGAAGTTTTTCCGCAGAAGTATATACATTAAAAGGTACTTCTACTTCCAAACCAAGCCTATCAGCCACCGCCCACTCATATTCTACTAATGGATAAAGCTCATAGTAACCATTATTTTCTGTAACCCCCATAGCTACATTCCATTCTCTTTCGCCTTTTCTCGCCCCAAGGTCTCTCATAAGGTCGATATACAAAGGTTCTGCATGGTGAAGTTTCAGCGGTTTTCCTTCCTCATCATCATGAGCTGCCACAGTTGCTTCTTCCACTTTTACACTATCTACAGCCTGCTCTTGAGCTATAGCAAATCCTGAAAAAACTACCAAAGCAGCTAATCCAAAAATCCTCTTAATCATAATCCTATTCAATTTTTAATTAAATCTAGCGCAATATTACAAATATTTTTTTAATTCGAAATTTTCAGTAATATTTCCTCGTATTTATCCAAAATTATTTCTTTTGAAAATCGGCTTTTGATAGAATTAATGATGAGATTTTTCTCTCTTTTCTCGGTAGAAAGGATTTCTTTTATTTTCTCTGCAAACTGCTGATGCTCATTGATATCCGAAATTTCCCCATTGATTCCCTCTTCTACAATCTCCCTGATTCCCCCTGGGCAGTCATTCGCCAGAGCATACACACCACAGGCTCCAGCTTCCAAAAGGACATTTGGGAAACCTTCATAGCGCGAAGAAAGTATAAATAAATCCGAAAATTTCAGGTATTGATACGGATTTTTCTGTTGTCCGTGGAAAATTACATTTTCCAGCTGCATATCCTGTTTCATTTGGAAAAGGAGTTCCCTATCTGCTCCATCGCCCAGAATATGGAGTTTTATTTTTTCATCTTTCAAGAAAGAAAAAACTTTCAAAAGATTGTCAAAACCCTTTCGTGAGGAAAGATTTCCTATCGCCAGCACATTTTTAAACTCCGTATCAAACCCCTCTGGCTTTTCCGAAATCATCAGTTTTTCATTGATGAAATCAAAATCAACAGGGTTATTGATTTTAAATATTTTTTCTTTTTTAATCTTGAAATTCTCAATCAAGTCATTCGTCATATCATCACTTTGAGTAATGATTTGATGAAAATTATTATAAAATCGGTAAAAAAATCGAATTTCCTTTCGTGTAACATGCTTTGAAACTACATTGGTCTCGCGCGAAATGAATTTGGTTTTACTAAAAAACGGAATAAATGGAGAAACGAACGCTGAAATCTCGCCCCAGCCACAGAAAACAATGTCTGGTTTTCGCTGTCTTATCGTTTTCAAAATAGGCAACAAAGAAGAACGAATACTTTTGGTATTCGCTTCTATAATTTCTACATCATCCATCAAGAAGTCCAGATACTCGCCCACCTTTTCGAATAAAAGAAGACTCGGCTGAAATTTTTCTCTCGGCAGATGATTGCATATCGTGGTAATTATCCGTTCTGCCCCGCCCATTTTTAGGTTGGGCAGAATGAACATTACCGAATTTTTTTGACTCATAATCTACAATGCCGAGAAATCTGGCGATTGGTTGTTAAGTACATGATTCATTATGACTTTCCCTGCTTCTTGTTTAAAGAAAAAGAACCAAGTTATTTTATCATCTATCATGTATCTCAGATATTTTTTCTCCGCTACATGCACTTTTTCTGGCGTATCTACGGCTTTGTCTATATTATTTTCTATAAACTCATAGACCTCGCCTACCATTTCTTCGGCTCTGTCTATTCTATTAAGAATACCTTCTCTGAACAAAATGTTCAACTGGCTGTCCAAACTATGAACAAACTTTCTGCTGTATACTATTTCTAATCTCTCCACCATCCTTGTATTTTTTTAATTGACTGCTTCTTAGCATCTTCCAAAGAAAATGCTTCATCGAATTCTGCTAAAAATCCTTCACTTGCTCCCTCGAATTTTAAATAATCTTCACTCAGAACAATCTCCCCAAAGCCTCTACTTCCTGACTTTACCACAGTAGAACACACCGTAGGCTCAGCAAAAGGAACTCCGAAAATCTCATTCTTGAAATTGATAAGATTCTTTATCACCTGCTCATCATTAAGGTTGATAACCCACCTTAGCAGCTCCATTTTTTCTTCTAATATTTTTGAATCCATTTATAAATTTTTAAAAATTTCTAATTTAATTTGCTACATCACTGATGAATTTTATTCTAAGCATTCGGATTTCTTCATCAGTCAAATCATCCGAAAACTCAGCGCAAAGCACCTTCATACTGTCACTTTCTGACTCTTTCATGAAATCCATAAATTCCTCCACCAGATCTTCATCTATATTTTCCTCGATATAATAGTCTATATTCAGTTTAGTTCCTTGATAGACAATACTTTCCATTTCAGAAAGAAGCTCATCCATCGTCAAGTTTTTAGCTTGAGCGATATCCTCCAAATCCATCTTCTTATCGGTATTTTGGATGATGAAAACTTTATGGTTGGACTTATTGACAAGCTGTTTCAGAACCATATCCTGCATACGCTCTATATTGTTCTCTTCCACATACTTAGCAATAAACTCCGCAAATTCCTTTCCGTATTTTTTAGCTTTCCCTTCACCTACTCCATAGATTTTTGTAATTTCCTCTATAGTAATAGGATACTGCACCGTCATATCCTCCAAACTAGGGTCCATAAAGACTGTATAAGGCGGAATTCCGTGTTTTTTAGCAACAGATTTTCTTAGCTCTTTCAGCTGGTTATACAGATTTTCATCCAAACCTCCACCACTCTGCACCTGAACCTGCTCGGAAGCGGCTTGGCTAAGATCATACTTCCTGTCCTCGGCTATCATAAACGGATTTTTCTCTTTTCCAGCCAAGAAATCAAGCCCTTTTTGAGATAATTTTAAAACACCATAAGTCTCAATATCTTTATTGATGTAGTTCTGCACCAAAGCCTGTCTGATGATGGATTTCCAGAAATTATCCGTCTGCTCTTTTCCTTTACCAAAGAAAGAAGAGTTTTCTAATTTATAAGACTTCGTAACTGGAGTTTCTCGCCCTAAAAGCACTGAAATCAAATCATTTATCTTAAATTTCTCTTCCAGTTCTTTTATCAGTTCCAAAACCACTTTCAGTTCTTTGGAAACATCTTTCAAAGTCGGAGGATTTACAGAATTATCGCACATTTTGGCTCCAGCGCCATTTATAGGGTCAAACTGCTCTCCAAAATAATACAATAAATATTGTCTTCTATTCATAGAAGTCTCTGCATAGCCCACCACCTCATTCAAAAGCTGAAGACCAATTTCTCTCTCCGAAACAGGTTTTTGAGCCAAAAACTTCTCTAATTTTTCTATATCTTTCGGGTCATAAAAAGCCAAACAATAGCCCTCGCCGCCGTCTCTTCCTGCTCTTCCCGTTTCCTGATAGTAGCTTTCCAAAGATTTCGGAATATCATAATGAATCACGAAACGAACATCCGGCTTGTCTATTCCCATCCCAAAGGCTATGGTAGCGACGATTACATCCACTTCCTCCATCAGA
Source organism: uncultured Riemerella sp. (assembly GCA_937890925.1). Lineage (GTDB taxonomy): Bacteria > Bacteroidota > Bacteroidia > Flavobacteriales > Weeksellaceae > JABCPE02. Next base: position 12,807 of record CALAEK010000116.1, read on the forward strand.
AACTTGTCCTGATTTGCCACTCGGGACTTCGCATCTAATCCTGCATGATACGGCAGAGCATTGATTCCATTTACCTGCAAAAGCTGGGCAAACTCCTCTACTTTCTTCCTGCTGAGACAATATACTATCCCTGCTTTGCCTTTATTTTGGTTAATGAACTTCACTATTTCCTTATCTACATTCACTTTTGGGCGAACTTCGTAGAATAGATTTGGTCTGTTAAAACTTTCCTTAAAGACCACAGCATCAGTCATTCCCAGAGTTTTTTGAATATCATCCTGAACTTTGGGCGTTGCAGTAGCTGTAAGGGCAATCACAGGAACATTTGCGATTTGGTCTATAATGGTTTTTAGATTACGATATTCAGGGCGGAAATCATGTCCCCATTCCGAGATACAGTGTGCCTCATCTATGGCCACAAAGGAAATTTTCACTTCCTTTAAAAAGTCTAAATATTCTTCTTTTATCAAACTTTCAGGCGCTACATAGAGCAGTTTGGTCTTCCCAGATTTTATATCATCCATTACGGTTTTGGTCTGGGTTTTATTGAGAGAAGAATTCAGTACATGAGCCACTCCTTCTTCGGAAAACAGCCCATTCACGGCATCTACCTGATTTTTCATCAAGGCTATAAGTGGAGAAACCACTATTGCCGTTCCCTCACTCATCAGAGCTGGAAGCTGGTAGCAAAGAGACTTACCACCACCTGTCGGCATCAAAACGAAAACATCTCTACCCTCTAAGAGCGTAGAAATAATTTCCTCCTGATGTCCTTTAAAATTAGAAAAACCAAAATATTTTTTTAGAGAATCTGATATTTTCCCATTTTTCATACTTACTTATTTGTTTTTAGTTTTTATTC
>CALAEK010000117.1 GCA_937890925.1 uncultured Riemerella sp.
ATTTATCTGATGAGGAAAAATTCTTTTTTAGAATTATTTTAAATAAAAATTTGGTTTGTATGTTTAAAAATATTAGTTTTGCCTAACATTTATTTCTAATTAAATCTAATTATATTATGAAAAATTATAAACTTTTTCCATTGTCAGCCCTGTTTTTCATAGGTTTGATGAATGCGCAAGATGTAAAGCAAGACTCCCTTCACAAGGATAAAAATGTAGATGAAGTGATTATCACAGGAACGCTCAAACCGATAAGCAAGTCTAAAAGTCCCGTTCCAGTGGAAATTTACACCAAGAAATTTTTTGAAAAAAATCCGACTTCTAACCTTTTAGAATCTATTTCTATGGTTAATGGGATTCGTTCGCAGATTAACTGTTCGGTTTGTAATACGGGAGACATCCATATCAATGGGCTGGAAGGGCCTTACTCGCTGATTCTCATCGATGGAATGCCGATAGTGAGTTCCCTTTCCACGGTCTACGGTCTGAGTGGAATCCCGAATTCTATGATAGAGCGAATAGAAATCGTGAAAGGTCCTGCATCCTCTGTATATGGGACAGAAGCGATGGGAGGAACTATCAATATCATCACTAAAAACGCTTTGACCGCACCGAAGTTTGCTTCGGATTTTAGCACGACTTCTTGGGGCGAGCAGAATATGGATTTGGCTACGAAATTTAATGTTGGTAAGAAAGCGGCATCTATTCTGAGCGTGAATTATTTCAATTTTACTAATAGAATTGATAAAAATAAGGACGGTTTCATGGATACCACGCTTCAAGACCGAGTTTCTGTGTTTAACAAGTGGAATTTTAAGCGAAAAGACAATAGAATGGCTTCCTTTATGGCAAGATACCTTTATGAAGACCGATTGGGAGGGCAGCTCCAGTGGCAGAAACAACATAGAGGCGGCGATGAAGTCTATGGCGAAAGTATCTATACCAACCGCTTTGAGGCGATAGGGCTTTATCAGCTTCCTACAGTGGAGCAGTTGTTCTTACAGCTTTCGTTTAATTATCATAATCAGGACTCTAGATACGGAACAGAAGCCTTTGATGCGACACAGCGCACGAGTTTTGGGCAGTTTTATTGGAATAAAAATTTCGGAAAGCATGACCTGATAGCAGGAGCTACTTTGCGCCATAACTACTACGATGACAGCACGATAGGAACGCAGAATACAGACGGAACGAATAACCCGACCAGCGACTGGCTTCCAGGGCTTTTCGTACAAGACCAATGGACTTTTAATGACAAACACTCACTTTTGCTGGGGTATAGATTAGACCACAGTAAAAATCATGGATTTATCCATTCTCCAAGGCTGGCTTATAAGCTTAGCCCAAGTCCTGCGACCAGCATCAGAGCGAGTTTTGGGACTGGTTTCCGTGTGGTGAATGTCTTTACCGAAGACCATAAATCGCTCACTAATGCCAGAGAAACGGTTATAAGAGACATTAAACCAGAAAAATCCATCAACGGAAATATCAATTTTACTCAAAAAATAACCGCAGGAAACGGCTATATTGATATAGATGCTACGGCTTTTTATTCCTATTTCACGAATAAAATCGTGGCTGATACAGAGACAGATAGCGATAAAATCATTTATGATAACCTGAAAGGGCATGCGATAAGCCAAGGGATTTCATTGGGAGCGAATATAAAATTTGGTATTCCGCTGAGCTTAAATATAGGGGCAACCTATATGGATGTTTTTGAAAAGTATGAAGAAGGGGGCGAAACGCACAAAAAATACGAGCAGCTCGCACCTAAATGGTCTGGAACTTATGCTCTTAGCTATGAGTTTAGTAGAAAATTCGGGGTGGATTTCACGGGTGAAGTTTATGGGCCGATGCGCCTTATCACCGTTCCGAAGGATTTCCGACCAGAATATTCGCCATGGTATAGTTTGGCGAATATTCAGCTGAGAACTAAGTTTGACAATGGATTGGAAATTTATGGCGGTGTGAAAAATTTGTTTAATTTCACTCCGAAAGACCCTATTCTAAGACCTTTTGACCCGTTTGATAAAGATACAGGAACCAATAATCCGAACGGATATGAGTTTGAACCATCCTACGGATACGCTCCGATGCAGAAAATAAGAGGTTTCCTAGGAATAAGATACACAATAAAATAAAATATATGAAACTAAAACTTGCTTTTTTAGCGGTTGCGTTGTCCTGTTTTTCTCACGCTCAGGTGCTGAGTGGTTTTGAGGAAGTGGAAAAATTAAGAAAAGAAAATCCTAAACCTGTGGTTGTTTTATTCACCACCGAATGGTGCGGAGTGTGCAGAGTGCAGAAGAAAAATTTATCAAAACTTCCTCAGAGCACATGGGACAGCGTTTATTTTATAAGCATCAACCCTGAAAAATACCATAAAGACATAGAGTTTTTTGGGAAGAAATATACTTTTGTGTCCAATGGAACTTCGGGACTGCATAAAATAGCTTACGAGCTGGCTGGCGGCAGAGTTCCTGCCTATCCGTTCTGGGTTTTTGCTGATGAAAATGGGAAAATGCTCACCCATGAGGGACTACTGAAAGAAAAAGAACTGAATTCAATTTTTTCTAATCATAATCACTAAGTGCGAGAGTAAGGCGATTTTGCCTTACTTTCGTTTTTTATTTGTTTTCAGATTTTTTCAGAAAATATTTTTGCAGGATTTGGTTCAAAGGATAAATTTTGAAAATAAGATTTCCGATGAATATCACGACTAAAACCAAAGCAGGTTTGTAAATCAAATTCACGAAACTGGACTGAAAATTAGGAAAAACCGAAGCCAAAACAATCGCAGAACCGCAGATGATGACTGCCCACAGCATTTTGATGGATAATGGGAAAACCCTGAAATGGCGGTAGTTGAATACGATTTTTATTAAATTAAACGAAGTCAAAGAAACAGCGTAGGAAATGGCAATTCCCAAAATCCCTAAATCGGTATATTTTAGGAAAAAAGCATTTAGAGCGATGGTCACCACGGCTAAAATAAGCATAAACAGGGTGTTGTACTTATAAAATTTGGACATGGAAATGATATGGCTGTTGAATCCCGTAGCCAAATCAAACAGCATCGTCATGCCGATAATCCATAAAATAGATTCCGCTGTCCGAAGAAGTTCTCCATTTTTCATAAAATCCGTAAGGAAAGGAAATCCCACCACAATGCACGAAAAAAAGACCAATCCTAAAAAGAATAAACTCAGGGAAGTTTTTTTGTGAAAGCGGTCAAGTTCCTGCAAGGTGTTTTCCGTAAGGTGCTTGTTAATCATCGGTGCAGAGATGTTGTAAAGCCCCATCTGAGGGATGTTTATAAGGGTAACGATGGAGTAAATATTGCTGTAAAGCCCATTTTGCTCAAAGCCGATGTATTCCCCAATCATCACATTGGCGATTTTCAAAGCTAAAAAACTGCCTATATTTCCCAAAAATCCGAAAAAACTATAAGATAAAATCTGAACCCAAAGCCCGTTTTTTCGGAAATAATCTGTGCTAAAATCAAAGTGGAATTTTTCTAACCTGTTGTTATACAGGAAATAACCCAGCATTGCCATAAAGAAAACAGAAATAAAGAAAATAAGCGCTAGATTTTCAGGGACTTTTGTGAAGAAAAACAAACAAAAAGCACCGATGTTGGCGAGTTTAGGAAACAGATTTTCAAAAATGTTCGGAATCGCGATGCGTTTATAGTTGGAAATATATTTATTCAAAACAGTAGAAATGGACAGAAACAAAATCAAAGGAAAAATCAGATGTTTCGCCTGCCAGTTTTCACTTTGTTTCAGAGAAGGAAAAGTATTGAAAATCAGAAAGTAAAGAATTCCAAAAATAAAAAAGTTGATAAAAATCCCAACAAGGGACAGGGAGAGCATGTTCTGGTGTTTTCCGTCTTTTTGTGTCTGTGCAAAAAACTTGACATTAGAAAAAGAAATCCCAAAAACCACTATCGGAACGAACATCTCCGCCGTTGGGAAAATAAATCTCAACTTGCCATAAAATTCCAAATCGTTCGGGAAAATAAAGAAATTTGCCAGTGTTCCCAGCAAAAAACCTAGATATCCTACAATGGAATATTTTAGCCCTTGTCGGAGTATTACACTCATTATCTGTTGTTTATGAAAATTATATTTTTGATAAATTTACTAGAATCTTCGGCAAAGATAGCATTTTGAGAATTTAGAATATCCTCGGTCAAAGGTTCTAGCGAAAAACTCTCACGATGCAGATAATGCGCCGAATACCCGTATTTTTCTATATCAGAAATAACTTCCCAAATCGGCTCGGAGTGGTATTTTTGCTCGATTTTTACCATTAGAACAGGCTTAAATTTTTCTATGGTTTCTTTGGCGCCTTCCAGCACGGAGAGTTCTTGCCCTACTATGTCTATCTTTATGAAATCCAGCCTTTCCAGTTCTTTTCTTTCCGATTCCCTTTGTTGGTACCAGCCGTCAAGGGTGATGCATTCTGCTTTTTGTGTGGCTATTTTTGTGTCCTCATCTTCTATAATGTTGTTCAGCAGGGTACTCTCCTCGTGGATTTTTTCTTTGTTGAGGATAGGAATCATCAGTTCAGCTTTTTTGTTTTCACTGGATAAGACTTTTTGATAAAAATTGATTTTAGGAAAAAGATTTTTGAGTCTTTTACAAAGGATTTTATTCGGTTCAAAAACATGGATATTTTCAGGGAAAAGAATGTAATCCAGCCAATAGACATAATCTCCCCAGCCTGGCCCGACTTCTATAAAAACAGCTTTCTGCGGCAGGAAATCTTTAAGCCAAAGCAGCTCTGGTTCTGCATTTCTCTCAAAAATATTTTCCCTATTGAGACGGATGAGTTTTTTATAAAAACGACTTTTATAAATAGTAGGAGAAACGAACCAAAAATTCTGTGCAAGAGCATAGTAGGGATTAATCATGCTGTAAATTTTTCCAAACCACAAAACTACGATATTTACACAGATTTTAGATGAAAAATCTCCATAAAAAAATCGCAGAGAAATTTTATCTTTTATATAAGGTGTGTTGATTTTTGATTTTCAGACAAAAAGAAAGGTAGAATTTATTACCTTTGCACAAATTATTTAAGAACAAGATGAGTAGAGATAGAAAAAGTTTTTCGGGAAGAAGGGATAACAGAGAAGAAAGTAGAGGAAGCCAAAATAGAAATAAATTTGAGAAAAGGGACAGACCGTCTGCTCCTAAAAAGTTTTACAAAAAACCTGAAGAGCAAGAAGATAAAGCTAAATCCTTTATTCTGAAAAGAAAATTGGACAAAATCAGCAAACAGGTTGAAAAAGATACAATTAGGCTTAATAAATACATCGCTAATTCTGGAATATGCAGCAGGAGAGAGGCCGATGAACTGATTACACAAGGACTAGTGGAGGTCAATGGGAAGGTGGTAACAGAAATGGGATACCAAGTTCAGAAAACAGACAGAGTAGTTTTCGATGGACAGAGCATCACTCCAGAAAAGCCTGTGTATGTGCTGCTTAACAAACCGAAAGGATATATCTCTACGACGAAAGATGAGAAAGCGAGAAAGACCGTGATGGATCTGGTAGCGAATGCTTCGCCGTATCGTTTGTTCCCAGTGGGTAGGCTGGATAGACGGACCACAGGGCTTATTCTTTTGACGAATGATGGGCATTTGACTAAAAAACTGACGCACCCATCTTTCGGAGTGAAAAAAATCTATCATGTCACTTTGGATAGAAAACTAAGCGTGGAGGATTTGCGCACGATAGCAGATGGAGTTCGTCTGGAAGAGGGCGTAGCAGAGGTAGATAGCATCTCATACATCGAAGGAAAACCTAAAAATGAAGTGGGAATAGAAATCCACATCGGCTGGAACAGAGTGGTAAGGAGAATTTTCAAGAAGATGGGCTATGAAGTAGAGGCTTTGGACAGAGTGATTTTTGCTGGGCTAACCAAGAAAAACATCAAGCGAGGACACTGGCGAATTCTCACCGAAATGGAAGTGAATAACTTAAAAATGTTATAAAAAAATAGAAGTGATAAATACCCTTTTTGTGTTTATCACTTTTTAATTTAAATACCGAATTTAGAATGGTTTTAGTAACGGGAGCAACAGGGATTTTAGGAAGAGTATTGGTTTTAGAACTCCTCAAAAAAGGCAAAAAAGTGAGAGCTGCCAAGCGAAAAAGCAGCAATATAGAAGAAGTCAAAAAATCTTGGCTTTTTTATACGGCAGATGCTGAGCGGCTGTTTGAGCAGATAGAGTGGGTGGATGTAGATTTGTGGGATTTGGATTCGCTCAGAGCGGCTTTGGATGGTGTGGAGGAGGTCTATCACGCCTCTGCAAAGGTGAGTTTTCACCCGAAAGATACCCAAGAAATGCTCAGAACCAATGTGGAAGGCACTAAAAATATGCTCTATATAGCCGAAGAAAAACAAGTGAAAAAGTTTCTTTTTGTGAGTTCTATTGCGGTTTTGGATGAGGTGAATGAAAATGGGATAATCGATGAAAATTCGCAGTTTAATCCAAAAGAAGAGCATTCTGGATATGCACAGTCAAAATATCTTGCAGAAATGGAGGTCTGGCGAAGCTCTGCGGAGGGGATGAATACCATTATCATCAGCCCTGGTGTCATCATCGGAACGGGAAATTGGGGGAACAGCAGCGGAGAGCTTTTTACTACTTTTGAGAAAAATCCATTTACTTTTTCAGGGGGAACGGCCTATGTGGATGTCCGCGATGTGGCTAAAATAGCGGTGGAACTGATGGATAAAAACAAATTCGGGGAGCGGTATATTATCCTTTCCGAGAATAGAAAATATCAGGATTTATCCGATATAGTAAGGCTAAAATTAGGAAAATCCAAAACGAAAATCCTTCCAAAGTCTATTCTGAATTTTGCATATTGGCTGAATGTCCTTTTGGGGTGGCTTATCCCAAGTTTAAAGAGAGTTACCAAGAGTAATATAGAGGCGGTTACGAGTTTTACGCCAATTTCTAATGAGAAAATAAAACGAGAACTGAATTATAATTTTATTCCTATCAATGAAAGTATTGATTTTCATTTAGAAAATTATAAAAACCGAAAATTGAAAAATATTATAAATCAATGAAATGACTAATATAGAGCTGATACAAGAATGGTATAAAAATAACTGCAATGGCGATTGGGAGCATGAATATGGAGTGAAAATAGAAACTCTAGATAACCCTGGCTGGATTGTCAGCATAGATTTAGTGGATACTTTTCTGCAAGGATTTGAATATCAGTATTCTAAAAAAGGCGAAGAGGACTGGCTAGAGCTGGTTTCTGATGGTGAAGTTTTTAGGGGAGCGGGAGATTTTCTAAAACTTGATGAGATTTTAGATAAATTTATCAATGAATTTGCATTGCCCAATATTAAAAATGCAAAGCAGATTTACGAAATCTACGAGGAAATACCTTTGTCCATAGGGCTTAATGTATATAGACAGCTTAATACTATGCCTATTAGTTTGACTGAATTTGAGATAGTAGAAATTCCAGAATTTGATTTCAAAGAGCTGAAAGTGGTGGATATAGAAGATTTTCAAAAACTGACCTTCCAAGAAGGCGAAATAGACAGCAGATACAGAGTGGGCGACAGAGTGTCCTGCGACCTAAAAACGCTCTACGATGGGGTAAATCTTGTTATAAAAAATTAAAATCAATCCCAAAGTAACAAGTTCTGTTCATTTAAAATTTTGTTTTGCTTGTTATAATAGTTTATTT
>CALAEK010000118.1 GCA_937890925.1 uncultured Riemerella sp.
TTCTATAATGACCTTAGAGAATATTATATCAATATGATTAATAATGCTAATGCAGTCAGTAAAAAGGCTATTTGTTTTGATGCTATTCAATCATTTTATACTTATCAAGATATTTTTGGCGTTTATTGTGATAGAATAGAGGTTGTTAATGAGTGTGAATACCACACTAAATATTTTCAAAATCAGTATTATTTATATTCTAAATTAGATGAGTTAAATATTGTTGATAAGGGCTCTACTTACCCTAATATTTTCAAATCTGATTTATACTTAGAAAAATTTAAATCAATTTTGAATAATTTAAATGCTTTTGATAAAGAAGGAAAACCTACTTTTGATGCAGTATAAAAAGGGGATTTATAGCAAAAGCAAATGCGATTTTTGAGTTTGAAAAAAGATTAGAAGAAAAGAATTTTCATAAGAAGATAATGATGCCCAATATTACAATTAAGGAATTTGTTGAATTTTTGAACTTAGAATTTAACTTAGGTATAAAATATCACCCAAATTACAAACTATCTTCTGGGGAAAAGCACGAAACAGTAGTGAAAAGATTTTACTAAAATTCATTTGATTTAATTTGTTTTTTTTCTTCCGTATAAATCCGTATAAAATAGAATTTTATCCGTAGAAATTATTGTCAATCTTTGCAACATTAAAATAGATTGACAATGGATAATAATAATATTACTCAGCTGCACAACATTACTCCAGAAGAATTCAAAAAGGAAATTCTTAATGGTGTTTCTCAACTTCTATCTGAATTTCAAAAGAATTTAGGACTTTATGACCAGAACACATTTCTCACTCGTAAGCAGTTAGCAGATATGTTGAATATATCATTGCCAACTTTACGAAAATGTGTAAAACGAGGAACTATTCCAGAAACCTCTATTGATGGCAGGGTTGTCTATAATTTGGCAGAGGTCAAGGAGGCATTGAAGAAGAATAATTTACAGGATTAAAAATCTCCACTTATGATTGATAGTATTCAATATAAAATGGAGAAGGCTTATACTACTATTCCTATTGGAGTGATTGAGAGGGCAATTGTCGGAAGAAAACTAAACCACTTGAAGATATACGTTTATCTAAAATGTATATCTAGTGGTCATTTACATATCAATTTAGAAAGTAAAAAAGTTTGGGCAAAGGAAATAGGTATAACCACTAAAACATTAGAAAACTGCCTTCAATGGCTATTAAAAAATCGTTGGCTTAGCCTAAATTCAAAGCGAAGTTCTTTGAGAGTAGTTTCTTACAAGCAATTAAAAAGAAAGTATAAAGATAAATTTCAAACAGGAGTAGTTTTTGACAGAGAGAATTTTAATGATTTCAGAGCGTTTTGTAATGGAGCATTGATAATGTTTTGCATAAATTATAAAAAGTTTTTGGATAAGGAAAAGCGAGTGCCGATAACTAATAATGGAGTTGTCAGTATGAGTACTCGTTCTTATCCTAAAACATATTACGGCTTGCCCGTAAGGTTTCTTGCAAAATTTTATAAAATTTCTACTACTACGGCTCATAATATGAAAACAGATGCGGAAAAGGCAGGATTTATCAAAGTGAAAAATGGAGAAACCGTGTATCTTACTTGTCCCAATGGACAACCTATTACAAGAGAAGTAGTAAAATATCTATATCCAGAATACGATAAATCTCATATTGTAATCACAAGAAAAGGAGTAGGAATAAAAACTGCTGATTTAATCAAAGGAAATATCCATTTGAAGAGAAAAAGGTGTTAGAAAAAATATGAACAGTAATAATGGGGGATGTAGGGGGGAGCTAAAAGACTCAAAACCTCTGTTCTACTCCTATTTTTCAGTAATAGTTAGAAAATAGTAGAAAGTATTAGAAAGTATTAGAAAAAGTTAGAGATTGATAGAAAAGGTGTAGAGAGTTTGGTAGGTGTTATAAAATTCTCTAAAAACCTCATCAAAAATTTTGTTATACCCTAAAATTTTAGTATCTTTAAGGCATGAAAGATATTGATTTAGAGATAATTACTGTAGATTTTGAACAGTTTAGAAATGGAAATTATATAGGTTATACACCTATCAGTTGTGTAGGAAAATTCTACTCCAAAGACAAAAGTATTTCGGTAGAAACTGAGCAATTAAGAGGTTTAAGTATTTTCAGAATGTTTGAAAATCAGAGAGCAAAAGATTTTAAAGCTTGTTATTTGCTTTACCAGAAAAGATTAGAGAAAAAAGGAGTAGAAAAAATCTTACAGGAAATTACAGAGCTTTGTCAAAAGAATAACACTCAAAAAGCCGTTATTTTAGGTTATGGAAAGGAGGATGAGTTTTGTTATCGGCATATTTTGCTGAATTTTTTGCTTGAAAATTTGCCTCAAAATTTTTCCATTCAAAAGGAAAAAGGAATTGATTATCAGAAACAGAAAGAATATTGGGAAAAGGATATTTATCAATCCAGAGGGCATTTTGGATTGAGCAATGAGGAAGTAGGTGACACACTGGAAAAAATGCAGTGGCGATTTGCGAAAACAATGCAGGAAAATCCGCATTTTTATACACTACGCCTTGATTTTTCAGAGGAAAACGAGGGTGAAAATATGTTTTTGAAGTTAGTTCATCATATCAGATATTTTGGAGAGTTGGAGGAATTTGAAGGGGTTATCTATAGAGTTTGGACTTATAAATCGTTGTCTTACTGGACAATGCCCTGTGATTTCCTAAATGAAGATTGCGACCTCATCAACAAAAGATACAATGATAAATCAGAGGAAGTTATACAAATTAGACACTTTTTGGAAAAAAAACTAAAGTTTGACAAAAAATGAAAAGAATGGCTGAAACACAAATTTTTGATTTAGAGCAATTACACCGAGATTTTTTAGCAGAGGAAATATTACACCAATCCTCGCTAAGTTTTAAGCAAATCCGTATGCTTATAGCTCTAAAACATAGCTTTGGTATTGTGAGACCAGCCTCTAAAATGGCAAAAATTGGAAGAGCAACACATTATCATTGGCTCAAAACCTGCGAAAAATATAAAGAAAGTTATGGGATTATTTTGGAGTTTCTGAGTGATTTGTCAGAGGCAAGTCTGCTCAATCTGATTGCAATGGGAAATGCTTCCTCTACAATTTTCTACCTTTCTACAAAAGGAAGACACAGAGGCTATGCAATTCCTAAAAAACATTACAAGGCATAAACGAGCGTTTAAGAAACATTACAAATCAATATTTGAAGTTTAAACTTTTCATTAAATTTAATAGAAATGAACAGATACATTGCTTATTACCGAGTTTCTACCCAAAAGCAGGGAAATTCTGGATTAGGATTGGAAGCTCAAAAAACAATGGTAAAGCACCACCTAAAAACCGATGATATTTTACTGGAAGAATATGAGGAAGTAGAAAGTGGCAAAAACAACAACCGCCCACAGCTCCAAAAAGCTATAGAACATTGCAAAAATATGGGTGCGATATTACTTATCGCCAAACTGGATAGACTCAGCCGTAACGCTGGGTTTATCTTTTTATTGAAGGATAGCCAAGTGAATTTCAAGTGTTGTGATATGCCAGAGGCGAACTCCTTAACCATCGGAATAATGGCGGTTTTAGCACAAGAAGAAAGAGAATTGATAAGCAAAAGAACGATAGCTGCATTGGAGGAATTAAGAAATAAAGGCAAAAAGTTAGGCAATCCGAAAAACCTCACCTATGAAGCTCAAAAACAAGGAGCTGAAGCAATGAAAAACAAAGCTCTTAACAACGAAAATAACCGCAAGGCTACAGCTCTGATTGTTTCCCTCCGAGAGACTGGAAAATCTTATGCTAAAATCGCACAACAACTCAATGATAATGGTTTCAAAACCAGCAGAGGTTATAATTTTTCTGCCTCTCAAGTATTGATACTTTATGATAGATATGTTAATTCTTTGGCAAAGTGAATTTTATCTCTTATTTTTGTGCTAAATTTTATCGTAAATATTAAGCGTTAGCTTTTGAAGGTCATCAGAAATCGCCAATTTCAATAATAGCACCTATTCAAGAGTTAAGACGCTCACGCCATACGGCGTGGGCTGTCTTATTCTTGGTGCGTGGCTTTGGCGAGCCTCTGATGAAAGAGTAAGTTCAGTCCCACGCTTTCTATTTGAATCAATATCTAATTAAAATCAAGTTAAACCTCTCTTGGGACTGGGGAAATAAAATTATTTTCTATTATGAAAAGAGAACACTTAGTGAAAGTGAAGTATGCTGCAGGGGGTATATTTATCTTTACAGCATTGGGACTTATTATGGAAGGCTCCATTATAGCAGGAGCTTTAGCGTTGGTATTAGGTTTATTTCTTTTGCCTCCTATTTTTAAAAAGATTGCAGAGAAATTACCAATTTTAGAAAGCAATAAATTCTTAAGGTATGGAGTTTATGTTGTTTTGTTTTTCTCAATGGCTGGATTTATGCCAAAAAAGCAAAAACCTAAAAATACAAATACAGAGAAAAATGTAGTAGAGGAAAAACCACAACCTCAACAAGAAAAAATACCCGAGCCTACAATTTTTTATAAAATTATTTATGAAGAATTTATTAGGGTAGATGGAGCCCCAAGTTATTTTGTTCTACTTGATAAAGTGGATATTTCTAATGAAAAGTTTATGCTTGAAATTAAAGGTGTAATTAACAAAATTACAACAGAAAAAGGAAAAAAAATAAATATTGAATTTTTAGATGATAAAAACCTACTTGATTTGATGTATAAAAGCCATTATGGAGCAAATACTTTAGGAAGAGCATTGACAGCAAAAGAAAGAGAAAAATTGGCAAGACATAATATTGCTTCTTTTAGTGGAGAATTAGCTAATATGCCATATACTAATACCTTGTCGTTTTTCCCTTCTGCTTTCGCGGACACTCCAGAGATTGGTAAATATGTAAAATCAGAAGAATTTAATCCAAATAAGATTACATACACAATCCAAAATGAAAAAACTACTAAAAAAGAGGAAATAACTCAAAATACGGAGAAAAAGGATAAAGAAAAAGAATTAGCATATAAAAGAGAAAAATTTTTGAAAGATTGCTTTACAAATGGTACTCACACCAAGTTAAGAATTTATATCAGAACTATTAAGGCTGATGGAGTAAAATATGAGCATATCGATACATCTACTGATATGAAAGAAGACTATGCGATTGTAACTACTCATTTCAGTTTAACCAATAAGCTTGGGGTAAGAAATGATTACAAGCTAAAAGCCAAAGTAAGTTATGATAATTGCGAAGTCATAGAAATATTAAAATAAAATATAAAAAAAATACTAGAAGTGTTTTTACATTTCTAGCATTTTCCTTAAATTATTTTATTTCATTTCTTTATCAAT
>CALAEK010000119.1 GCA_937890925.1 uncultured Riemerella sp.
AACACAAAATCTGTAAGGATTTTTCTGGATTTCACATCCATCAGCGCCCATTTTTTGCCATCTTTGGAGTATGGAACTAAGTCTGTGGGATTATAATCTCTAATTTTATCTACAATTTGAGTTTTTACAATTTTTTTCTTACTCTGTGCTGTACCCAATACACTTGTACCAAGCATCACGGCTAATAAAATTCTTTTCATTTCTTATTCTTTTATTTTGTGTGCAATTTACGGAATTTTTAATTTGGATTTTAAGAAACTTTTTTGTTTTATAATAAACAAGGGACTTTTGAAATTTCAAAAGCCCCTAAGAAATAGTTTAACTATTTTTATTTATTGGATTTCCGAGAATTATCCTCTTTTGTGATGTAGATACCATCATCCAAGGTTGTTTGTATAAATTCATAACCACAATAAGCACAGTGAGTTACACCATCTCGTTTGGCTCGTCCTGCGCCACAGTTTGGGCAGTCCTGCGTATCAATCTCAGCAGTGTCTTTCGGCTGGAAAAAATCATCTCCGTATTTTTTCTGAGCCTGAGACCTTTGTTTCATTCGTTCCAGAAAAGACATTGCTTTTCCAGAAGATTTATTTTCATCCTCCATTGGTTTATTATTTTAATGCCTGATTATCAAAGACTTGATAATATTTCTGCTTTCTTTTCCTTGTATTCGGTTTCATCTATAAGCCCACTCTCAAAAAGCGTTTTTAGTTTTTGAAGTTTGGCCGTGGCATCATCTTGAACCGAATTTTGTGGCTGGTTTTGCTGTGTCTGCTGCATCGCGCTTATCATAGCCCCCATAGCCATGCCCTCCTGTATTCCTGAACTTATATTACTACGGTCATTCCCTATTGCGATTGCTGTATTAAATTTCTGGAAACGCTCCATATCGCCTATCATATTCATATTAGTCACCTTATCGTAGAACTCCGTAACCTCCTCTGGGAGAGTCGCAGAACTCACCATAAACTGAGTAACTTCCACCCCAAAATCAGCAAAATAAGGCTCTATAAGAGGACGGATTTTTTCACTCAAAGCAGTCATATTTCCAGCCAAATCAAGAACCGAAAGCCCTGCATTAGAAAGCACCTCACCGAACTTCGGTGCGATGAAATCCCTCAACTGGTTTTCAAGCTCAAAGACCGTGAGCATCGGATAAGTTCCTGCATATTCTTTGAAAAACTTCGCTACATCCGTGATGCGCACATTATATGAACCAAAAGCCCTTACCCGAACCTGCCCAAACTGGGGGTCTCTCATAAGAACAGGCGCTGGCGTTCCCCATTTCAGATTTACAAACTGCTTGGTCGAGAAATAATATACATCAGCCTTAAATGGACTTTCAAAGCCGTATTTCCAGCCTTTAAGTTTGGAAAGAATCGGAATATTTTTAGTAGATAATTCATGCGTTCCTGCTGGGAAAACATCCGCTGCCACACCTTCGTTCAGGAAGAGTGCAGTCTGGCTCTCGCGCACGATAAGTTTTGCTCCGTTTTTTATTTCTTTATCTTGGTCTGGAACTTTCCACATTAGTAAATTTGGGTCTGGTTCCACCCATTCTATAATCTCTAAAAACGGAAGTTTTGAATTTGTATCTGCCATAACTTTATTTTTGTAGTGTAAAATTATGACATTATGATACTCCTGCCAAAAAAAGAGCGTCTACAAAGTGTCTACTTGTCTTGTAATGTTTTGATTTTCAATATTTAAACAATATTTTGTAAAAAATCTTCCAAGTCTTGTTCCTTGTCCAAATTCAGTTTTTGTTTGATTCTGTATTTGGTCATTCGGATACTTTTTGGCTCTACATTAAAAATGGTTGCGAGTTCTTTGGTAGACAATTTCAAATGAATATACGCACAATATCTAAGGTCAAGAGGCGTAAGCTTGTTATCCGACAGGGCGTTCAGCTTATTGAAAAACTCTGGGTGGATTTCCTGAAACTCCTTCACAGACTGGTCCAGCGCTTCCTCCATTCGCTTCTCTTGTTTTAGTATCGTGTCTATATTTACATCGGTTTCCTTGGCTTTTATGCTCTCTCTGATTTCATCCAAAAGCTGATTTTTCCGCTCTATTTGGAGGGCATTTGCTAAGGCTTCCTTGTGCATTTGGTCATTTTTTAACCGAAGTAGCTCCTGTTGTTCTTTTAGGCGGGCTTGCTCTTCTTGTTCCAGTAGAATACGGAGTTTAGACTCTCTTTCCACTCTTATTTTTTGGATAGAGAGCAGACGGCGCTGTTTTTCTTTGTGCAAAGTCTGAGCCTGAGCTTCCTGCTTTTCTTTTTGGAGGCGAAGTTCTTTTTCCGCCTGCAGTTTCATTCTATTAGTATAGTTTCTACGCACCAAAATCAGCAAAAACACAGCCATAATAGCCAAACTGATGTAGAGATAATTTTGGATTCTCCTATTTTTTTCTCTCTCTTTTACTACTTCTATTTCGGATTTTATACGCTTGTTTTCGTATTGAGCTTCCAGCTTGTGGGTTTGTTCCTGCTGGTTTTGGTCGTATATTTTATCATTGTATTGTTCTTTTTGTTTTTTGAAAAATAGAGCTTTTTCAAAGTTATTATTATTTTGATACAGCTGAGAAAGCGCCTCCGAGATAGATGCCAATGTATGATAATCTGGCGAAGACTGCTTCTCCATATCAGAATAGGCATCTACGAGTAGTTTTTCAGCCTTGTTAAAATCCCCCTGACGAATCGCAAGTTGCGCCAAAAGTCCGTCTGCATTGGCTTTGACTGAAGAACTCGCATCTCGGTTTAGAGAAGTCTGCTTGGCGATTTCTGTGTATTTTCTTATGCTGTCCGCGCTTCCTTTGGTCTGATAGTAATAGTCTGCAATGTTGATATTGGTAATGGCATAAGTCTCTGGACTCACAAAATTAGGATGTTTATGATAAACCTCCGCTGATTTTTTGAGATAAATCAGTATACTATCCATATACTCTGGCTTTGGATTTTCTTTATACAGAAGTCCCATAGATGTAGACATAGCCGAATAGGCATTGGACAGCAGGTTGTAGTTTTTGGCTTTTTTAGCCGATTTTACAGCATCTATGGCGTATTTATAAGCCTGAGCTGTATGGTCAAGACTTGCATGAGCCCCATAAAGAATGTAATATATACGAGGTTTTAGCAGGTCTAAATTATGTTTCTGCGCCAAATCCAATGATTTCTGAGAAAACTCCACAGCCAAATCCCTTACTTCCAAATAGTTATAATAATACGATTTGGTGTAATATCCATAGGCAAGAGCTTCAGGGTGGTTGATACTCTGCGCCTCTGCCATGGCTTTTTCTGTATAAATCTTCGCTGAATCCGAATTAGAAACCGAAAACTGATACTTCACCATTTCCGAATAGACTTTGGGAAGTTCCTTTGCAGATTTCTGCCGAGCCTGTTTTTCTGCTGTTTTTATGGATTGGTATGCTTTATCAAACTGATGTCTTCCCCGCTGCATTTCGGCATTGGTAATAATCTGGTCTATTTTTGAACCTTGACCAAACATAAACACCGAAAAAACACTAAAAATAAATACTATTTTTTTAGCCATGAATTTCATCTTCCCTTTCATCATTTTTCATTTTACCCAAAGAACCAATACGCCATAATGATAGATGTCGTAATTCCCACTAAATCAGATAATAACATAGAAGAAATCGTATATCGTGTGTTTTTCACACCCACAGCCCCAAAATAAACCGCGATGACATAAAATGTAGTGTCCGAACTTCCCTGCAAAATCGCTGACAACCGAGCAGGGAAACTATCCACCCCGAAAGTAGTCATCGTGTCTATCATCATTCCCCTCGCTCCCGAACCGCTTAGAGGTTTTATCAGTGCCGTAGGAAGCCCATCCACAAAACGAGTATCCATACTTAGGCTTTCCACCATCCATTTCATTCCATTGATAATCAAATCAAAAACTCCGCTGGTTCTCAAAAGAGAAATAGCCACCAGCATTCCCACCAAATAAGGGATAATTTTCACACAGGTATTAAAACCCTCCTTTGCGCCATCTATAAAGGCATCAAAAATATTAATCTTTTTATAAACTCCTCCCAGCACAATGAGTAGGAAAATCAACAAAATCAATCCATTAGAAATCAGCTTACTCACGCCGTCTAGTTCTTCTTTATTAAGTTTTACCAAGAAGAAAACCATCGCTCCTACAATGGCAGAAATCCCACCAATATACGCTAATAAAACTGGCTGGAACAGATTGATTTTCTGTCTAATAGATACTATTATCATCGCTGCCATCGTTGCACAAAAAGTAGCAATCATTGTAGGCAGGAAAATATCGGTAGGCGTGGCAGAATTGAGAGAAGACCTCGTCGCTATGATACTTACAGGAATCAGCGTAAGCCCGCTGGCATGAAGACAAAGGAACATAATCTGGGCATTGGTTGCCTTTTCTTTATCTGGATTTAGGCTTTGCAGACTGTCCATGGCTTTTAGTCCGAATGGCGTGGCTGCATTATCCAGCCCCAAGAGATTAGCACTGAAATTCAGCATCATAAGTCCAAAAGAAGGATGCCCCTTGGGAACTTCTGGAAAAAGTTTAGAAAAAAACGGCTGAATTATTCGGCTCAAAAGATTGATTCCACCTGCCCTCTCGGCAATATTCATAAAGCCCATAAACAAAGTCATAATTCCTATAAGCCCCAAACTAATCTCCACCGCTGTCTGCGCCGTGCCTATCACCCCACTCGCCTCCTGAACTCTGTATATCCTTACTTTGCCAGTATCTTGATTTTGATAATGGATTTTATCTTTTATTACTAATTTTTCTTGTTTTAGTTTTTCAGAAATTTCAAGTGGAACATCAGCCAATGGCTTGGTTGCAATAGCCACCGTATCACCGCCTTTGCCCACTACCATATCATTATAAATGGCTTTATAATTATCCGAAAAAAGATATTTGAAACTTGCCACCGCAATAGCGATGATGATAAACATACTCCAGATTCTACTCAATACCATGTTTTTGATTTTGTGGCTGTAAATATAGAGATTTTAAAAAAAATTTGTTTTTATTTTTAACCTTTTATGATTTTTATCATCTAAAAGAATATTAACACTAAAAAGTTTTTTATGTCACATATTGAAATAACAAGGATTTTTGGGAAGAAAATCATCGGTTTGACCTTCTTTTTGGGAGCGGTAGTAATGATGAATGCCCAAGAAAAACAAAGCATTAAAGGAAAAATCACTGACCAAAATGGCGCAGTCGTGCCTTATGCTTCCATAGAATTTAATAATAAAACTAATGCTGTGCTGAGTGATGCCTCAATGTCAGATGACAGCGGTAGTTTTGCACTAAATTTGGCGAATGGGACTTATCAAGTCGTAATCGATGCAGTTAATTTCAAAAGAAAAACCTACGAAATAGAAATCCAAGGCGCGGCTAATATTGGGAATATTGTCCTAGAACCAGAAACTAGCAAGACTGCAAACAATTCAAAATCAAGCAATAGCGAAAAACAAATCGCCGAAGTAGTCATCACAGCAAAAAGTTCTGCACCTTATAAAGTGGAACTTGACAAAAAAACCTACAATGTAGGGCAGGATATCTCCTCAAAAGGAGGAACTCTGCATGATGTTCTGAACAATGTCCCTTCGGTAAGTGTAGAGACTGACGGCTCCGTGTCTATGAGAGGAAA
Source organism: uncultured Riemerella sp. (assembly GCA_937890925.1). GTDB lineage: Bacteria > Bacteroidota > Bacteroidia > Flavobacteriales > Weeksellaceae > JABCPE02. The sequence goes on from CALAEK010000119.1 coordinate 5,668, forward strand.
TTCTAATGTGAAATTCCTTATCAATGGGAAGCCTTCTTCTGTGCTGGGAATTACTGATGATATCAGCGCAGCGCTGAAAAGTATCCCTGCCGACCAGATTGACAGGATAGAAATCATTTCTAACCCTTCTTCAAAATTCGAAGCCGAGGGAACAGCAGGCATCCTTAATATCATTCTTAAAAAAACTTCTTCATTGGGCTTTAATGGGTCAGTGAACGGAAGCCTTGGCTACAATCCAGCTACAAGACTGAATACCAATCTTTCTTGGAACTATGGAAAATGGACTTGGTTCGTGAATGGCGGCGGCGGATATATGAAAAATAAATCCAACAGTTATTCTGATATTTTCTATAAAAATACAGGAGAAAACCTCACTACCAGCAGCGAAAACAAGCCTGAAATGAAAAACTACAATTTCAACACAGGTTTCACTTACAGCATTTCAGATAAAACTTCGGTAAATGCTTCATTCTCTGCTAATAGAATGCTGATGGATGGTTTCAGCCTTCAGCAGAATACCTCTTCTCTCACAGGAAGCACATACAGAAAAAATGATGAACTGGATGAAAATAACAGCATACAGGTAGATGCTGGAATAGAGCATAAATTCAATAACAAAGGGCATATGCTAGAGCTGAGCGGTAGCTTCCAAAATACAAGCAACAACTCAGAAAGTAATATTTTTGATAATAGAAACACCTCTCATACCCTTTACCAATACCTAAATGTGGCTGATTTTTCTAGAAAAACTTGGATAGGGAAACTAGACTACGAGCTTCCTATTGGTGAAAACTCCAAAATAGAGGCTGGAGCTAGATATGACTATAATAATAATGATATCAATAACTCTTACCAAGGGCTTTCAGGAGGAAGTTTCATCACATTTGATGATGTTACTGGGAAAAATAACTACACAGAACAGCTTTTGGCGTTCTATGCTCAGTTCAAGAGTAAAATCGGAAAATTCGGGTATCAGCTTGGTGTAAGAAATGAAAATATCAATATTGATATCGAAGCGAATAACAACCTTACTGGACTTTCTACAAAAAGCAAAAAATACAACGAGTTTTTCCCTTCTGTATTCTTAAGCTATGATATCACGGAAAAGAGCCAGTTCTCACTAAATTATTCGAGAAGAATAAAAAGACCTAAATCTTGGGAAATCATTCCTGTGATGAGAATCAGTGGCGACCCAAATAGATTTATGGGAAATTCTGACCTCAATCCATCTTTTGTTAATTCATTTGAGTTCAGTTACAATTATTCCAGAGCTAAATGGAATATCAACCCTACGCTCTATTACCAAAGAACCACTGATGACATCAGTTCCATCACAGAGGAGCAGACCTATATCCATCCTATCACAGGACAGCCGACAGAGTACATCCTTTCCAGACCTTTCAATTTAGGAACAGAGGATAGATATGGTCTAGACCTTAGCTACAGCGTAAGCCCTACCAGCTGGTTTAGAGTGTATGGTAATGTCAATCTTTACCGATACAAAAACGAAATGACTTATAATAACTCTACGATTATAAACGAAGGAAATAACCTAAAAGCAAAACTTACCTCAGCGTTTAAAATCAATAAAACTACGAATTTACAGCTTCAGGGAGATTTCCGCAGCGGACATAGAGATTATAATACAGAGAAAAAGGACACCTATTCTCTAAACATCGGTATCAGCAAGAATATCTGGAATAATACAGGAACCATCAGTTTCAGTGTTCAAGATGTTTTCAACTCCAGAAAGAGAAGAACTTACACAGACTCAGATACTTTCACAAGATATAATGAAATGCAGATGATGCCAAGACAGTTCTTGCTTTCGTTCTCTTACAGATTCAAAAGTGGAAATGCCACAGAAAGCAAACCACAGAGAAAACCTGAGCGACAAGATCAAAATAATGACGATATGAATGAAGCTGGGTACAACTAGACATCTTTTTATCAATTATAGTTTTTACCACATCGGTACTTTGGTATTGGTGTGGTTTTTATTTATATTTAAATTTTAAAAACAAAAAAAGAGAGACTGATATCCAGTCTCTTTCGTTTTTAATTTTGTAATTTCTCCCCAAAACTAAGGTCTCCCGCATCGCCCAGCCCTGGCGTAATGTAGCCCTTGGAAGTCAGCTCCTCATCTATCGTTCCTATCCAAATCTGCGCTTCTGGGTAAGCCGTTCTGATGGCTTCTGCTCCTTGTCTGCTAGCAATAGCCGCCACAATGTGTATCTGCGAAGGCTTTCCGTGAGTAAGCAGGTCTTTCAGTGCTTCTATCAAACTGGCACCAGTAGCCAGCATAGGATCTGCCACGATGAGCGGTCTTCCCTCTATATTAGGGCAAGTAAGGTAATCTTGTTTGATGGAAAAATAATCATTCATATCGTGTTTTCTATACGCCGCCACAAAACCGCAGTCCGCCTTGTCAAAATAGTTCAAAACTCCTTGAAACAGCGGAACTCCAGCTCTCAAAATTGTAGTAATTACAGGCTGCACAGCGATTTCTTTCACTTTGATTTTATCCAAAGGCGTGGTGATTTCCATCTCTTTGTAATCCATTTTTTTACTAATTTCAAAGGCTGCGATTTCGCCTATTCTTTCCATATTTCTACGGAATTTCATCCTATCGGTCTGAACTTCTACATTTCTCAGTTCATTTATCCAAGAATTAACCAGCGAAACCTCGTTAGAAAGTATATGCATCATAATTGTTTAATTTTTTCTATATTATTAAAAATATCCCCCTCCTTATACAAAAGGAAGAGGACGAAAACTATTTTTGTCTGAAATAAACCTCAATAGGCACTCCAGTAAAATCAAAATTCTTACGCAATTGGTTTTCTATAAACCTTTTATAAGGTTCTTTCACATACTGCGGCAGGTTACAGAAAAACGCAAACTGCGGCGTCACCGTAGGCAGCTGTGTGCAGTATTTTATTTTGATGTATTTCCCTTTCAGAGCTGGCGGCGGCGTGTTTTCTATGATAGGAAGCATGATTTCGTTCAGCTTACTTGTCTTAATTCGTTTTTTACGATTTTCATAGACTTCCACAGCGGTTTCCACAGCTTTCAGGATTCTTTGTTTTGTCAATGCCGAGATAAACAAAATAGGCACATCACTGAACAAAGCTATTTTCTCACGAATTTGGCTTTCAAACTGCTTCATGGTATTGGTTTCTTTTTCTACCAAATCCCATTTATTCACCAAAATTACTATTCCTTTTCGGTTTTTCTGTGCTATCCCAAAGATGTTCATATCTTGGCTTTCCCAGCCTTTGGTAGCATCTATCATCAGGATAACCACATCAGAATTTTCTATCGCTCTGATGGAACGCATCACGGAATAAAACTCCAAATCCTCATTTACTTTGGATTTTTTACGCATTCCTGCCGTATCCACCAAAATAAACTCGTGCCCAAATTTATTATAAACCGTCTCTATGCTGTCTCGCGTAGTTCCTGCGATATCCGTTACGATGTTTCTTTCATCGCCTAGTAGAGCGTTAGTCAGTGTAGATTTCCCTACATTAGGTCGCCCAGCGATGGTTATTCTCGGAAGTCCTTCAAACACATCTACATATTCCGTAGTAGGAAAATCTTTAACAATATCATCCAGCAGCTCTCCTGTTCCGCTTCCCGTAGCAGAAGAAAGCGTATAATATTTTTCTATTCCAAGTTGATAAAATTCCGTAGCAGGAAGAAGCTCCTTTGCAGAATCTACTTTATTTACAACCACATACAGCGGTTTGTTTGCTTTTCTAAGGAGCTGATAAATTTCTTGGTCGGTATCGGTCAGACCTTCTTCTACATTGACCATGAAAACGATAGAAGTCGCCTCATCCACTGCCAGCTGCACTTGTTTTCTGATTTCTTCCTCGAAGATATCATCACTTCCCACATCATATCCTCCCGTGTCTATAACGGTAAATTCCACGCCGTTCCAGTCGCTTTTTCCGTAATGGCGGTCTCTGGTAACCCCCGCAGTGCTGTCTACGATGGCCTCCCTGCGCTCCAAAAGACGATTAAACAAAGTGGATTTTCCTACATTAGGTCGCCCTACTATGGCTAAAATATTTGACATAAATTCTTTTTAATTTTCTATTCTGCAAAGATACCATATTTATATTAATCCTTAAGACAATCCTCAAAATCATTACACAAAATGCAACCTTTTTTAAATACCTTCAGCAGATTGGCTTCCACGCATTTTTTCTGTTCTTTCTCTTTGTCAGTGAGTTTTTTCTTTTCTCTATAGCTGTCGTAGCGTTTCAGTTCTTCAAATCTTTTCAAAATTGTTAAATGGTTTCTGTCATCTTTGTCCAAATCAATTCCACTGACAAAGGATTCTAACTCGTTTTTTATAGATTCATTTTTATAGTATGATTTTATAAAAAGCCAATCAAAATTATACGATATATAAACAAACTTCCAGAAATATTCTTCGGATTTTCTTTTTTCCTCTGACGCCCTCTCTTTAGCCAAAGCAATGGCTTTATCATATTCTTTTAGGTAGCAATAGGCTTGTATGGCTCTTCCAGAAAAATCCCTATATCCAGCAGGTTTCTTTTCATAGTAGGATATAAACTCCTTATAATGAGCTCCTTCGTACAAAAAGCGCATTTTGAGTACCACAAAAGGTTCTAAATCCCCATATTTGGATATCATTTCATCTATTCTTTTCAGATAATCAGTATATTCCTCCTTGCTGTGCGTATTGCTATCTCTGTAATCAACATTAAGTTGCTTGAAACTCTTCATCCAAGGCTTGGGCTTACGATTGTTGGCATACTCAGGAGAGTCATACATCAGGTCGATAGCCGAGAGCCGTTTATAGGTTTCAGGTGTAACTCCCCAATCCAGATACTTATCAGCTATTTCGCGTAATATGTAGTATTTATTAAACTCTTCCATGCCGAGACTTTGGTAGTCATAAAAGCGTTTACTCAGTATATAAGGTTTGAACAGTACCAAAGAATCTATTTCTTCTACACGGCCAGCGCCATTCATACCTCTAACATTTTCAAAATCAATGCGATAAGTTTTATTCTTATAGGTAATAACAAGCCCTTGAGTCTTTGAAAAATGATTGGAAGGAGGTATAACTATCATTTTTTCCTCATTTCTTCCTACATAAAAATCTTCCTCAGCAACGATATTCGCCACTCTGTTCAGTTTTAAAAGCTTTACTTTTAATTGTTCAACATCAATAGGCTGTTTGTGTTCATCATATACATTCAACACACGCAATCCGCCTCCTCCCCCAGGCTGAGCTGCGAACTGAGCGGATAAAAACAACAAAATAAAAACAATAATATTTCTCATAATTTTTAATTTTCTATAAACAAAAGTAAACTGCCTTTATCGTATTTTATCGATATTTCATCGGTATCTGCCCTGTTTCTCGTGCCTATTCTCTCCATCAGTGAAAGGCTCTCTCCCCTCAGCTCCCAGTGAAGCCCTTGGGTAAAGATATTTTCAGCCACTGGAAAAGGAAGCAGCGAAACTATTTTGCCTTTTACTTTCCGAATAGTAAAATCATTTGGAATAAAAAAATATGTGGAATAATCATCAAAAAAACTAATTTCCAGTTTTTCCCTAAACAAATAAGCCGTATGAATATTCCCCAAAAAGTGGTCTTGCTCGCGCCCGCTTGCTCCATAAACATCCACTTTTTTTATTCCTTTTTCTACGATGATTTCCAGCGCTTTATGAAAATCTGTTTTATTTTGGTCTGGTGTGTGGACAAATTTACCCTTATAAATAGCCTCATCCGCTCCCGTGTGAGAATCAAAATCCCCTGAAATAAAGGTCAGTCTCTCCAATGGGAAATTTTTCTCCTTTAAATAATGAAAAGCCCCATCCGTACACGCTATCAGCTGATAATCAGCCAACGAAGGCAGTGTTTTGGGAGGCTCACCATTGATAAAAAGCAAAGCTCTGGACATTATCTCTCTTTCTTGAAAAAGGAATCCACAAATTCTTCTCCGTTGAACAACTGTAAATCCTCCATTCCTTCGCCCACGCCGATGTATTTCACAGGAATTTGGAACTGGTCTGAAATCCCAATAACCACACCGCCTTTCGCTGTTCCATCAAGTTTGGTCACAGCAAGTGCATTTACTTCTGTCGCCGCTGTAAACTGCTTCGCCTGTTCAAAAGCATTCTGCCCTGTAGAACCATCCAAAACCAAAAGCACCTCGTGCGGAGCATCTGGAACGATTTTCTGCATCACTCGTTTGATTTTAGAAAGCTCGTTCATCAGATTGATTTTATTATGAAGCCTTCCCGCCGTGTCTATAATAACTACATCTGCATTCTGTGCAACAGCCGACTGCAATGTATCAAACGCCACAGAAGCAGGGTCACTCCCCATTCCTTGTTTTACAATAGGAACGCCTACTCTCTCACTCCAGATTACAAGCTGGTCTACTGCCGCCGCACGGAAAGTATCTGCCGCACCCAGCACCACTTTTTTCCCTTGGGTTTTGAACTGATGGGCTAATTTTCCTATCGTAGTCGTCTTCCCTACACCATTCACACCGACTACCATGATAACATATGGTTTCTTGGTTTCATCGATATTTCCTGTCTTAGAATGTGGATTTTCCAGCAGAAGAGCAGAGATTTCTTCCCTTAGGATTTTATCAAGTTCAGCCGTATTTACATATTTGTCTCTGGCTGCCCTCTCCTCTATTCTTTGAATAATTTTGATAGTCGTAGCCGCTCCTACATCTGATGCGATGAGGATTTCCTCCAAATCATCCAAAACCTCATCATCCACCTTGGATTTTCCTATGACAGCTTTGGTAATTTTATCAAAAAAACCTTGTCTGGACTTTTCTAAACCTTTATCCAGCGTTTCTTTTTCTTCTTTCTTAAAAATATTTTTAAACCAACTCATCTTCTATTTTTTAAATTCAAAATTATTTCTCCAAATGTAAGTATTTTTAGGTTTAATAAAAACAAAAACTACCCAGAAAATTTTGGGTAGTTTTATATTTCTTTTGCAGAAACGATGTTTATTTTTTCAAATAAGCATCTACTTCGTCTGCATTCATTACTTTTTCTTCAAAAATGTAAGCTCCAGTTTTAGGAGATTTTACCATTTTTACTACTTTTGTCATCTTTTTAGATGAACCATCTTTTAGGGACGCTACTACTTTTTTTGCCATCGCTAATAATCTTTATAGTTATTTAATCTCCTTATGAACTGTATATTTCTTTAGAACTGGATTGTATTTCTTAAGCTCCAATCTCTCAGTAGTGTTCTTCTTGTTTTTTGTAGTGATATATCTGCTCATTCCAGGCATACCGCTCTCTTTATGTTCTGTGCACTCAAGAATAACTTGAACTCTGTTTCCTTTCTTTGCCATTTTCTTAATTATTTAATAAATCCATTTCTAACAGCTCTTTCTAAAGCTTCTTCGATCCCAATCTTGTTAATAACTCTCAATCCGTGAGCAGACACTCTCAATGTGATGTGTCTATCCTGCTCTGGAAGGTAAAACTTCTTCTCAAGAAGGTTGATTTCGAACCTTCTTTTCGTCTTGTTGTTAGCGTGAGACACATGGTTTCCTACCATTGCACGCTTCCCTGTAATTTGACAAATTCTTGACATATCTATATGCTCTAATAATTATTTCTACTTTATAATTTTGCAAAATAACAGCTTTTTTTTCGAACTCGCAAATTTTTATTACTATTATTTTTTAATTTTTCTAAAAATTGATAATATAAACATACTGAACATCATCACAATAGAAATTTTAGACAACAAATCTCCTATCCTACTGTAAATAGTTTCTTTTTCGTACAGCTGAACATCGGCTGTCAGTGCATTTTTCTCATTGTAAAGCGTATGTGCGAGAATGTCACCACAGGCATTGATATGCGCAGAAATCCCACCATTAGCCGAGCGGGCAACTTCCCTGCGGTTTTCTATGGCACGAAGTCTGGCATACGCCAAAAGCTGCTGATGCCCCTGTGATGCACCCCACCAAGAGTCATTGGTGATGACACCGAGGAAGTTTGCGCCGTTTTTCACATAATCGGTCACAAATTCGCCATAAATACTTTCGTAACAGATGATGGGAGCGATTTTCCCTTTGTTGTAAGGATTTGTAAAAACTTTTCGCTCTTTGTCCGTTCCGAGTGAAGCAATTGTCCCACCGAAATTCAGCATAGCATCGCCCAAAATAGGTTTAAGGACATTCATATAAGGGAAAATTTCCACACCTGGCACGAGTTTTCCTTTGTGATAAATCTGAATTTCTTCCTCTGGAACAATCTGCAATGCTGAATTAAAACTATCCGCCCAGAACCCCTGCCTATCATAAAAAGTAGCACTTCCTGGCTTTTCTTCATCATTATTATAAATCTTATGAGTAGAAACTCCGCCCATAAAAACTGACTTCGGATGAGTTTTCAGGAAACTCTCCACCATGTGGATAGACTGGCTATTATGAAGCCCCTTCTCGGAAAGCCCGCCATAGCCAGGGAAAGAAGTCTCAGGCGAGAGATAAAAATCTATTTTAGAGGAGTTTTCTGCCAAAGAAAAAAGCTCCTGCACTATCTGAAGGCTGTCTTTTTGGTATTTTTCGTGATAAGGGTCTAAATTCGGCTGAAGCATCATAACACGGACTTTTCCGATTGGTTTTTCATCAAACTGATGATATTTAAATAAAGAAATCATCATCGGCAAAACAATCAGCCCCAAAACCGCGACAGAGGTTTTAACCAAAAATCTTTTCTCTGTCCACCATATTTTAAGAATATAAAAAATCAAGGCATTGAGTGTTAAAATCCAGAAACTTCCTCCCGTAGCGCCCAAGGTGTCATACCACTGTATGAACTGAGGATAGTCTGCAAAGGAGTTTCCGAGATTCAGCCAAGGCCAAGTAAACTCCCACGCCATATGGAAATATTCAAAACTCATCCATACAAACACGAAAAAAGCCAGTCCCAAAGGGAGTTTTTTGCCTTTTTTATACCAATGATAAAGCTGAAAAGCCGTGGACATCAGCAGGGAATTGACCAAAACTGGGAAAACCACCGCCATGAGAGCAGGACTGCCATCTGGACTTTGTGAATTATAAAGCCAGCCTGTGGTTATAACATTCCAAATGATAAAAGCAAGATACGAACAGCCAAAAACTGCCCAGCCTTTTCTTTTTATATCCGATTGAGAAATGTTTTCTTCCACGAATAACAAAGGAACAAACGCCACAAAAATAAAAAACGGAATGCCATAAGTAGGCCACGAAACCGACAGCAATATGCCCGACAAAACCGCGCAAAAAAGATTTTTCATACTTTATAATTTCAAGGGCAAAAATACTTATTTTTGCTAAAATCTCGGTTTTTGTATGATTTTTAGGAAAATTTATCGCATTTTCATCCTTCCTTACACTATTTTTCTGCTGTATCTGATGTTCCTCGGATTTGGAAGGGAACAGCACGAAACCAATATTGTAAGGCTTTTACCATTTGTTTCCACGATTCTTTTTGTTCAAAATACCACTTCTTGGGAAAGTATCATCATCAATCTTTTTGGAAATATCATCATGTTCATTCCTTTTGGATTTTTAGGCTGGCTGAATGCGAAATATTTTAGTTTTAAAAAACTTATTGTTGATTTTTTATCGACTTTAATCATCGTGGAAGCCCTACAATACCTCACAAGGCTCGGTGTTTTTGATATTGATGATTTGGCGCTTAATTCCCTCGGCGTATGGATAGGATTTCAGATGAGAAAATTCATTGATCATTTTCAGTTTTAAAGAATTTTCAAGGTTTTATTTCTTACTAAAAAAGATGTAAATTTGTATCCATTAAAATATAATGAAATGAAATTTAAACTACTACATTTTCTAAAAAATAATTTAATTCTATTTATCATTCAGGTTTTCATTGCTGGATTTGTTTGGCTTCTCTGCGATATAATAGGTATTTATTATACTTCTTATTATATTGATATTGAACAAACTCCACCATTTATAAGGGAATGGGAAAACGGGAAATGGGAATGTTTTAAATATATTAAAGCTGTCTCTTATACACATCTGACGCTGCCGACGATCTACGCAGGGGGTCATCGGTTCGAGTCCGATATTCTCCACTTTTTCCATAAGATTGTTTTTGGGGGATACCTTTTATTATAAATTCTATTTTATATTTGAAATATAAGAATTCTTATTATGTAATATTGTTTATTCTATCCATTTCATTTTTATATACTTACACCATTTTTATTTACCTATTAAATATTCCTGTTTGGAATGAATTATATATTTGGAATGAATTATATAGGCTAATGTATTCTACTACAGTATTTTGTATATTATTGCTATTGAAAAGAAAAAAGAGAGGTAAATTATTTTGAAACTATATTTTTTAAAGTTAATTTTAAGAAAGACTTTCTTTCTCTTTTCTTACTAAAAAAGATGTAAATTTGTGTCCATCAAAATATAATAAAATGAGATTTAGACTACTACATTTTGTTTTTTTCTTTGTGTTTATGCACACTTTCGCACAATATAAACCGATAGACACGGCAGACTATGCGCAGAGAAAAGAATTTCTAAACCAGCTGAAAACCAAAAACGAAGCCCTGATAAAATCCCTAAAATCCAGATACACAGGAAAAACGGGAAAAGAACTGGAAAAATTCTACCGAGAGTTTTACAAAGATTTTGAGAAAGAGATTAAAGACAAGGACTATTCCTTTAATTCTAATTTTAAAATTAAGCTGGAAAAAATCCTATTAAACCTAAAAAAGAAAAATCCACAAGTCCCTGACAATCTGAACATTCTAGTTGCTAAAAACAACACTCCGAACGCCTTCTGCCTTGGCGATGGGACTTTCGTGGTAAATATGGGACTTTTTAATGTGCTGGACAATGAAGCGCAAGTAGCGAGCGTCCTCAGCCACGAACTCGCCCATTACTTACTAGACCACACGCTGAAATCTTTGGTCAATGAAATCAATGAGGACAAAGACAGCCGCTCCATAATGGAAAACCTGAAAAAAGTATCGGTAAATAAATCCAAAAAAGCCTTTGATATCGTAAAAGATAATCTCTACAAAAAGCGCGAAATCAAACGAAAAAGAGAAGTAGAAGCCGACTCGTTGGGATATGTTCTTTTCCGAAATTCTGACTACGAAAACACCGAATTCTACAACACTCTGAGCAACCTCAGCAAATATGACACGATTTCGCCGCGAGAACTAAAAATAGAAACTTACAAAAAACTCTACAACCTGCCCAACCAGCCCTTCAAAGACAGCTGGATGACAAGGGAAGATTTTGGGAACTATAACTATGACCATTACAAGGTAAAATTAAACAAAGATTCTCTCTCCACGCACCCTGAATTAGCCCAAAGGATGGAATTTATCACGAAACAATTTGCTGAACTTAAAAACAAAAAAGAGGCAAAAAAAGGCGATGAAGAATTTACTAAACTCAAAAATACAGCCCGAATGGAAGTCCTGCCCAACCTATGGCATTCCGAACAATACGGACGAGGAATCTACGCCGCTATGCAGTTTTTACAAGACAAAGAGGAGGAAAACTACTATCACGAATGGCTTGGGAAATTGTTTGAGCAAATCTACACTGCACGAAAAAATTACAACCTAAACCGCTATCTGGACAGAATAGAACCCAAAGAACAGAGCGAAAGCTATCAGCAGTTTTTGAGTTTTATGTGGAATCTAAATTTAGCAGAAATCAAGAATATCGCAGACTACTATAATAAAAAAGGAGCTTCTTAGAAGCCCCTTTTTTTGTTAAAAATTTAATCTCTCCAAACGGATTTTATTGAATTTTTCTTTCTCATTGTATTCACGGAGGAGAATATAGCCTTCTTTCCCAATGTAAGGCACTACAAAATAGTTGTCTTTCTCGGAAATTTTTACATTTTCTTGATTGAATTTACCATCGATAAGCGTATTGATGTACAAATTCCAGTTCTTTTCCTTCGTTTCTTTATCTTTTTTAAAGTCTCTGAAGAAAAACGCCACATCTTTGCCGCCGTTTAGATATTGAGAGAAAAGATAGTCAGCATTTATGCTCCATTTGGTTTTATCTTTTTCAAAAACTCTCACTTCTTTCAGCTTAAAATCCTTATCTGTAAAGGCATACACCATATCTTTTGTCGCTGAAGCAGAATAAGCTCCCTCAGGCCTCCATTTTTCAAATAAAATCCCTACACTGCCGTCTTTTAGGAAGAAAAAGTCTCTTTCCAAAAGATAATATCCCATTCCGACATGGCTGAATTTATTGATTTTTTGTATAAATGGCTTAAAGTCTATGAAATAAATGTTTTTAACATCTACTCCAAAGGTTCGTTTATCTAAAACAAGCCTTGTCAATCCCACAGACAATAGCGCTTTTTCCTTTTCATAAAGCCTTCCAGAGATGATTATTTTATCATCAAATGTTTTATCATTATCCACCAATCTTCCACTAGAATATAGAGAAGTAATTTCATCCATAGTCTGTTCATTCAAGCCTGTAATCGGTGTTTTGGCTTTTATACTTCCTGTCTTTATGTCCAGCACTTGGAAGAAATAAGAAAATTCCTTCTTGTTCTTTAATTTTAGAATGGTGTAGATGTGTTTATCATCTTTTTCAATGATTCTGATGGCTTCATACTTTCTTTCAGTTCCATCCGTATTGTATTTGTATTCCCAAAGCAGTTTTTTATTGTCATCATATCTTTTTAAGCTATGATTTTTGCCGTAAGTTTCGTAGTCATCATATTCTGTAACGATGAACCCTCCTTCCTTTATTTCATAAACACCAGATACATAAAGAAATCCTTTTTCTCTTCGCTCTTTTCTTTCTTCTTTTCTTTGGTTTCGTACATTTTCTGGTTCAGTTACTTCCTTGAAAGCATTATTCTCATATTCATAATATACTTTTTGTTTGATGGTGTTATCCTTTAGATTCACCTCCATTGTGCGCGGATAGAAGAAGTCTCTTCCCTTTACTGCATCATAATCCGCTCTTGGATAAAGAACCAGATTTCCTCTAAAATCAATTGCCCCGAAATAGTTTGCCGCTGTGATATCTCCTTCAAACTCTTTATTGGCAACTGGATTTAAGTTTTTATCCAAAAAGACATATTCAAATTTTTTCGTTTTATCACCAGACTTGCCATAGCCATAGATCGCCACATATCCATAGAGATTTTCATCTTGGTCAAATAATGCATTGAACCCTAGATAATTTCCTTTGGCTAAAGCAAATAAATCTCGCGATTGTGAAAAAGCAGTGAAAACACCGCAGAAAATCAAGAATGTAAATAAAATTTTTCGCATAATTTTTTTCTTGCGAATGTACACAATTTCCATCAGAACAGAAAGATGAATTTTATCAATAAAAAAGCCATCCCGTGGGACAGCCTCTCTCGTTTTAAAAATGATTGTTATTATTTCTTCGGTGGATAATTTTTCAATATTTCCGCGATAATTTCTGGAATTTGCTTTTGTTTTGACTTCGGTGAATCTACATTGATTCCACTTCCTTTTCCCTGCCAAACGAGCTTCCCTGTCTTTGCATCCATAAAATTAAAAACTAGTCCTCCTTGGTTGTATTCATTAGTGTAAGTTCTTCCTATGCCCATTCCCCAGCCGAGCCAACTGCCCCAGCCTCCCAAATACACATTAGGCGTCACATAGGTATCTCTTACCAACTTGTGATTTGCCTTGACCTGAATCACCAAATCTACCGCTTCATTACTTTGGGATAATCCCTTCTCTGCTAGTTGTTTCTGTAATTCATCAGTCACTCTGCTTTGGTCTATATCATTCAGTTTCAGCTCTTCCAAGTTTACAGAATAAGTTTTGTACTCAGAAAAGTTAGCCTTTGGGTCATAATCTGACACTACTCTAAATGGACTGCAGGATGCTATCAGAATCCCCATCCCTACTGATAGAAATAAATACTTTATTCTGCTCATATCTTTATTTTTTAGTGTTATACAAAATTTATTTTATTTTTGTTAAATGATAATAGTGTGCCAAACTTTGCTCAAAAATACAAAAATTTTAGGAATTGCTATTTTTCCCTTTATTATTTTAAAAGATAAAAGGCTGAAAAATAACCACACCCTTATCAACCACGAAAAAATACACCTTCGGCAGCAGCTGGAAATGGGCATTATTCTATTTTACCTTTGGTATCTCGCTGAGTTTTTATATTGGTATATCAAACTGAGAAATGGAGAAATGGCGTATGAAAAAATCAGTTTTGAACAAGAGGCCTACTGTAACGAAAATTCACTCAACTACCTGAAAAACAGAAAATTCTGGGAATTTTTAAAATATTTATCTTAGTGCTAGTTATTCTTACCTTTATTTTTTAGATTTGTGATATAAATAATTAGTATTTTGGAACAGCATATTTTTATCGCATTTTTATTGACTTTATTTGCAGGATTATCCACTGGAATTGGGGGGCTGATTGTCTTTTTCACTCAGCAGACAAACAAAAAATTATTATCTTTTTCCTTGGGGCTTTCCGCTGGAGTGATGATTTTGGTATCCTTTGCAGAGTTTTTAGTTCAGTCCAGAGAAATCCTTACCGAAGAGATGGGAAATACAAAAGGATTGCTAACCATGTGGTTATGTTTCTTTGGCGGAATTTTATTCATTGGCATTATAGACCGTTTAATTCCCTCATTTGAAAATCCTCATGAAATTCAACACTTAGAAAATATGGAAAAACCGATAAAAAAAGGTTCTAAGCTAATGCGGATGGGGATTTTGACATCATTTGCAATCGCTATTCATAACTTTCCTGAGGGGATAGCCACCCTCATTGCAGGAGTTGAAAATCCCACATTAGGTATAGCCATTGCAACTGCTGTAGCCATCCATAACATCCCCGAAGGCATAGCAGTAGCTGTCCCCATCTACCAAGTAACTAAAAACAAGAAAAAAGCATTTCTGATGTCCTTGTTCTCTGGTCTAGCAGAACCTATCGGAGCTATTGCTGCATATCTTGTTTTAATGCCATTTATTACTCCTGTTTTGATGGGGCAGATATTTGCCATAGTAGCTGGAATTATGGTTTTTATATCTCTTGATGAGCTATTGCCTGCTACCCATGCATTTGGAGAACATCATCTTTCCATTTATGGTTTGATTTTTGGTATGGCTATTATGGCCCTAAGCCTTATAATGATGGCTTAAAAAATTTTTAATCCTTTAAAAAATTCTCCAAAATCTTCTCCCCACAAGGTGTCAATACACTTTCTGGGTGAAACTGCACTGCATGGACATCGTATTTTCTATGCTGTAATGCCATGATGATGCCCTGTTCATCCACAGCCGTGATTTGTAACTCTTCAGGGAAATCATGAGAATCCACCGCCCAAGAGTGGTATCTTCCTGTAATGATTTCAGAAGGCAAACCTCTGAATATCTTAGCATTATCTTCAATGATAGCCGTTGAAATCCCAACGCCGTGATAGACATTATTCAAGTTAATCAGCTTTCCGCCAAACGCCTCTGCAATCGCCTGTAAACCAAGGCAAACGCCTAAAATAGGTTTCTTTGGCGCAAATTCCTTTATCACATCCAGCAAAATTCCTGCTTCACTAGGCACGCCTGGTCCTGGAGAAAGGATAATTTTATCATATTTTTCTACTTCTTCCAGTGAAATTTCATCATTTTTAAAAACATAGACAAACTCCTTCCCTACTATCTGCTCCACCATCTGAACCAAATTGTAAGTGAAACTATCATAGTTATCAAACACCAATATTTTCATGCTGTTATTTAAATAAAAAGACTTTGGCAAAGATAAGCCAAAGTCTCTTTTAATATGGTTAAAAAAAGTAATTTTTATGGATTTGTAGACCAAAGTGCCGCCGAAGCCAGCATTGCTCTCTTGTTTAGTTTCAATAAATCTACCACCAGTTCTGCGAAATCCTCTGGCTGAAGCACCTTTTCAGGGTTTCCATCCGTGATTTTCAGGTCTGTTTTAGCCATATCCGTTGAAATCGTACTTGGCGTAAGAGTCGTCACACGAATGTTCTGCTTACGAAGTTCAAACATCATAGATTCAGACATTCCTATCAATCCAAATTTAGATGCAGAATATGCCGAAGTAAGTGCATTTCCTTTCAGACCTGCTGTTGAAGAAATATTCACCACATCACCTGATTTTTTCTCCACCATCCCTGGCACCACAGCTTTCACCACATAGTAAGGCCCAAAAAGATTGGTCTTCACGATGTCTTCCCACTGCTCATCATCCATTTCTAAAATTCCTCCGAAAGCCGCTATTCCAGCATTATTGATAAGAATATCAAACTTTCCGAAATCATTTTGTAATTTTTCTAACGAAGCAAAAACTTGCTTTTTATCAGTTACATCAAAAACTGAATAAGATGATTTCACACCTTTGCTCTCTATCTCCGCAGCTACGGATTTTAGATTGTTTTCATTTCTACCCGTAATGGCTACATTTACACCTTCTGCCGCCAAAGCCAAAGCTACGGCTTTACCTAATCCTCGCCCTCCACCTGTTACGAGGGCTGTTTTTCCTTTTAAATTTTGCATAATATTAATAATCTACATCAGGAGTAGTTACCCTGATTAGTTTAGAATTAACGAACTCATATATTCCCTCTATGGACTGCTCTCTACCATATCCAGAGTTTTTGGTTCCTCCGAATGGAAGTTCTGGCGAAATCCCTGTCACATGGTTTATATAGACCATTCCCGTATCTATTCTTCGTGCGATTTTCACTGCTTCCTCTACATCCGTTCCGAAAACCGTTCCACCAAGACCGTATTTAGTATCATTAGCCAAATCTACGGCTTCGTCCATATTTTTCACAGAATAAATCATCAGCACTGGCCCAAATATTTCATCTGAATAAGCGTCCATTCCTTTCTTGATATCTGTCAAAATAGTAGGCTGCATAAATGCTCCTGGACCTTCTATTTTTTTACCTCCCGTCACTAGTTTTGCTCCTTGTGCTACGGCTTTTTCTACTTGAGATAAAACATCTTCTCTTGCCTTCACACTACTTAGAGGTGCCAACTGAGTTTCTGGATCAAGAGGATCTCCCACTTTAGCATTTCCAAATAGCTGTGTAGCTTTTTCAAGGAATGCTGGATAAAGGCTTTCTGGAACGATAACTCTCTTTGGAGAAACGCACACCTGCCCTGCATTCCATAGTCTGCCATTCACAGCAGTTTCTACAGCTTTATCTAAATCAGCATCTGGCAT